>JADCJL010000088.1 GCA_020247055.1 Acidobacteriaceae bacterium | reverse complement strand
ATCAACGGCAACATCAAGTCGATCATGCGGCGCGGCCGGGGATACCGGAATCTACGCTACCTGTTGCTCAAGGCCCAGCACATGGCGGCCAGCCGGACCGAATTCCTGGTTCTGCAGAATGCAGCCTAAAATGTGTGGTTTTACAGATTCTCGCTCAGAGCCCACTTTTGAACCACCTCCGACCGCTGCCTCCTCTGCGCGGTGGGTCCGTCCAGAAACCGCACCAGCCCCAAGGGCGATGCCGCCATGCGGGGTAATGGTCTCAGCGCACTTGGCTCGAACGCCCAATCACCCACCACTCCGTTTACCCGGCGGCCCCCCTCTGCAAACCCGGCCCGGCTGGTCTCCGAGAGATCAATAGACGAACCACTCCCGGAGCGGCAAGCGGCGGGTCAACCGGGAACGGTCCCACCAAACAACGCGGTATCGCGCGCGGTTCCCTGTGGGTCGGTTCCTCCCGCCTCTCGCCGCATACGGAACCGTGCGTCCGCCGGGGAGCTACCCAGCGTGTTCAATCCCCCGCTCAGTAGCGCGACAGGATCTCTACCACCTCTCTCTCCTGCGCCGCCCTCCTGGCCGCACACAAATCAATCGACTCCAGTACCTGCGCCATCGTTCGCGGCCCCCCGCCGTACGCCTTCGCTCGCTCGCCAAATAGCGCCTCGGCCTCCGCCCGCTCCGGCGCGCTGCAGAATCGCGATGTCGTAAAAATCGCCATCGCACCCTTCGCCCCCGTGATATCTGCCGGAATCCGCTTCTCCACCTCCGCCAGATTCGCCTTCGTGAAGTCGAACGCCGCCCGCCGCTGCCCCGCGGAATCCATCCCCGCAAACAGCAGACTCACCGCCTCGCGCGCGTCAAAGCCGCCCGCCAGAAACAGCTGCTGCGCCCGCGCCACCAGCCCCGGCTCCTCCACGCTCGCCAGCGCTGAAAGCATTGTCCGCCGATCCCGCGCATCCTTCGCCGCCCGCGCCGCCTCCAGGTAGCGGTCAAACAAAACCCCGTCCCCCCGCCGCGCCGCCGCCGCCGACAGCACCGCATCCCGCATATCCTCCGGCAGCGACTTCCAGTCTCCCAAACTCGCCAGCGCCAGCTCCCGCGCCTTATCGAGAAGCTCCGGGTCGTCGCCCCGCACCGCCGCGTAGGGCACCAGCGCCGCCCGCAGCAGCTTCGTATCGTCGCTGTCACCCGGCCGGTGCACCCATCCCAACTCCCGCGCGCGAGCCCCAAAAGCGCCCCGCACCAGCCGCGCCAGGTTCGGGCGCAGCTCGGGCGGCGTCAGCGATTGAAAGGTTCGCAACAGGCCCACCCCGCCCCGCACCACCTCTCTCTCCCGGGCGTCCTTAGCCTTCGCCACCAGCGCCAACGCATCCGGCAGCGGCAGCAGTCCCGCGCTCGCCATCGCCGTCGCCTCGCCCAGCAGCCCCGTGCGCACCCGCAGCGGCAGCGTATCGTAGCCCGCCGCCATCAGCTTGCCGAACCACTCGCCCCCGTAGCGCGTCCGGTAGTACCCACTCATGTTCTCATTCCCCAGAATCCACTCCGGGCACCCCGTCGCAGCCAACTCCACCTCCTGCGGCTCACTCCCGGCCAGCATCGTGCACTGCCGCCCCCCGCCCGCCCACTGCAGACACACCGGGATCCGCCAGCTCTGATCCGCCTTCGCCTTCGAACCCAGCGGCAGAAACCGCCGCTGCGCCAGCGTCGCCACCGGCTTTTTGCCCCTCTCGCACCGCAGCGACAGGCTCACTTCCGGCACGCCCCCCTGGTCGAGAAACGTACTCGCCGTCGCCGTCACGTCCTTGCCCTTGGCCACCGCGCTCAGCGCTCCGAAAAAGTCCTCCGCCCGCGCGCTGCCATAGGCGTGCTTGCGCATGTAGCTCCGCACGCCCGCACGGAAGTCGGCCTCGCCAATCCACGTCTCAATCATCTGCACCACCGCCCCGCCCTTCAAATACGTGATCCCGTCAAAGGCGTTCGCGATGTCGTTGTTCGACTCCACCGGCTGCCGGATCCGGCGCGCGCTCGACAGCCCGTCCTGTCCCATGATCTGCAGTGTTTCGGTAACACTTTGGACATCCACGTTCCATTCCGGGTGCGCCTGTTGCGTGATCTTGGCCGCCATCCAGGTGGCGAACGATTCGTTCAGCCACAGGTCGTTCCACCACGGCATCGTCACCAGGTCACCAAACCACTGGTGCGCCAGCTCATGCGCGCAGACTTCAAAATAGCTCCGCTTCCGCCCAATCGTATCGGCCTCCCGGCGGCCCAGCAGCAGCGTATCGGCGTAGGTCACCAGTCCCGGATTCTCCATCGCCCCGCCAAATAGCGGTACGGCAATCTGATCCAGCTTCCCGTACGGATACGGAATGTCGAAATACTCCTCGAGCGCCGCCAGAATCTTCGGCGTCACCTCCACCGCGTAGGCGGCCTCCGCCTTGCGCCCTTTGGGCACGATAATGCGCACCGGCGCCTTCGTGCGCCCGGCCAGCCCGGCGGGCACGATCTCAAACGGGCCCACCGCGAAAGCCAGCAGATAGGAGGGAAGCGGCTTGGTGGGAGCAAACTCGATGCGCTTCATGGCGCCGCCTTCGGTCGCTGTCTCCCGCACGGGCGCCGTGTTGGCAAAGGCTTCGTGCTCTTTCTTCACCTCGAGCGTCAACTGCCACGGCACCTTGTAGCGCGGCTCGTCGAAGCAGGGAAAGGCGCGGCGGGCGTCGATCGGCTCGAACTGCGTGTAGAGATAGGCCGTGCCCCCGTCCATGCCGCGGAAAACCCCGCTGCTGTTCTTGGTGTCGAGCCGGCTCCGGTAAGCAATCTCGATCTCCGCCGTCGCGCCCTTGGCCAGCGAGCCACCCGCGGGCACCAGTCCGAGCCAGTCTGTGTCGGCGGGCCGGATCACCTTCGCCGGCCGCTTGCCTCCCGTTGTGCTCTGGATGGTCGCCCTTTCGATGGTCATCTCTTTCGTCGCGTGCAGCCAGATCGTTGGCGCCGATTCGTCGGCGCGCACCGCAATCCGGATCGAGCCGCGAAACTCCTCCTCGGCGGGGATCAGACGCAGCGTGGCCTCGTAGCGGACGGGCGAAACCGCCCCGGGAATCCGCAAAGCGGGTGGCTCCTGCCCCCACGCCTCCGGTACTGCCGTGCATAGCGCCGTAAGAAAGGCAACAACGAGCGCACAGGCCGCGAAGGCCCGGCCCCAACGGGCGAGGATCTCGCCCCTCCTGCCGGGCCGAAGCGAGTCCGTTGTGCGCGTTCCTAAAAAAAAGGAGAGTCGGGATATCATGGTCACCTGTAAAAAGTCTACCGTGTCAATCGGGGAGACGGCTCTGATTTCGCCCGGTTTGGGCTATCGTAGCGCGGCTGACCGGGGTAACCTCCCACCCGCATAACACAAAGAGAACTCCGGGACACGGGAGAATCTCCTCTCCTGCCGGGCCACCAACAGATCCGCGACGATCCTCCCGAACTTAAGACCTGGGGCCCCAATCTTTCACTGCCGATCCCCCTCGACCGTAACATCGTAACGCTGTCTCGATCTGGCGTCCGCCCGTAACCGCCGCGCGGCAATCCAACGCTTCCCCTCGTCCCCCCTCGCCCCGTCGCATACGCCCCCTGACCGGTCGGCTCCAGCGGAATCTGCCGCTCCCCCTCGAACACCCCAATTGGTGGCGCGTGGGTGACCATCCAAAGAGCTGGCTGCCCCATTGGCGAGGTTACGCGACGCCACCCGCCGTTTCGCTTCCGGCAACCTCTCGGCGCGGTCTCGCGTCGGCGAGTCTCCCCGCTACATGCCCGAGTTCACGGCACTGGCCGGCGACTTTGACGAGATGGCTGCCCGCATTGAGTCCCTCGTCAATGCGCCGCGCCAACTGTTGCGGGATGTCTCTCATAAGTTACGCACTCCACTAACCCGCCTGGGCTTGGCCGTCGATAACGCTCGGGCGGCGAGGCCCGGTGAGATCGATGTCTGTTGGAACCGCATCGACCAGGAAACCCAGCGGCTCAACGAACTCATCGAACGCATCCTGCGTTTATCACGCTTGGAATTGCTGCGGACTTCTGAGCATTGCGCCCCGATTGCGCTCTAGGAGTTTCTCGAAAGCATCGTATCCGATGCCACCTTCGAGGCTTCGGCGCCTCAGCGGACTATCGTTTTGGAGCAGGTCGATACCGGCCGCATTATGGGGGATCGGGAGCTGTTGCGCGAAGCCATCGAGAATGTGATTCGCAATGCGATCCGCTACACCCCACCAGGGAGCTGCGTCACCGTTCGTGCGGGCTCGGCACCGGCGGGAAAATATAGCATTACAGTGCGGGTCCAGGGGTCTGGCGTTCGGCCGGAACACCTCGACTCCATCTTCGAACCCTTCTATCGGGCACCGCAGTACCCCGCTCACGGAGGACTCGGGTTTGGCGTCGGCCTGGCGATCGTCAAACGGGCTGTTGCTCTGCATCGCGGCTCCGTCCTGGCGCGTAACCTCGAGCGGGGAGGATTCGAATTGACGATTCTGTTGCCGTTGTCGCCCACCGGATAGCTCCTCACGCACCCCGGCCTCTCCTGGCCTGACGAATCACGGAGTACACGGAGCCCCCCTCCGAGTCGAAGTGGCGAACCCGTTTCCTCGCACCTCGCCACGCCAAATCAGCGCTGGATCGCCCCCCGGGATGGCTGCCAACTCACGGCCATCCCGGCCAATCCAGGCAGCCATTACCATCGAAATGCGCGCCGTTCGCCGGGACAGTACCGATGTTTGCGCTGACGTCTGCCGGGACGGTCGCGAACGGCAAGGGGAAGCCGGCGGCCCCGTAACTCCGATCTTCCCCCTCCCAAGCCCCCCCAAGCCGCTCTCCCCAAGCCAGATTGGAAACCCTCACTGAATACAAACTCACTCCCCCGCAACCGGTCCGCGTACACGGCACTCGAGCCGCAGCCAAAACGCAGGGAACGCCGCTCGGGATGAGCTTCCACCCAGGCCGAAAGTCCAAGCGGGCGGCGGGACTCGACTTCCCCTGCGGAAACTCCCTCCCCGGTAAGCATGGTCAGTAACCTGTATGCACCTTCCACCCACGCGCCGATTCTTCTTACTCCCCGATAAAAAGGAACTTACTCCCGTACCCGCGTCCCGCCCCAAAATGAACCTCCTTTCCCATTCGACCACGCAAAAAAAGGCTCCAAGATTAAATCATTCGTACCGTTCAAGCGCCCGCTTCCCCCTCAAAGCGCCCGGCCTCCCACGAACGTCAGAAACCAGATTTCAAGAAGGAACCCTTATGCTTTACCCGACCATCCGATTGCGTACCGCCGCTCTGGTACTCCTCTCCTCCGTTGTCCCCCTCTTCGCCCAGCCCGGCAAGCTCGCCCCGGACCTCGCCAACCTCGATCCCAACGAGCCCATCGACGTCATCATCCAACTCGAAGAAACTTCCGCTCCGCGCCCCGGCGCCGCGCGCCCTGCGCGCCCCCTTGCTCTCGGCGGTGTCAACCTCGCCTCCCAACGTCCTGTCCGCGAACTCGGCCTGATCAACGGCCTCGCCGCCCGCGTCACCGGAGCCGCCCTCGCCTCCCTCGCGAAGGATCCCCGCGTCATATACATCTCCCCCGACCGCGAAATCTCCGCCAACCTCAACCACGCCATCCCCGCCGTTGGCGCCGATGCGGCCCAAAACTCAGGCTTCGATGGCCGCGGCATCGGTATCGCCATCATCGATAGCGGGATCAACCCCCATCTCGACCTGAATGATGATACCTGCATGAACAGCCGGGTCGTCTTCCGCCAGAACTTCGCTCCGCCAGATGTCGCGACGCCAGGAATGAATGGGAACAATTCGAGCGGAGCACGTCCTACCCCCAATGACCCCTGGGGCCACGGCACCCATGTCGCCGGCATCGTGGCGGGTAACGGACGATGCACCGCCGAGAATAAGGGACAAGCCATCATCGAAAAGGTTCCCTCTCCGAAGGCCCGCTTTGTCGGCGTGGCCCCGAAGTCCCATCTCATCGACCTCCGCGTCCTCAACAACGTGGGCGCCGGCACAGACTCCGCCGCTATCCTGGCCATCGACCGGGCTATTCAACTTAGAACCCAGTTCAACATTCGCGTCATGAACCTCTCGCTGGGCCGCCGCGTCTATGAATCGTACACGAGGGACCCCCTCTGTCAAGCCGTCGAACGGGCTTGGCGGGCCGGCATCACGGTCGTCGTCGCTGCTGGGAACCTGGGCCGTGTCGACGTCGTGACGGACAGCAAAGGGAAAAAGTACTGGATCAACGGGTATGGCACCATCGGTTCACCCGGCATCGATCCCTACGTCATCACCGTCGGCGCCATGAACGATAAGCAGACTCCCGGACGCTCCGACGACGTAATGGCCTCCTTTAGCTCCAAAGGTCCCAGCGGAATTGACCGGTTCCTGAAGCCGGACCTCGTCGCGCCGGGCAACCGACTCTACTCCGCTATCGACTTTGCGACCCAAATGAGCGAACTTTTGCCGGACAACCGCACTTGGTACGGCGAAATCGGCCCGTCCATGGCCTTCGCGGCGCCCGGCAACTTCCTGCACCTCAGCGGTACCAGTATGGCCTCGCCCATGGTGGCCGGTGCCGCCGCCCTCCTCGCCCAGAAGTTGGGCCCAGCCCTCACGCCAGACAGCGCTAAGGCGAAACTGATGAAATCGGCCACGAAGACCTTCCCCGTCCTGACCACATTCAACACCCAGACGGTTGTCTACGATGTCTTCACCGTCGGCGCCGGCTATCTTGACGTGCTTGCCGCTCTCAACAACGCCGATGTCGCCCCGGCGGGAAAGCCCGCCCTTTCTCCCGCCGCCCTCTACACCTGCAACTCCACTCAGGGCGGGACCAACGGCGGCATCGGCTGCGTAAAAATCAGCCACGCCGCCAACTCTCTGTTCACCGGTATCTCCGGCGGTCCGTGGAGCAATCAAACCGTCTGGGGAAAGAACCTCATTCTGAGCGATGGTGCGATCTGGGGCTCGAACGCGGTCTGGAGCGATGCCACCACCAGCGGCTACAGCCTACTGTGGGGAGATAGTCTGCTCTGGGGAGACAGTCTGCTCTGGGGCGATAGCGTCCTCTGGGGTGACAACACTCAGTTGGGTCTACAGAGCGGCCAGCCTTCCAGCGTACTCCGCTTAGGCGACCAAAATGAGCGAACTTTTTAGGCGACCAATAACCCACCACCCTGCTAACGAGGCGTGCCCCCTCGGCGAATGCGCAAAACGGAGCCGGCATCGGTTCCGTTTTGCCCGTCTCCATAAAAAGTTCCGGGAGAGATCTCCGGAACCCGGCAGGGTCATGCTGCCGGCAAGTTGCGGAAGCGCGCTCCGCCCAAGCGCACAGGCCGCGCAGGCCCGGCACCAACGGGCGAGGAACGCGCCCCTCCTGCCGGGCCGAAGCGAGTCCGTTGTGCGCGATTCCTCAGAAGCTCCGCACCCGGGCGACCGGGACCAAAAGTGGAGGAACCTTTCGCGAGCCTGCGATGCGGTGAGAAGCTAGAGACGT
>JADCJL010000087.1 GCA_020247055.1 Acidobacteriaceae bacterium | reverse complement strand
CCCGCCACCCCTCGCCCGAAGCCGTCGTCGACCGCCTCCTCGCCTCCAAGGCCTTCGGCGAACGCTGGGCCCGCCACTGGCTCGACCAGACTTACTACGCCGATAACATCGAAATCGGCCGCCGCGTCCCCGCCCGCCACGCCTGGCGCTATCGCGACTACGTCATCGACGCCCTCGCGCGCGACGTCCCCTACAACCGCTTCCTCACCGAACAACTCGCCGGCGACCAGCTCGAATGGACCTCCCCCGTCGAACGCCGCAACAACCTCATCGCCACCGGCCTGCTCGTCCTCGGCCCCTGGCCCCTCGTCAACGCCGACAAAGAGCAGCTCCGCATGGACGTCGTCGACCTCCAACTCGACCTGGTCGGCCGCACCATGCTCGGCCTTACCCTCGGCTGCGCCCGCTGCCACGATCATAAGTTCGACCCCATCACCCTCGACGACTACTACGGCATGGCCGGCGTCTTCGCCAGCACCCGCACCCTCTCCGGCCGTCTCGACCTCGGCGTCTTCAGCAACGTCAACGCCGTCATCCTCCCCGAACTCCCCGACGAACTCACGGCCCGCGCCGCCGAAACCCGCCAATACTGGGCCAATCTCACCGCCGCCCGCGAAAAACTCGAACTTCTGCGCGCCGAGCGCAAGCCTCTCGACAAGGACACCCCCGAAGCCAAGCGCCTCGATAAAGAGATCCAGGAAGCCACCCAAACCGTTAAGCTCTATCAGTATCTCCCCGTCGTCCCCCCCACCGCCCACGCCGTGCAGGACGCCGAAACCCCCGCCGACTGCCAGGTGAACATCCGCGGCAACGCCCACCAGCTCGGCAAACCCGCCCCGCGCTCCGCCATCGCCCTCGCCGGCGCTCACAAACTCGACATCGCCGATTTCACCAGCGGCCGCCTCCCCCTCGCCGCCTGGATCACCCGCCCGGAAAATCCCCTCACCGCCCGCGTTGCCGTCAACCGCATCTGGCACCATCTGTTCGGCGCCGGCCTGGTTACTTCCATCGATAACTTCGGCCTCCGCGGCGCCCGGCCCAGCCACCCTGAGTTACTCGACCACTTAGCCTCGTCCTTCGTCGCCGAAGGTTGGTCGATCAAGAAACTCATCCGGAAGATCGTCCTGAGCCGCGCTTACGCCCAGGCCTCGGCCCCGCGCCCGGCCGGCCTCGAAGCCGATCCCGAAAACCGCCTGCTCTGGCGCATGAGCCCCCGCCGCCTCGAAGGCGAAACCATCCGCGACGCCATGCTCGCCGTCAGCGGCCAGCTCGACCCCGCCGCCGGCGGCCCCGCGCTCCCCTTCTGGGTCCCCGGCAACATGAACCTCGGCAGCCCCGAGTTCCTCTCCGACAACGCCAAGCTCGACCCCGCCACCAGCCGCCGCCGCTCCATCTATCAGCCGACCGTCCGCAAAGGACAGGTCGAAGAGATGGACATCCTCAACCTGTTCGACTTCCCCGACACCAACCAGATCACCGGCGCCCGCTCCTCCACCACCGTCCCCACCCAGGCGCTCTATCTCCTCAACGCCCCTTTCGTCAAGGAACAGGCCGCCGCCCTCGCCAAACTCACCCTCGCCGGCGACCGCTCCGACTCTGACCGCGTCCGCGAACTCCTCCGCCGCGTTTACGCCCGCCCGCCCGACCCCGGTGAAGTCGATCGCCTGCTCAGCTTCACCGCCTCGCTCCCGGCCCGTCCCGAAGCCTGGGAGCGCCTCTGCCACACACTCCTAATCGCCAATGAATTTCTCTATCGGAGGTAACCGTCGATGATGACCCGCCACGATTTCCTACGGCGCTCGGCCTGCGGCTTCGGCCTCGCCGCCCTGCAATCCCTCCTGGCCGGCCCGCATCACGCGGCCCGCGCCAAACGTGTGATCTTCCTCTTCATGCAGGGCGGCCCCTCCCAGATGGACCTGTTCGATTACAAGCCCGCCCTCGAACAGCGCCACAGCCAGCCCTTCTCCCTCGCCCTGCCCAAGAACTACGAGGCTCCCGGCATCCGCGGCACCCGCTTCTTCGGACCCATCGGCAAGTTTGTCCGCCGCGGCCAGCGCGGCATGCTCATCTCGGAGATGCTCCCCCACCTCGGCGGCGCCGTCGACGACATCTGCTTCCTCCACGGCATGCACGCCGACAGCGAAGCCCACGCCCCGGCCATCCGCCAACTCCACACCGGCCACAGCGTCCAGGTCCGCCCGTCCATGGGCTCCTGGGTGCTCTACGGCCTCGGCACGGAGAACCGCAACCTCCCCGGCTTCATCACCATCTGCCCCGCCCTCGGCGGCGACGGCGGCACGCCCCAGCTCTACGGCAGCGGCTTCCTGCCGGCCTCCTACCAGGGCACGCCCCTCGGCCGCACCGGCAAGGCCAAAGAAGCCCGCTTCGGCTACCTCGGCGATCCCGCCCGCACCTCCGGCGACCAGCGCCGCCAACTCGATTTCCTCGCCGCCCTCAACCGCCGCGACGCCGAACGCGCCGGCGCCGAAGCCGAACTCGACGCCCGCGTCGCGTCGTTCGAACTCGCCTTCCGCATGCAGATGGAAGCCCCCACCGTCCTCGACCTCGACCGCGAAACCGACGTCACCAAGGCCCTCTATGGCATCGGCGAAAAAGAGACCGACGACTTCGGCCGCCAGTGCCTCATGGCCCGCCGCCTCGTCGAAGCCGGCGTCCGCTTCGTGCAGATCACTGACGGCGGCTGGGACCACCACGCCAAACTCCGCGACAGCCTCCCCGTCCGCTGCAAAGCCGTCGACAAGCCTATCGCCGGCCTGCTCGCCGACCTCAAAGGCCGCGGCCTGCTCGACGATACGCTGCTGCTCTGGGGCGGCGAATTCGGCCGCACCCCTTTTGATCAGGATCTCTCCCAAGGCAAGGCCCCGGCCAGCGACCGCGGCCGCGAACACAACCCCCGCGGCTTCACCATGTTCCTCGCCGGCGGTGGCATTAAGCCCGGCATCGCCCACGGCGCCACCGACGAGTTCGGCTGGGAGGCCGTCGAAGGCAAGGTCCACATCCACGACCTCCACGCCACCATGCTCCACCAACTCGGCCTCGACCACGAACGCCTCACCTATCGCTACACCGGCCGCGACTTCCGCCTCACCGACGTCTTCGGCCGCGTCGTCAAAGAAATCCTGCTCTAACCTTTGCCCAACATGAACCGTCGAACCTTCCTGCACACCGCCGCGCTCTCCGCCCTGCCGCCCGCCGCCCCGCGCCAACCCAACATCGTCTGGATCATGGCCGACGACCTCGGCTGGGGCGACCTCGGCTGCTACGGCCAAAAACACATCCGCACCCCCCACCTCGACCGCCTCGCCACCCAGGGCCTCCGCTTCACCGACGTCTACGCCGGCTGCACCGTCTGCGCTCCCTCCCGCAGCGTCCTCATGACCGGCATGCATATGGGGCACACCTCCGTTCGGTCCAATCCCGGCGGCGTCCCGCTGCTGCCCTCCGATGTCACCGTCGCCGAACTCCTGAAGAAGGCCGGTTACACCAACGGCATCTTCGGCAAGTGGGGCCTCGGCGACATCGGAACGGCTACCACCGCCATCCGGAAAGGCTTCGACGAACACGTCGGCTTCCTCCACCAGGCGCACGCCCACTTCCAGTTCCCGCGCTTTATCTACCAGAACGACCGCGAATATCCCCTCGCCGGCAACACCGACACCACCCACCAGACCTACGCCAATGATGTGGTCGCCGACAAAGCCCTCGACTTCATCCGGCGCCACCGCCAGCGTCCCTTCTTCGCCTACCTCCCCCTCACCGTCCCCCACGGCGGCTTCCACGTTCCCGAAGATTCTCTCGCCGCCTATCGCGGCAAATTCCCCGAAGGACCGCCCCTGTCGAGCGAAAACGGCCGTCAGGCCCCCCAGCCTGAACCCCGGGCCGCCTTCGCCGGCATGGTCTCGCGCCTCGACGGCTACGTCGGCCGGGTCCTCGCCCTCCTCAAGGAACTTCGCCTTGAAGAAAACACCATCGTGTTCTTCACGAGCGACAACGGAGGCATTCGCTTCAGCGACAATTTCTTCTCAAACACCGGTCCGTTCCGGGGCCACAAGGGCAATCTCTACGAAGGCGGCATCCGCGTCCCCATGATCGTCCGCTGGCCCGGCCGCGTCCCCGCCGGCCGCGTCAGCAGCTTCCCCTGGGCCTTCCAGGACGTCCTGCCCACCCTCGCGCAGATCGCCGGCGTAAAGCAGATCCCCCGCTGCGACGGCATCTCCGTGCTGCCCACCCTGCTCGGCCAGGCGCAGCCCCCCCACGCCGAACTCTATTGGGAGTTACCGCGGTACCAGTCCAAGAGCGGCGTCTTCGTCGACGAGGTCCCCATGCAGGCCATGCGGCGCGGCCACTGGAAGGCCGTCCGCCCCAAGCCGAACGCACCCGTCGAGCTCTACGATCTCACCGCCGACCCGGCCGAGCAGCACGACCTCGCCTCCGCCAACCCCGCGCTCGCCGCCACCTTCGATCGCGATATGAAAGCCGCCCGCGTCCCGCCGCGCCCGCAGGCGGAACCGGCCCACCCCTGGTGGGCCGCCCGCAGCTAGCCCCCGCCTACCGGCGCGTCCCGGCTATGTCGTTGGCGAACCGGTACAGCCCCTTGCCCGCCGTCACGTACAGAGTCTTATTATCCGGCCCCGCGAACGTGCAGTTCGTTACCGTATCCTCCGGCACGGCAATGAACCGCAGCAGTTGGCCGGCCGGATTGAACACATGCACCCCGGGCTTGGTGTCGAGCGTCTCGCTCGTGCCCCGCTTCTGGTGCAGTCCGGCCACGGCGTACAGGTTCGCCTGCGTGTCCATGCACAGCCCGTCGGCGCTGCGCCCTGGATAGAAGTTATGGAACACGCGCATGTTACTTACTTCGCCGGCCGGCGATAGATCGTAAGCGCGGATCATCCGCGCCCCGCCCTCCTGATTATTAGCCTCCACCAGATAGAGCGTCTTATCATCCGGCGAAATGGCAATCCCGTTCGGCCGCTGAATCTCCGGCCGCGTCAACAGGCGGGTCAACTTCTTATCCGGGTCGAGCCGGTAGACCGCGCCGCCCGGCAGATCGGTAAAGTAGATCCGGTTCTGCGCGTCATGGGTCAAATCGTTCGGTCCGTTGAACGGTTGGCCTGCGTACTGATCGGCGAGCACCTCCACTTCGCCGGTCGCCAGGTTCGTCCGCGTCACCCGCGGCTTCATCTCCCGCGCCGCGTGGGGCGACCCGCCAAACTGTGGACCCTTCAGCGACGCGCCCTCGCAAGCCACCAGAAACCCCTCCGGATGCAGCAGCAGCCCGTTGGCCGTGTTGCTGTTCTCGCGAAACACGGACAGTTGGCCCCCGGCCGACAGTTTGAAGATCCGTTGATTGATCGTCTCCGTGAAATACACGTTATTGGCGGCATCGGCCGTCGGGCCTTCTGTGAAGGAGGTGATGGTGGCCGGCGTTGCCTCAAGCACCGGCGCCGGGGCCGGCGGCGGCGTGGAGTTGCAGGAAAGCAGCCCGCAGATGGCGATCGGAAACAGAAGGGTGCGCATGGTGCCGACAATCATATCGCGCCGCGCCCGCGCAGAAAGCTATCGAAACCAGCCAAGCGGGCAGCGAGGGAAATCAGTATGATGGGGATGCGATGCGGTCAACTCTGCTGATCCTCTGCGCGCTGACGCTGTCCGCGGCGGAGCTTCCCCCGCCGGTTCGCGCGCGCCTCGATTCCTCCTGCCTCGGGTGCCACGCGGGGCAGACGGCCCAGGGCGGCCTCGATCTCCGCGCCCTCCCCTTCGCCCTCCAATCCCCCGCCGTGCGCGACCGCTGGGTCCGCATCTACGACCGCGTCGACAAGGGCGAAATGCCCCCCCGCCCCGGTGGCCTGCCCCCCGCCGAACGGCGCCCGTTTCTCGCCGCCCTCCGGCCCCCGCTCGAAGCCGCCGACCTCGCCGACATCCGCGCCAACGGCCGCGGCCCCATGCGCCGCCTCAACCGCGAAGAGTACGAACAGAATCTCCGCGATGTCCTCGCCCTCCCCGAACTCGCCATCCGCCAGATGCTGCCCGAGGATCGCGAAGCCTACCACTTCACCAAAACCGCCGCCGCGCTCGATATCTCCCGCGTCCAACTCACGGCCTATCTCGATGCCGCCGAAGCCGCCCTCCGCCAGGCCATGGTCACCACCCCGGCCCCCCCCGCCACCCGCACCTTCCGCGCCCAGGGCCGTAAACTCTTCCCCGGCGTCCGCAGCACCGGCACCCGCCGCTCCATGTTCTACATCAAAGGCGACCAGGGCGTTCATGTCGCCAGTGAAGCCGGTACCCCCATGCCAAAAGAGCTCGAAGAGGACCCCGCGCTCGAGATGGGCCTCTTCCGCTCCCCCGGTTGGCCCTACGGCGCCTTCCCCATCGGCTTCGCCGCCCCCGCGCCCGGGCAATACCGCGTCCGCTTCGCCGCCCGCGCCGTCCTCCAACAGGAAGACTTCCGCGTCACCCCCGCCGCCAAGCCGGTGCCCATGACCCTGCGCCGCCGCCGCCCCACCAACCACGACATCGCCGAAGATGTCGTGAACGTCGGTGGCATTCTCGAAATCACCCCCGGCTCCCACGTTTATGACGTCACCGTCCCCCTCGGCGCCGGCCAGACGATTGAATGGGGCCTGCTCGGTCTGCCCGTCCCGCAGGTCGATGCCGAAGGCAAAACCGGCAGCTACCGCTTCCCCCCGCTGCCCCCCGGCGGCGCTCCGGGCGTCGCCTTCCACTGGCTCGAAATCACCGGCCCCCTGCCCCCCGCCACCTGGCCTCCGCCCAGCCACCGCGTCCTGTTCGACAACCTCGGCATCGACCCCCACCCCGCCGCCCCGCCAGCCGAAGCCCGCCGCCTGTTGCAGCGCTTTCTCGCCCACGCGGGTCGTGGACCCGCCCCCGCCGCCGCGCTCGACCGCTTCCTCGGCCTCGTTCAAGCCCGGCTCCACGCCGGCGATAGCTTCGCCGAAGCTATGCTTACCGGCTACCAGGCCGTCCTCTGCTCCGATCTCTTTCTCTACCTCCGCTCCCCCCGCGACCGCTTCGCCCTCGCCGACCGCCTCGCCCACTTCCTCACCAACTCCCGGCCCGACCCCCGGCTCGCCGCCAGCCACCTAACCGCCCCCCGCGTCCTCCGCTCGGAAACCGAACGCCTCGTCGCCAGCCCCGCCTTCGACCGCTTCGCCAAAACCTTCGCCAACTCCTGGCTCCAACTGCGCGACCTCCGCCGCGACGATGCCGACAAACGCCTCTATCCCGAGTATCAACTCGACGAGTATCTGGTCGAGTCCATGGAGAGGGAAACGCTCACTACCCTCGCCGCCCTCCTGCGCGAAAACCGGCCTGTCCAAGAGCTGATCGCTGCCGACTACGTCTATGTGAACGAGCGCCTCGCGCGGCACTACGAACTGCCCGGCGTCGACGGCGCCGCCATCCGCCGCGTTGCCCTCCCGCCCGGCAGTGTCCGCGGCGGCCTGCTCACGCAGGGCGCCCTGCTCAAGGTCACCGCCAACGGCACCGGTACCTCGCCTGTCCTCCGCGGCGCCTGGGTCATGGACCGCCTGCTCGGCGAGCCGCCCCCGCCCCCGCCCCCGGGCGTGCCCGCCGTCGAGCCCGACATCCGCGGCGCCAAAACCATCCGCGAACAGCTCGCCCTCCACACCCGCCAGGCCGCCTGCGCCAACTGCCACCAGCGCTTCGATCCCGCCGGCCTCGCCCTCGAAAGCTTCGACGTCCTCGGCCGCTGGCGGACCCACTACCGCGGCACCGCCGAAGGCGAACGCGTCTCCGGCATCGACCACACCGGCCACGACTTCGCCTTCACCGTCGCCGGCGCCGTCGACCCGAGCGGCCGATTGCTCGACGGCCGCGCCTTCCGCGAGATCCGCGACTTCAAAGCCCTGCTCGCCGCCGATCCCCGGCGCCTGGCCCGCAACCTCCTCCGCCAATGGACCGTCTACGCCACCGGCACCCCGGTCCGCTTCGCCGACCGCGCCGAACTGGAACGGATCCTCGACGCCTGCGCCCCCGCCGGTTACCGCGCCCGCGATCTCTTGGCTGGATTCGTCTCGAGTAAGATCTTCCTGGAGAGTTACTAACATGAAACCCTGGTCCAGACGAAGCGTACTGCGCGGAGCCGGCGTCTCTCTCGCTCTGCCGTGGCTCGCATGCCGCGCCCAAGGCGGCCAAGCGCCGCCCCGGCGCATGCTGCTCATCGCCAATAACTTGGGCGTGCTGCCCAAACACTTCTTTCCGGATCAGGCCGGCCCGGACTACACCCTCTCTCCCTATCTGCGCGAACTCGGCGAGTTCCGCCGCGACTTCACCGTCTGCAGCGGCCTCTCCCATCCCGGCGTCTCGGGCGGCCACAGCGCCGATAACTGCCTGCTCACCGCCGCGCGCGGTGCTTTCAAGAGCGGCTTTCGCAACTCCATTTCGTTTGACCAGTTCGTGGCCGAAAAGCTCGGCCCCGTCACCCGCTTCCCCTCGCTCAATCTCGGCGTCAACGTCGACAAAGGCAACCGCAGCCTCTCCTGGACCCGCGACGGCGTCCTGCTCCCGGCCGAAGACAGCGCCCCGCAGCTGTACGAGCGGCTCTTCCTCGCCGGCGATGCCGAAGCCGTCGCCCGCCAGAAGCGTCGCCTCGAAAGCCGCGGCAGTGTGCTCGACACGCTGCGGGAGGAGACCAAACGCTTCAGCGGCGAACTCGGCCGCGAGGACCGCGCCCGCCTCGAACAGTACGTTACCTCCGTCCGCGAGGTGGAAGAGCGCATGGCCGCCGCCCGCCTCTGGGAGCGGAAGCCCAAGCCCGCGGCGCCCGGCCCCATGCCCGGCGATATTCAAGATAAAAAGCTGTTCTTTGAAAAGTTCGGCCTCATGCTCGACATGGCTGAGCTGGCCCTCGAGTCCGACTCCACCCGCATCGTCACCCTCATGGCCGATGCCTTCGTCACCCCCGTCCTCAAACTCAACGAAAGCGAACTCTCAACGCAAACCTATCACGGGCTCTCCCATCACGGGCAGGATGCCGCCAAAGTACGGCAGCTCGAAGAGATCGACCGCCAGCAGATGAAGCTCCTCGCCCTTACCCTTGGCCGCCTCCGCGGGAAGAACTTACTCGATCGGACGATGGTATTCTACGGCAGTAACATGGGCGATGCCAACATCCACGATAATACGAACTTGCCTATCTTACTCGCCGGCGGCGGCTTCCGCCACGGCCAGCACCTCGTGTTCCCTCGCGAAAACAACGCCCCGCTCTCGAACCTGTTCGTCTCGATGATGCAGCGCATGGGCGTCGAGGCCGACAGCTTTGCCAGCAGCACCGGCCCGCTGCGGGGATTGGAGCTCGTTTAAGCGGTGACCTTCCGCATCCGCGGCCTCGACTGCGCCGAAGAGGTGGCGGTCCTGCGCCGCGAGATCGGTCCTCTGGTCGGCGGCGCCGACCGTCTCTCCTTCGATGTCCTAAACGGCCGGATGACCATCGCCGGCTCCTCCGCTTCGGCCGCCGCGATCATCGCCGCCGTCCGCCAAACCGGCATGGAGGCCACGCTCGAAGGCGCTGCCGCGCCGGCCCCGCCCGCGGGCCGGGACTGGCGGCTGGCCCTGACCGTGGCCAGCGGCGTCTGTCTGGCCGCCGGCCTCGGCCCTGCGGACCGCTGGGGCTACGCCGCAGCGACTCTCGCCGGCGCCGGGCCCGTGCTGCCCAAGGCCTGGTTCGCCCTCCGGCGTGGACGGCCCGACATGAACCTGTTGATGGTCGTCGCCATCGCGGGAGCCATCGCCATCGGTGAGTGGCTTGAGGCCGCCTCGGTCGCCTTTCTGTTCTCGCTATCCTTGACCCTCGAAGCCTGGAGCGTCGGCCGCGCCCGCCGAGCCATCGGGGCGCTTCTCCATCTGGCCCCGCGCCGCGTCCGGCTCGTCGGCGGTACTGAGGTGGCGGCCGAAGCGGTGGCTGTGGGAACGCTCTTCCAGGTCCGCCCCGGCGAACGGATCCCCCTCGATGGCGAAGTCGAAAGCGGGTGCAGCGAAGTCAACCAGGCCCCCATTACCGGCGAAAGCATGCCCGTGGCGAAGGAGCCCGGGGCCCTCGTCTACGCCGGAACCCTGAACGGCAGCGGAGCGCTGGTCGTCCGCTCCTCGAAGCCCAGCAGCGAAACGGCCCTGGCCCACATCGTGCGCCTCGTCGAAGAGGCGCAGCAGAAGCGTGCCCCGGCCGAACAATGGGTGGACCGCTTCGCGGCGGTCTACACCCCGGCCGTCATGGGCCTCGCCGCGCTCGTCTTCCTCGTGCCCGTTGTCGGCCTCGGCCTGTCGGCGTCCGAGTGGCTCTACCAGGCGCTCGTTCTGCTGGTGATCGCCTGCCCCTGCGCGCTGGTGATCGCCACGCCCGTGGGCGTCGTCGCGGCGCTCACCGCCGCCGCGCGCGCCGGCGTTCTTGTCAAGGGCGGCGTCCATCTGGAGACCCTCGCGCGCGTCAAGGCCATCGCCTTCGACAAGACCGGAACCCTCACTACAGGCCAGCCCTCGGTGGTCGAGGTGGTGGCGCTGGCTGGTCACACGGAAAACGAGCTTCTCGAACGGGCCGTCGCTCTCGAGTTACACAGCGACCATCCCATGGCCCGCGCCATTGTGGCTTATGGAAAGGATCGTTCCGTCCATCCGCTACCCGCCGAGTCCTTCACCCTGCAGCCGGGCAAAGGCGCCGTGGGCGTTTGGCAGGGCCGGCAGTTCTGGCTCGGCTCCCACCGCTATCTCGCAGAGTGGGGACAGGAGACTCCCGCCATTCACGATCGCCTCGTCGAACTGGCCGGCTCCGGTCGCACCGTGGTCGTGGTGGGCAACGAGAGCCACGTGTGCGGCTTCCTGGCCCTGGCCGACACCGTCCGCCCCGAAGCCGCCGCCGCCGTCCGGCAACTGACGGCCCTGGGCGTCGAGCCAGTCGTGATGTTGACCGGCGACAATCAGCCCACGGCCGCAGCCGTGGGACGCGAGGTGGGCATCACGCACATCGCGGCGGAACTGTTGCCAGCCGACAAGGTCCGGGTGATTGAAGAGCTGGTCGAACGCCACGGCTTGGTCGCCATGGTGGGGGATGGCATCAATGACGCCCCGGCCCTGCGCCGCGCGAACATCGGCATGGCCATGGGCGTGGCCGGGAGTGATACCGCCATGGAGGCCGCCGATGTGGCACTGCTGGCCGATGATCTCGGCAAAGTGACGTGGCTAATTGGACATGGGCGAAGAATGCTGCGGGTGATCCGGGCCAACATCGCTCTCGCGCTGGGCGTGAAAGCGCTGTTCGTGTTGTTGACTATCACCGGCCACGGCTCGCTCTGGGCCGCCGTCGCGGCGGACATGGGCATGTCCCTGCTCGTGATCTTCAACGCCCTCCGCCTGCTCCGCGGGCCTACGGCAGCACCTTGACCACGAGGCGCGTGCCATCCGCACCACCCAGATAGACCCGCTGCGTGGCCTTGATGAAGTCGGTGGGGCGGGCGTTGGGAATGTCGAGAAATTTTTGTGGATTGCGATCCGTGAGCGGAAACCACGAGCTCTGGATTTGCACCATGATGCGGTGGCCGCGGCGGAACGTGTGGGCCACGTCCGGCAGCGTGAAGCGGATGAAGTCTGGCTGGCCGGGTACAAACGGCTCGGCCTTTTCAAGACTCTTCCGGTACTTGCCGCGAAATGGTTCGCCGCGAATCAACTGCTGATAGCCGCCCATCTTGATGGCGTTGGCGGGTTCGAGGCGAGGCGGTGCGCCAGGCACCGGCGGCGGGTTGTTGAAGTCGGGGTAGTCGCCGGGGAAAACGTCGATTACTTTCACGACGAAATCGGAATCGGTTCCGGTGGTGGAGACCTTGAGGTGGACGTCGATCGGTCCGGTCCAGGTGACATCTTCGTCGAGCGGCTCGGTTTTGAAGACCAGGACGTCCGGGCGCGTTGCGGCAAAGCGCTGATCCTCCGTCATGTAGTCCGGACGGACGGCGAGCGAGACGTGGGCGAGATAGGGAACGGGGCGGTTGGGATCGGAGATGTACTCTTCAACCGATGGCGCAGCGGGCGGCGCGCCGGCGATCTGTCCGTTGGGCGCCAGGTGCAGCGTCCGTTCGACGGCGTTGCGCGGAGGCCAGGCGTCGAAGCGGCGCCACTGATTCATGCCGGTTTCAAAGATCCAGGCTTTGGAGAGGTTGCCGTCGCCTTTCTGTTTCAAGTAGTGGAGGAAGAAAGGCAACTCGATGCGTTCGCGGTAGAAGGCTCCGGTTTTTGAGCCGAAGTTGATGTTGCCGACGCGGTCGCCGTCGCCGCGGGCGAAGCCGCCGTGCGTCCATGGTCCCATGACGAGGAGGTTTTTGCCGGCGGGGTTGTTTTTCTCGATTTCGTTGAAGGTCCGCAGCGGGCCCATCGCATCTTCGGCGTCGTACCAGCCGCCGACGGTGAGGACGGCGGGGCGCGTGTTCTTGAAGTGGCGCCAGATGGAGCGGGACTTCCAGAAATCGTTATATGCCGTGTTTTCCATGTGTTGCGTCCAAAACGGTTGCGTCCGCTTGAAGTACTTTTCTTCGGCGTTGGCAAGCGAGCCAAGGTTGAGGTAGAACTCGTAGCCGTCCGGGGTGCCGAAGTTGAACGGCGTGCCGGGCGGGACGCCTTGCGGGCGGAAGTTTTGGTAGAAGCGGAAGCGGTGGGCGAGCATGAAGGCTCCGTTGTGATAGGAGTCGTCGTTGAGGTAGTAGTCGGTGACGGGGGCTTGCGGAGAGACGGCGACGAGGGCGGGATGGGCGTCGATGGTGGCGGCGGAGGCGAAGAAGCCGGGCTGCGAAATGCCCCAGATTCCTACCTTTGGCAGGCTGCCTTTGATGTTTTTGATCAGCCAGTCGATGGTGTCGTAGGCGTCGGTGGATTCGTCGGTGTCTTTGGGGGAGGTCTTGTTGGGTTTGTGGGGGCGGGTGAGGGCGAAGTCGCCTTCGGATTGGTTGCGGCCGCGGACGTCCTGATAGACGAAGATGAACTTTTCGGTGAGGAAGAGGGGCGAGGGGCCGAGCGTATCGCGGTACTGATCGACGCCGTAGGGGGCGACGGAGTAGGGGGTGCGCTGGAGGAGGATCGGGTAGGATTTGCCGTCGGTGACGACGTCCTTGGGGACGTAGACGGAGGTGAAGAGGCGGACGCCGTCGCGCATGGCGACGCGGTACTCGTATTTCGAGTACTGTTCGCGGACGGCGGCGACTTGCGCGGCCAGCGGCAGGGCGAGGAGGAGGCAGAGGAAGCGCATGGGAGTTAGACCTTGAACTGGGGGGGCATGAGACGGTGCCACTGGGTGACGGATTGGAAGGCGTGGGCGACGCGGGCCATTTTGCCCTCTTCGTAGAGGCGGCTTGTGAAGAGCAGGCCGACGGGCTCGTTGCCGTTGACGAAGCCGCAGGGGACGACGATTTGAGGGTGGCCGGTGAGGTTGGTCATTGTGAGCGAGGGGCTGCCGGTGGGCGAGACGAGGACGTCCCAGGTGGTTTGGAACTTCGACCAGGCTTGCATGAGGAGGGTGCGGGCGCGGGCGGAGCGGATGTATTCGACGGCGGGGATGGTGCGGGAGGAACGGAAGGAGTTGGGCCAGTCGGAGGGGCGCTGGCCGGAGAGGAGGGCGACGCGGTCGTCGCGGGTGATGTCGTCGAAGGCGGCGGCGCCTTCGGCGCTGAGCATGAGGAGGAGGCCGGCGAGGGGGAAGTCTGGCAGCGCGACGGGAGCGAGCCGGGCGCCGGCTTTCGTGAGGCTGGCGAGGGCGGCGGTATAGATCTGCTTCCGCTCCGGGTCTTCGATCTTGTCGAAGTCGGCCTGGAGGACGCCGATTTTGAGGCGCGAGAGGGGCGCGGTGGGCGACCAGGCGAGCGGGGCGCGCGTTTGGGTGGTGGGGTCGAGGGGATCGGGGCCTTGGATGGCGCGGAGGACGAGCATGGCGTCGGCGACGGAGCGGGTCATGGGGCCGATTTTGTCCATGGTCCAGGAGAGGGCCATGGCGCCGTGGCGGGAGACGCGGCCGAAGGTGGGACGGAGGCCGGTGATGCCGCAGCGGGTGGAGGGGGTGACGATGCTACCGAGGGTTTCGGTGCCGATGGCGAAGGCGACGAGGCCGGCGGCGGTGGCGGCGCCGGAGCCGGCGGAGGATCCGGAGGAGGTTTGTTCGAGGTTCCAGGGGGTTTTGGTGACGCCGCCGAACCATTGGCCGCCCATGGCGAGGGCGCCCATGGAGAGTTTGGCGACGAGGACGGCGCCGGCCTTGTCGCAGCGCTCGACGACGGTGGCGTCGTAGTCGAGGGTCTGGTCGGCGAAGGGTTCGGCGCCCCAGGTGGTTTTGTAGCCTTTGGTGGCGAAGAGGTCTTTGACGCCGTAGGGGATGCCGTGGAGGGGGCCGCGGGGTTTTCCCTGGCGGAGTTCGCGGTCGGCCTGGGCGGCGGCGTCGAGGGCTTTGGCTTCGGTGAGGGTGACGGTGCAGGTGAGGGCGGGGGAGTGCTCTTTGAGGCGGTCGAGGTAGAGGGTGGTGAGCTGGCGGGAGGTGAGGCGGCGGGCCCGGAGGAGGGCGGCGAGTTGGGTGACGGGCTGGAAGGCGAGTTCGGCGGGCTTTTTGAAGCGGGGGAGGACGGCGGGCGGGGTGGCGAGGAAGGGCGCGGTGGGGGGGAGTTTTTGGCCGGGGAGGAGGGGATCGAAGCGGAAGGCGGGCGGGGTATCGAGGGGGATGGGCAGGGTGCGGAGGTCGGTGATGTTGGCGAGGGTGCGGGTGAGGTTGGGGAGCATGAGCTCGAGGTAGGCGTCCTTGAACTCGAGGCCGATGAGGGCGAGGGCTTGGGCGAGCTGCTGCGTGGTGATGGGGGTGGGTTGGGCTGGTTGGGCGGGCGCGGACTCGGCGAGGACGAGGGCGAGGGCGGGCAGGAGGCGGGTGAGGTCGCGGCGGCGCATTCTCAGAGTGTCGCATGGGCTGGGTGGGGGCTCTGGCGGGCCGGCGCGGCTCGATGGCGGGCCGGGCCGCGGCGGGGGTGGTTGCGGGGGGGGTGGGGAGTTGGCTGGTGAGGGGGGGCTGGTGGCGTGGTTGGGGGAAGGGCTTGATGGTGGGCCGGGCCTTGGCTGGCTGTTT
>JADCJL010000086.1 GCA_020247055.1 Acidobacteriaceae bacterium | reverse complement strand
GCCGGCCTGTTCAACGAGCGCTGGCAGCTGCCCTAGAACCAGCCCCGCAGCAGCGGTAAAGCAAACAGGAGCCCTCCCGCCGCGAAACAATAATCCACCACCCTGGGCCTTGAAAACGTCCCCGTCATCCACGCAAACGATAGCAAAGGCGCCCTCGGCTCGAAGCTCGACCGCCATGCCAACATCGGCGAAGGCTATATTGGAAGGGAAGGGTTTCGGCGCATCCTGAACCATCCGAAACTGCACTCCCAAGCCTTCATCCTCGAAACCCCCATCGACAACGAAGGCGACGACCGCAGGAACGTCGACGCCCTCTGGAGCCTCTCTACCTCGCATGCCCGAAAGAACGTATAGCCACTCGGAAGTCGAAGCCAAATGGTCCGCCCGCTGGGCCGCCGACCCCACCATCTTCGCCGCCGAAAAGAACAGTTCGAAGCCGAAATACTACGTGCTCGAAATGCTCCCCTACCCGAGCGGCACCCTCCACATCGGCCACATCCGCAACTACACCATCGGTGACGCCCTCGCTCGCTTTAAATGGATGCGCGGCTATAACGTCCTCCATCCCATGGGCTGGGATGCCTTCGGTCTGCCCGCCGAAAACGCGGCCATCAAGAACAACCGCCACCCCCACGAGTGGACCAACTTCAACATCGCCGAAATGAAGCGCCAGCATCGCCGCATGGGCTTCAGTTACGATTGGTCCCGCGAAGTCTCCACCTGCGAACCCGAATACTATAAGTGGAACCAGTGGTTCTTCACCCGCATGTGGGAAAAGGGCCTCGTCTACCGCAAGGAAGCGCTTCTGAACTGGTGCCCGGAATGCGCCACCGTCCTCGCCAACGAGCAGGTCGTCAATAACTGCTGCTGGCGCCACGAAACCACCCCCGTCGAGCAGAAAGAACTCACCCAGTGGTTCGTCAAAATCACCGCCTACGCCGACGAACTGCTCAACGAAATCAGCGGCCTCGAAGGCGGCTGGCCCGACCGCGTCCTCGCCATGCAGCGCAACTGGATCGGCCGCAGCGAAGGCGCCGAAGTCGACTTCACCCTCGACGGAACCGACGAAAAAATCCGCGTTTTCACCACGCGCATCGACACCATCTTCGGCGCCACCTGCCTCATCCTCTCCCGCACCCACCCCATCGTTAAAGCCCGCCCCGCCCTCGCCGTCCACGACGCCATCTTCCCCGAAGAGCAGGGCTACGGCGAAGTCGAAAAGATCGGCTACGACACGGGCCTATCGGCCATCAACCCGTTCAGCGGGGAAAAAGTCCCCGTCTGGGTCGGCAACTTTGTCCTCTCCGGCTACGGCACCGGCGCCATCATGGCCGTCCCCGCCCACGACGAACGCGACTTCGAGTTCTGCACGAAGTACGGCCTCCCCATCGTCCCCGTCGTCACCCCGGCCCTCAACGAAGAGCCCGTCCTGCCCTTCACCGACTACGGCGTCTCCCAGAACTCCGGCCCCTGGTCCGGCCTCCCCACCGCCGACGCCCGCCGCCAGATGGCCGCCCACGCCGCCCAAAATGGCTTCGGCCAAACCGCCATCACGTACCGCCTCAAGGACTGGGGCATCTCCCGCCAGCGCTACTGGGGCACCCCCATCCCCATGGTCCACTGCGCCGCCTGCGGCGTCGTGCCCGTGCCCGACAAAGACCTCCCCGTCATCCTCCCCAAAGACGCCCAGCTCACCGGCAAAGGCGAAAGCCCCCTCGCCCGTACCCCCGCCTTCGTCAACGTCGATTGTCCCCGCTGCGGCGCCCCCGCCCGCCGCGAAACCGACACGATGGACACCTTCGTCGACTCCTCCTGGTACTTCTACCGCTACTGCGACAACCAGAACAGCGACGCCCCCTTCGACCCCGCCGCCATCCAATACTGGTTCCCCATCGATCAGTACATCGGCGGCGTCGAACACGCCATCCTCCATCTCATCTACTCGCGCTTCTGGACGAAGATGATGCGCGACCTCGGCCTCATCACCAACAACGAACCCGCCGCCCGCCTCTTCACCCAGGGCATGGTCATCAAAGACGGCGCCAAAATGTCCAAAAACAAGGGCAACGTCATCAGCGCCGACACCATGATGGACGAGTTCGGCGCCGATACCGGCCGCCTCTTTGAACTCTTCGCCGCCCCCCCCGAACGCGACCTCGATTGGACCGACGCCGGCGCCGAAGGCGCCTACCGCTTTCTCGGCCGCGTCTTCCGCTTCGTCACCCGCAACGCCGACCGTCTCGAAGAAACCGGCCAGCCCGGCGAGGCCGACCGCAAGGTCCTCCGCAAGCTCCACCAGACCATCAAGAAAATCACCGACGACTTTGAAAGCCGCTGGCACTTCAACACCTCCATCGCGGCCTTCATGGAACTCGTCAACGAACTCTACACCCACGAAGCGGCCCTCGCCCCCGCCACGCGCCGCGAGGTCCTTGAAAAGGTGGTCCTCCTGCTCGCCCCCTTCGCCCCCTTCATCTGCGAAGAGATGTGGGAGGCCATGGGCCGCACCGGTCCCGTCTTCAAGCAGCCCTGGCCCGCCTACGACGAATCCCTCGCCGCAGAAGAGGGCGCCGATGTGGTCCTCTCCGTCAACGGCAAGGTCCGCAGCCGCCTCCTTGCCCCCTTCGGCACCGCCAAAGAGGAGCTCGAACGCCTCGCCCTCGCCGACGAGAAGGTGCAGTTCTTCATCGCCGGCAAGCCCATCGTCAAGGTGATCGTCGTCCCCGACAAACTCGTCAACGTCGTCGTCAAGGGATAGGCCGCCACGTCCCCACGGCCCACTCCCACAACTCATCCACCGCCCCCTCCGGCGCCTCGAGACCCAGAAACTGCATCGCCTGCCGCAGCACCGGCGCCGGCGCCGCGAGCGGCAGCGCCGGTGCCCGCGTCTGCTTACTCAACTTATCCCCCCGCGCGTCCCGCACCAGCCCAATATGCCGGTACCGCGGCGGTGTTAACCCCAGCGCCCGGTGGAGATAAATCTGTCCCGGCGTCGACTCCAGCAGATCCTCCCCCCGCACCACATCCGTCACCCCCTGATCCGCATCATCCACCACCACCGCTAACTGATACGCATACAACCCATCCGCCCGCCGGATCACAAAATCCCCGCCCCGTACCTTCAAACTCCGCCCTACCCGCCCCGCCGGCAGCCCCCGCGCACACCCGCACACCTCCCGCCGCGAACACCCGCACGGATACACCAAATCTCCTAACTGCCGCACCGCCTCGGCGTACGCCGCCGTCCGCGTCGATTGGTACAGCACCGGCCCGTCCCAGGCCAACCCGTACGCCTCGAGCGCCCGCAGAATCTCCCCGTCCGCCCCCGGCACACACCGCGGCCCGTCCAGATCCTCCATCCGGACGAGCCATCGCCCCCCGCGCCCCCGCGCTTCGAGATAACTCGCCACCGCCGTCACCAGCGATCCCAGATGCAGCGGCCCCGTCGGCGACGGCGCAAATCGTCCCGTGTAACTCACCGCAGCAGATAGTCGCGAATGACTAACTCATTCATCTCGTCAAAGTAGCGGTAGTAATACTGCGGCCCCTTCAGTTTCACGATGTTACTGTTCCAGTCCGTCGGCTGCACCCAGCGCACCGTCCGCCCCTTGGCCAGATCTTCGAGGTCCCAACTGCGCAGAAACCCTGGAATCACGGCGTCGTGCAGAAACTTATGCACCGGCGAATCGAGCGCGCTCTCGAGGCTATACGGCGCCCGCTCAAGCCACAACTTACCAAGCCGCGGTTCGGCCGCGCTCGCCAGCAGCAGCCACACGGCCGCCGTCCCGTCCGCCACCCCCCGGATCGGCCCCGGCGCCACGTCCTCCCGCGCCGCCAGAATCTTCACCGCCGCCGCAATATCCTGCGCCCGCATCCCCGGCAGGTTCCGGCCAATCATCCAGCTCCGCGTCGCCGCCATCCAGTCCCCGTACTCGGCAAACTGCTTCGGCGCCGGTAACCCCCGCGGCATCACCGCCAGCACCACCGCCCCGGCCGCGGCAATCTCCCGCGCCCGCGCCGACAGCGTCGGCCCCGCCTCCACATGCACCACCCCCGGCAGCTTCGCCGTCCCCGCCGGTCGCACAATGTGCCCCGTCACCACCACCCCCGGCTCCGGCTCAAACGTAAACGTCTCCTCGGTCCCCTTCACCGCCGGCGCCGCCGCCAGCGGACGCACCAGCCGCTGCACCTCGGCCTGCAGATCGCCCGGCCGCGCGTTCTCCTTCCGCCGCTCCCGCAGCAGCTCCACCAGGTCCCGGCTCTTCAAGTCGGCGGCCACCTGTCCCGTCGGCAGCACCATCAGCTCCTCGTTTGTGAACATCCGGATGTTCGGATCCTCCGCCGTCGATCCCGCCCCGCCCAGCAGCCACTGCTGAAACCAGCCGTAAAGTGCCGTCCGCACCTCCTTCGGCGTTCCGTGCCCCCCCGGCCCCACCACCCACTTCACGCTCGACTCGGCGTCGAAAATCCGGTAAAAGCTCCGCGCCGCCTCATAAATCACCTTCGCCCCGGCCGGCGTGAAGAAGTCCTCCTCGGTCGAACCGATCAGCCACGGCTTCGGCGCAAAGTGCAGCACGTAGTCCGTCTGGTCGAGCCCCTCGGATAGAAAATTCGGCAGACTCTGCTCAGAGTCCCCGATCGAGCCCGGAAACAGCACCTCAAACGAGTTCATGTAACACAGCGGCGCCGCCACCCGGATCCTGGGATCGAGCGCCGAAATGTAAGTCGTCTGCGTCCCCCCGCCCGAACACCCCGTCGCCCCGATCCGCGCCGCGTCCACCGCCGGATGCGCCACCAGGTAATCGAGCGCCCGCTTGGCGTCCCAGATGAAGTACCGCGCCAGCGTATCGCCCACCAGCAGCGCCTGCGTCCCGGCCAGCCAGTGCTCCTGCACCCCGCCCGGCACCAGCGCCCGGTTCAGCCGCCGGTCGTAGGCCTGAATCCGCTCGCCTTGCCCCATCGGGTCAAAGGCCAGCACCACAAACCCCTGCGCCGCCAGGTTGGCCGCAATCCGCTGCGCCGCCGGCTTGCCCTCGTTCCAGTGGCCAATCGAAAACAGAATCCCCGGATGCTTGCCCGGCTTCTTCGGCAGGTAGAGATTCGCCGTCATCCAATAGCCCGGCAGGCTCTCGAGCGCCACCATCTCGATGGAATGCGTCGGCGCCTCCAGCCGCCCCGTAATCTTCGGATTCAGCGGCCCGGAGTAAGTCGGCAGCCCGCCAATCACCCGCAGCAGCTTCTCCCGCAGCACCTGCTGCCGCGCCACCGCCTCGGCCTTGGTGCGCACCGGCGCAAACGATTCGCGGCGTTCGGCCAGCAGTTTCTGCGCCTGCTGGTTCAACCAGCCATCAAAATCCTGTCCGGCCAGAGAGGCCGCCAGAGCGAGCAGCAGCGGTAACGGTTTGGTCACTTCTGCATTGTATGCGCTGCCGGCAGCAGCTTGGCGAGGATCTCCGGAATCTCAAAAATCGCCCGGTTCTCCATCGCCGCCACCCGCTTCCGCAGCTGCTCAAGCCGCCCCGGCGCCAGCATCCGTTCCACCGCCGGCACAATCCCGGCGAAACTCCGCAGCGACTCGCCCACCCCCTGCTGCTTCACCCAATCGGCATTAAACCGCTCCTGCGGCAGCGTCCAGGCGTTCTTTTCTACAATCACCGGCAGACCCATCTGCAGCGCTTCGCTCACGCTCCCCGGCCCCGGCTTACCGATGAAGAAATCCGCCAGCTGCATGAACGACGGAACCTGCCGCGTGAAGCCCTCGACATGCTTCCGCACCCGCCCCTGCCGCGCCCGCAGCTTCGCCGCCAGCTTCTCGTTCTTGCCGCACAGCAGCAGCAGTTGCACGTTCAGCCCCGAAGCCTCGATCCGGTCGTAGATGTCGAGCATCTTCGACGACCCCTCCCCCCCAAACAGCACCAGCCCCGTCGGCACCCCCGGCTCCAAACCATAGCCCCGCAACGCCGCGGCCCGGTCCACCGGCGGAACCTCGTAAAACCGCGGGTGCAGAATCATCCCCGATACCCGGTGGACCTCCGAACCCGGCGCGGCAATCGCCCGCGCCTGCTCCACCGCCCGGTCCGTCCCGCAAACCACCACCTGCCGCTGGTCCTCAAGCCAAAAGTTCGGCGGATAGTCTGCCATATCGGTCAGGATCGTGACGTAGGGCACCCCCGGCGCCGCCGCCCGCAGCCCCTCGAACAGCGCCCGGTTGAAGTTCGGAATCAGCGAAACCACCAGATCCGGTCGTCTCTCCCGCCAGAACCGCGTCAACACCCGGACCTGCGCCCGGTGATAGATCCGGATCACCCCGTGCATCAAAGGCAGCAGCTGCGTCGACCCCAGCGTCCAGCCCCGCGCCAGCAACTGGTTGTAAATGTCCTCGAGGCGCAGCCCCGTCAGTTTGCGAAAGACGTCGAGTTCATCAAGAACGTCCTGCACATCCACCAGTTCCACCTCCCAGGGGCGGTTCTGCGTGGCGATCACCTGCTGCAGGGCCGTGGCGGCCGCACGATGGCCGCCACCGGCGTCAAAAAACAAAAAATGGATCAAATGTCGTCGCTGCAAGGGAATCTCTTCTAGTCTTTCATAGATCTTTTTCAGTTCTGTCACGTTTCCGTAAACAATTTCCGCGTACCATGACAATATGCGAGCGGCTTCCACACTCGTCACGTTCATAGAGGATCGGGATCACCGGCTGATGCGTCGTTGCAACCGCTGGCAGGCCCCGCGCTGGGTCCGCCTGGCCTCCCTCTGCGCCACCCGGGCCGGTGATGGCTGGCTGTGGTTCGTCGTTGCCGTCACCATTCTCGCCCTCGGCGGCGAAGAGCGGTTCCCCATTGTTGGCGCGGGCACCCTGGCCGCCTCCACCGGTGTTGCCCTCTTCCTGCTGCTCAAAAAGGTGACCGGCCGCCGCCGGCCCTGCGCCCTTGAACGCCACTGCTGGGCCACGCTCCTGCCCCCCGACCAGTTCTCCTTCCCCTCGGGCCACACGATGACCGCCTTTGCCGTTACCGTCCCCGTCGGCCTCGCCTACCCTCTCGCGGCCCCCTGGCTCATGGTCAGCGCTATCCTCATCGCCGCCTCCCGCATCCTCCTTGGCATGCACTTCCTCAGCGATGTGATCGCCGGCTCGATCCTCGGCGCGTTCCTCGGCTGCGTGAGCTACGCCCTCTTCATGGTCTGAGCCAGAGCAGCCAGACCGTCCCGCCCGCCACCGTCAGCAAACTCACCGGCACCCCCACCCGCGCATACTCCCCAAACGTAATCCGGTGCGCCTCCCGCGCCTTCTCCGCCACAATCAGGTTCGCCAGCGACCCGGCCAGCGTCAGGTTACCCGCCAGCGTCGCCGACATCGAAAGCACGAGCCAAGGCTCCCGCGCCTCTGGCAACCGTTCGATGAAAGGCTTGCACAGCAGCACCGCCGGCACGTTCGAGACGAGGTTGGACAGCAGCAGCGAGACGAAACTCAGCACCGGCAGCCTCTCCAGGCCCAGTCGGGACGCCCCGGCGAACAGGGCCTCGTCAAACCCCGTCTTCTCCACCCCGGCCAGCACCGCGAACAGCCCGGCGAACAGGACAAGCAACGGCCAGTCGATCTCTGCGTACACCGCCGCCGGGTGCACCCGCCGCGTCAACAGCAGCGCCGCACCCGCCGCCATCGCCGCCACCGCCACCGGCGCGCCCGCGAAAAAGGCCCCAAACATCGCCAGAGCGGCCACCAGCGATTTGCCCAG
>JADCJL010000085.1 GCA_020247055.1 Acidobacteriaceae bacterium | reverse complement strand
GATGCTGCGCTTGCGGTTCACCCAGCCCTCTTCCCGCTGCCCGAACAGGCGATCAAACAACCGGTGCGGAATCATCTCCGGCGGCAGCGCGCGTTCATAGCCCGACCAGCTCATGTTCCGCTGCATGCTCTCGCCGAAGGACTCCTGCGCCACGCCAATCTGCAGCGAACGGAACCGCGACTCCCCGCCAATCCGGTTGGCAATCACCTGATCGACCGACGGACCCGACGGGCCCCGCCCGGTGAACTGCGTACCCGTCATCAGGCCGCTCATCGAGTTGGTGTGGCCGTTGCCCTGCCCGTTGGCGGCCGCGTTATCGACACCGCTCAAGACATGAAAGTCCCGCCGGAACGCCGCCAGCGGCGACAGGCACGGCGTCATGCGGTAGTCCGTACCCTCCTCGGCCGGAATCCAATAACGCTCCGGAATCCCGTTGCCGTTGAACCACAGCACAAAACGGGTCTCAATCGGCTTGGGCGGGGCCGTGGGCGCGGCGGCGTAGGCCGTGCCGTGCGAGTTGAACATCGAGACCAGCGGCGGCAAACCCACCACGACCGGGGTGCCGGCCGCGGTGAGGCCCTGCAACAGAGCCCGGCGCGAGATCCTAACGCGGTTGGTGATTACGTGCGGCATGAACGGTTCCTCCGGGAGTTTCCCGAGATAGCATTAACGATAATATTAACTCTTTAAAGCGGTACTGCGAGCGGCGGAAATCCTCGGTCATCTTGCGGATCACCGGTCGGTCGGCGACCGTCTCCGTGCGGCCGTAGGTATAGCGAAAATACTGCTTGGCGATACACTCCTGACACTGCGTGCTCTGCGCCAGCACCGCCCCGAGCCGGGCCGGTGAGGAGAACTGCGACGCTGCCACCCCGGCCACAAATCCGGTCGAGTCAATCTCCAGCTCCCAGGCCTTAACCGTCCTGCCGCGGTCCTCCCGCGTCCGCCCCTGGGTGTTCAGCACGAACTTGTCCCGGCGGGCGCCCACGGCGTCGAACTTTTCAAAGCCGAAGCCGATCGGATCAATCAGACTATGGCAGGCCGCGCAACCCGGGTTGGTGACGTGCTCGGAGAGCCGTTCGCGGTTGGTCTGCGGACGGTCGGCCGAAAAGGGCGGCAGGTTGGTGTTGACTCCGGCCGGCGGGTCCGGAACGTGCTGGCACAGGAACTGCTCCCGCACGAACAAGCCGCGCGCCGTCGGCGAAGACTCGTCCGGCTTCGCGGTGCTGGCCAGAAACAGCGCCTGGCCGAGAATTCCGGCCCGCTCGGAGGCCGCCGGGAAGTCCACTTTGCCAAACTCCTGCGCCGGCGCGGGCACGCCGTAGATCGACGCCAACTCCCCATTCACGTAGCCGTAGGGCGCGGTAAACAGATCCATGAAGTTGCGATCATTCCAGACGAGATCATTCACAAACAGCTTGGCCTCTTCCGTCATCGCCACCGCCGTCTCCCGCGTAAACGACGGATGCTTCCGGCGGTCTTTGCTCGCCGTGAGGATTCGGTCGAAACGTAGCCACTGCCCGACAAACTCGCTCAGAGCCTGGCGCGCCCGCGGATGGTCCAACATGCGGCGCACCTGCGACTCGACGCCCTTGGGCGCCGCCAGCAAGCCCTTCTCAGCCGCCGCGAACAATTCGGCGTCCGGCATCGTGTCCCAGAGCGCGTAGGAGAGCCGGCTGGCCGTGGCGTAGGGCTTCCACCGCGGATCGGAGGTCTCCTCGAGACGGAACAGGAAGCTCGAGGACTGCAGCATCGCCTCGATGACCAGTTGCGCCCCGGCCAAAAACTCTTTTTCGGAAGCAAACAGCGCCTCGTAGCGCTTCTGTTCACCCGGGTCGAGCGGACGGCGGAATGCCCGCAGGCCAAAATCCCGGACAAACTTCGTCCGGCACAACGGCGAGGGCTTGCATCCCACCAACCCGCGGGTGTCGCCCCCCCGCAGCGCACTCTGCGCGATGCGCTCGGCGGCGTTGCTGTAGGCTTCGATCAGAATCGGCGACAAGCTCTGCGCCTGGATCTGATTGCGGAAACCGTTGACAAAGTCCTCGGGCGGGAACCGGTCGGCCGGGCGCGAGGCGTCTCCGAGCAGATCCCTTACCGTCTGGTTGTACTGGCTGTGCGTCAGGCGCCGCAGTTCCACGCGGACCGGGCGCCCGCCGCCGCCCGCCTCCTCCTCCTCCCGGTAGCGCAGCGCCGCCGCCAACTGGTCGCCCGAAAGCTTGGTCAACTGGCCAATCCAGGCCCGCAGGATCTCCTCCTCCCGGCTGCCCGGCTGAATGCGTTCCCCGCCGACGTGGCTCACGCGCCTGGTCGGCTTTTCCAGAAGCAGCGACTTGGCCGGCTCGAGACGGTCGACAAGACTGACGAGCGAACGGCCAAAGGCTTCGATCCGCGCGGGAGATACCTCCCCTTCCGGAAACAGCAGCCGCGTTCCGGCCGCCACGCCATCGGTGTTGTGGCAGGAGCGGCATTGGGCTTTTTCGAGAACGGCATACGCGCCCTGGGCAAACGAGCCGGGCACAGCCTGCGCCCACGTGGAACCGGCAATCAGAAGAGAGACGATCAAAAATCGGGCTGGCAAATACGCCTCCTGGGGAGATACCCATCATCGTATCGCTTGCGGGAGGCTATTTGCATGAAGAAGATCACGATCGTCCGGCCCTACAGGTCAATATCACGCACCGGTCTGGCGGAATCCTCCTCATCCTTGGCCTTCCGGAACAGATCATCGAACCGCCGGGAGAGCGTCTCCTGATGCCGCCGGTGGCCAGCGAGGGCGTCGGCAAACTGCTGTTCGCGCTGCGCCCCGCTCTGTTTGAGCTTCTCCACCTCGCTCGTGAGGTCAAACGAGGCCGCCTTCGAGGCCGGGCCACGGTGGCTCAAAACCGCTTTCCGCTGCGGATCAATCGTCAGGACGCCTTGGCAGCAGGGGCAGGTGACTTCAAATGGATCCCACATCGCTATTCATTTTATCCGAAAGCGAAATCCCGTTAACGCGGAGCATAGACGCGGAGCATAGGCTATGCAGGCCTCCTAAAGTTTTTTTGCGGTTCTTCCGATACGTAGGAAATGGGACAGAAGTCGGTTTGAAAACTGACATCATGCCCTTATCGAAACGGAGGCTGTCTTAATGTTCCGGGGTATCATCATCAGCCCTGACCGGGAGCTCGCCGATCAACTCGACGACCTGTTGTCCCAGGTGGGAATCGTTAACATTCTTCGCAAGCTGGATCGCTACCCGAATGCGGTTGACCTGCAACGAACCTTGCGGGCTCATGCGCCCCAGCTCGTCTTCCTCAGTTTGGCCTCGGTCGAGCACGCCATCGCCACCGCACAGGCGGCGGATGCGACCGCACCGGGCATCCAGGTGATTACCATCAACCAGGGAACCAATCCGCAGGCGCTACTTGAACTCATGCGGGTGGGCATTCGGGAGTTCCTCGCCGCCCCGTTTCAGGTGGACGAACTGATTGAGGCGATCGGGAGAGTGAGCGAAAACCTGAAGCGGAATCCCATCGCTTCCTTCGAGTCGGATTACATCTACTCGTTCCTCCCGGCCAAACCCGGGGTGGGTGCTTCGACCATTGCCATGAATGTCTCGGCAGCTACCGCCAAGTTGGGTAACTGCAAAACCGTGCTCGTCGATCTCGACCTGAACTCCGGCATGCAGCGTTTCATGATGAAGCTCGATAACGAGTTCTGCATCACGGACGCGGCCGAGAACTCCTTCAAAATGGACGAAGCTCTCTGGCCCCAGTTGGTGACCTCGATCGGCGATCTCGATGTGCTGCACTCCGGCCGTCTGAATCCCGGCCACCGGATCGAACCATCGCAGATGCGCCACCTCGTCTCCTTTCTGCGCCGCTACTACCGAATGGTCGCCGTCGATCTGTCCGGCAATATGGAGAAGTATTCGATCGAGATCATGGAGGAGTCCCGACGGATTTACCTCGTCACAACGGCCGAAATCTCCTCACTGCACCTGGCCCGCGAACGGTATAACTATCTGAGGACGCTCGACCTGCAGGACCGGATTGAACTCGTGCTGAACCGCAGCCAAAAGCGCGGCACCATCGACATAAAGGCGATTGAAAGTCTACTCGGAGCGCCGGTCAAAATCGCCCTCCCTAACGATTACCAGGGTGTGAGCCGCGCCCTCACCGCCGGCAAGCCGGTAGACTCGAAATCGGAACTCGGGCGCGAATTCCACCGGCTCGCCTGCTCTCTCGTTGAACGGGAGCCCGTGGTGGCTGAAAAGACCGCGAAACCAAAGCAAAGCCCACTTAGTGGAATCCTCTCCATGCTCCCGGTGAAGGGATCCCTGTTTTCGGAAAAAAAATCAACGGCTTGACGAGCCCCCGTTCTCAATCAGGCCACCCAGTCGATCGTACAGCGTTCATCTAAAAAATGAACGCCAAGCCACCCCGGAGCGTGCGGGGCGAAGGCATAAGCAGAACGCCGCGATCCTCTCCCGCCTGCAATCGCTGATACCCATTCGAAACAGCATTCCGCAATTCAACGATCGCCTCCAACCGGCCGGACCACAGCCCAAGCCCCGGCAACGGTTGCTGCACCTGCAGATTCAAACCCAACTCCGGCGAGAACCCCTGCGTTAGATATCGATACATCGGTAGCGTATTCGAACCACCGATGTGCAGGTAGCTAACCATGAATCGCGTACGCGTGCCGGGAGCCACACCCGTGGCACGGACGGCAACCCAATTCCGCTGCGTTTGCCGCAATAGGCGACGAACATCGCGGACCGACGCTACTGGCTCAGCGGGCAAATTCACCTGCAACGTACCTACGTTCCCGGCAGCAATCGAACTGCTCCAGTAACGCCCCCACTGCCGAGTCGCCGACACGAGCGCGCCCCGTCGATGGTAGCTGCCAACATTCAAAACAGCACCGTTCGAAAACGGATCGGGAAGAACCTCTGCACGGTCGAGACCTTCGGTCGCCCCGAGCGCCAGCATGGTCCCGTTAGCCACCCGCTGTTCAAACACCGCTGCCGTAACCTCGACATCGTTTCCGAACCTTCTTCGGTAACCCAGTTCAGCATTCCCCGTCCGCTGCACATGCACCCGTCCGTCCCGGAGAGACACCCGGGGAAACGCGCTCACGGTACCGACATCCTGTCCGAGCGGCGATTCGACAGCCCCTGCCGCCCAAGTTCCCGGCGACCGAAGAATCTCCTCCGGAGGCGCCCCACTCGAAAATGCCGCCTGCAACTCCTGCTGCCGCCCAAGCCGGTAGGTCAACCGGGCAAAAGGACTCATTACCGTGAGCCGGTCATAGAAAGTCACCGCTTCCAACTGGGCCCCATAGAGTAGGTCCCAACGATCCCCGAACGACATCCGGTCGACCGCCGCAGTGGACAGGGTGCGCAGAGGAGGCGCCTGCGACCCCTGACCCACGACAAACAACTGCCGGACGGTTACCAGCACCTCGGGTGAGGATCCTCCCTGCAACGCCGAACTGGTCGCCGGACGGCTCCAACGCGTCCGCAAAGCAGCCGCCGGAACGCCCCCTCGCGACGCATATCCAAGATTCCCGGTTACCTGTAGTTCGTGGCGATGCAAAAAGGAGGTCGCCACGGCAAAGGCCGTTCCCAGGTCCGGCTGGCCACCAAACACCCCGGTAGCCCCATCCCCCGCCTGCACCCGAACTACCGCCCGGGTTTCCCCGAAAACCGTCGTCGCCTGCCGGTTCGGCTGCGGTGCGTAGCGGAGCACCGGGCGCGTCGTCATCGTTCCGCGTAGCACCCACTTCCACTCATCCGTCATCAACGGCGCCGGCGACTGGCCCGGGTAGACGAGTTCCACCGAATTCACCAGACTCGCCAGATTAATCGCCAGAAAACTGCGAATCCCCGGCTGGATCAGGATATTCTGTCGAACCGCCGGCAGAAACGAGGGCAACACAACACGGACGCTGTAAGAGTCAGGGGGAAGGAAATCGAAGCCAAACGCTCCCTTTTCATTCGTCAGCACCTTACGAACCAGCTTCTCAAACCGGTTGAACAAATACACGGTCGCGCCCAGTCGGGCGCCACCGGAGGCATCCGATACAACCCCCACAATCGTACCGTGTAGACGACCGGGCGGATCACCGGCAGCCAAACACACTGACGCCGCTGAGCCGCAAAGCAGCACCATTACCAAAAGTTGTCGGCACTTCAGCAGCATGCGGAGGAACAATCGAATTACGTCACCGAGAATTTGGTCACGGAGGGAAGCGTCTGATTGCGCACCTTGTCGGTCACTTTCATCCGCAATTCGTACTTACCAGGCTCAAACGAGCCCAACGGCAGGACCTTTTCAATGGTGACCTCCGTGGCGCTGTTGGAGTTGGTCAACTCTTCGGTGAACTCAAAGATCTTGGCATCGCTGCCTGCCTTGACCACCTCGTACTGCACCTGCGCATTCGGTTTGCGCGTCTTTTCATCGGGTTCAAAGTTGTAGAACTTGACGTAGATCCCCATCTTTTCGTTCCGGCCGAAAGTCTCCGTCACGCGGGGACGAACCTTGGTGGTGCCAATCACAAACTGCCCGCTGCCGATCGAGCGCGTCGGCACTTTTTCAATCAAATCGGCCAGCACGACACTCGACATCCCGAACACATCATCCTCGAGCCGGGGCACGTTCAACGCCATTTCGTAGTTGTTCATGTTCCCGCCGTAGACATCCTTGGCCACAATGTTGATCCGGTAGGTGCCCGGCGGCAAAGGAATCGACTTCTGGTAGATCGAAGCGCCCTTCGAGGCAGCCTCCAGCATGCTGGAAGGCACCTCCATCGTCACGACGTCTTCAAAAACGTTCACCACGCGCCGGGACATCGAAGTAATCCGCGCGTAGATGTTTACGGCCGACTTGGCAATCCCGTCCTTATCCTGGAACTGCAGATCCTTCTTTTCGAGTTGAATCGTCACGTTGGTCTGCACCGTGCTCGCCGTCATCCGCATAAAGTCGGCGCGCACCCGCATCGGCAGCAGGTTAAACTTCACCGTTGAACTGACCGCCGCTTCGAGATCTTTAAACTTGACCGCCGGAGCCTTCTGCAACTGAGAAAACTGCCGCAGCCGCTCAAACTGGTTCATCCGCATCGGCAGCGGTTGCGTACCCGTCCCGAGCCGGGTGCCATCCGTCCGGCTGAACCGGTCGGCCTTCGAAGCCATGCCCATCTGCTCCATCAGCGTCAAACCGGCATTCGGTACATATAGTAATGCGTCCTTTTCAGACGGATCCATCGTCATTCGGTACTCGCCGGTCATCGTTGGATCGACAAACTCAATCATGATGTCCGATCCGATGTCCTGAATCCACCGGTACCGCCACTTCTCGAACGGAAACGTCGAAGTGGTGCCGCCGCCCTCTTCAAACGGCCGCTCGTAGGTGCCGCCCGAAGGATGCGACTCAATCTCATCCGGCGGGCCGAAGGTGATATAGATCCGGCCCCGGTCCGTCTTCCAGCCCGGAATACCGGAAGCGTACCGCTCGTTGGCATAGGCAATCCGCCGGTAATGCTCTTCTTTGAATTCGTTCTCCTGAGAATCCGGAGAGGGATCGCGACGGAGCCAGAACTGTTCAATGAACTGCTCCCGCTCTTCATCGGTCGCCAATCGCTTAAAAGCCGTCCGCTCCTCATCCGTAATGATGTAGAGCACATCCTCAGACAACCACTTTCGGTATGGCCCCTCCAACTCTTTGCGTAGCTTCTCTTCGCGCCTACGCCGCTCCTTTTCCGACAGCGGCTTGGCCACCGTTTCACGGGAGCCCTCCGGCTGCTTGCCCTTCTTATCGGCCGTCAGCGCTGCCGGGGGAATCAGCAGCGCTCCGCAAGCCGCGGCGGCGATCAGGAGATTGCGATGGAGTTTCATACAGCTACCTCGATTCTAAGGAGATCCTCCGGACAGGTCAAGGCTGAGGATCGTAAACACTATTCCGGGCTCAACTCCCGGTATTCACTCGCATAATATAGCAGCGGATCACCCTCATCGTACCGCGCCGCAACCACCTCGCCCAAGAAGACCAGATGGTCGCCCGCCTCCCACACCACGCGGCGCTCGCACTCGAACTGCGCCAAAGCCCCGTCCAACAGCGGAACTCCGCCCGTGCCCGCCCGCCAATCTACCCCCCGAAAACGGTCCTCCCCCCGCGCGGCAAACCGCATCGACAGCTCTTTTTGCTCGACCCGCAGCACGTTAATCGCAAAATGTCCCGCTGCCTGAAAATGCGGCAACACGTTGGCGCGCCGGTCAATACAAAGGAGTATGAGCGCGGGATCGACCGAAACACTCGTAAAGGAATTGGCCGTGAACCCTTGCGGCCCCCCATCGGGATCGAGCACCGTAGCAATCGTGATCCCGGTAGCGAAACGGGAACAGGCCCGGCGGAACGAGACAGCATCAACTACGCTTGACATAACACTAAACCTAATCTTATCATGGAGTTTCAGTGAGAAGACGCCCCGGGAGACGATTCCGATGATCAAGTTAGACATTATTAACGAGGTAGTAAACCGCACGGGCATCACCAAAACCAAAGCCGAAATGGCCGTGGAAACCGTCTTTGAGACCATGAAAAAGGCCCTCGCCGACGGAGAACGCATTGAACTGCGGGGCTTCGGTATTTTTAATGTCCGGCCCCGCAAAACCGGCATCGGTCGCAACCCCCGCACCGGCGCCGAAGTGGCCATTCCCCCGGGCAAGGCCGTCCGTTTCAAGCCAGGCAAAGAACTCCAGCAGTTGCAGTAGGGTAAGGACACCCCGCCTCGCCATGACCTATGGACCAAGGCGCCGCATGGAACCATCGGCCCGACTATGGCTCCATGCGCTCCTCCTGCTCGCGACGATGCTGACGACCACGATCGTCGGTGCCCGCTTGGCGGTTAACTTCGCCCAAAACCTGCCCGCCTTCCGCTTTGACGAGGACTTCGCCTTCCTCGCGACCCTCTGGGACAAGCCCCATCTGCTCACCACCGGCCTTCCCTTCTCCCTCACCCTGCTCGCCATCCTCCTCGCGCACGAGTTCGGCCACTATCTGGTGTGCCGTTATCACCACATCGACTCCTCCCTGCCCTACTTTTTGCCCGCGCCCACCCTGATCGGTACGTTTGGCGCGTTCATCCGCATCCGCTCCCCGATCTTCTCCCGGCGCCACCTGTTTGACGTCGGCGTCGCGGGCCCGATCGCCGGCTTCGTCTGCCTGATTCCCGCCCTCGGTATCGGTCTCGCCTTCAGCAAAGTGATCCCGGGCATCGCCAATCAAGGGGACCTCACCTTCGGTACCCCGCCCCTACTTTGGCTCTCTCTGCAAGCGGTCTTTCCCGGGGTCGCGCCCGCCGATGTCTATCTCCATCCGGTCGCCCGCGCCGCCTGGATCGGACTGTTCGCCACCGCTCTCAATCTCCTCCCGATCGGCCAACTCGACGGCGGCCACATCCTCTACGCCCTCTTCGGCCCCCTCCACCGCCGACTGTCCCAACTCTTTGCCCTCGCCCTCCTCCCGCTCGGTTGGTTCTTCTGGACCGGTTGGATCCTCTGGGCCATCTTCTTCCTCATCACCGGTCTGCGCCGCCCCCCGATCATCGACGAGTTCCCGGTCGGCGCCGGGAGAACCCGGCTCGGTCTCCTGGCCGCCGTGATCCTCCTGCTGTCGTT
>JADCJL010000084.1 GCA_020247055.1 Acidobacteriaceae bacterium | reverse complement strand
CTGACGCAGACGGCTGGAGCAACCTGTACTTCTCCCCCGGTGGTTTCTCCCCTAGCCGGAAGTCCGAACCTGGGTTCCCTCACCGCCGGTGGCAGTGCGGCGTTACCCGTTACGATCAACTTTTCAACCTGCCCCGCCGCGGCGCGCTTTACCTTGACGGTAAATCTGTCCGCCAGCGGTTATTCGGTCACCCGATCTGTATTCAATTTATTCCGATAGGAGTTCTGACTTATGTTTCGATCACTGTTTTTTGCTGCGCTCTTGACCGTTGGACCCGCACTGGCGACACCGAACGTCCGGGTAACGTTACTGCCCCCCGATCTGACCGGACAGCCCGGCGAAACGGTTGGTTGGAGCTTCTCGATTGAAATGCTCTTCCCGAATTTGTGGGCTGTCGTGAACGGTATTCAGTTTCTGTGGGACGCGCCGATTGGAACAGTAAATCCGTTCTCGGTGCCACCCGAACTGGTGATCGGTCCTGGCGCATCTCCCAACCAAAATCCTTATGTATTCAATTATGCTTCGGCGTCGAACGGACTGGTGAACTCATATACCATTGACGTCAACGCTCAACCAGGCGATATTGTCAGGGGCGATCTTCGATTCAGCTTTACAGTATTCAACGAAGATGTGAATAGTCCCAATTTCGATCCCGACGTCAATGTCCTTGGGTCTGAAGATGTCGATGTGGCAACTTCCATCGCCGTTCCGCTTTCCGGACAAGAGATCCCGGAGGCGTCAACCCTTGGCATGGTTGTTGCGGGGCTAGCGGCGGTTCTCGCCTTTCGGAGACGTAGACCTTGACCGGCAGCGGTGCTTGACAGGGCTTCTGGCGCTGCAAAGAGATTCGAGAACGTGATAGCAGTGCTACAGGGCAGGAATCGTGCGCGGTACCGGGAGCATGCCTGTGACGCAACAGAAGAGGTTAGACCAAGGACGGCTGGGAGTTCGCCCTATGAGTGATGGAGGACTCGTTCTTCCCGTCGCGGGAAGAAACGCGGGCTGCACCGATGGCATCTTCGTTCGCACTGCCGCTGGAATTGGCCCAGCTAACCTCCATTCCGATCCATTACCCGATGGAGGGAAGGAGTTTCGGGCTGGGCCCTTCTCTGCCGCTATCACAGATACCAGTTGTGGACATCACGGCTTACCGGACTTTGAAGGTGGATTCGAGTGGTTGGTAACCGCCGGAAGGTCCCGGGCTGCGGTCCCGGAGGCATCCGCCTGGCCTGGCGTTTCCGCGAGGATGATTGCGTCGCTTGGGGGGGAAAGAAGAAAGTAGATGGCTCTCAGGAATATGCGGTGGCTCAACGTGTGGGGTTGGATGGTACTCGCGGTCCTTCTGAGTTCCTGCCAGCAATCGAAGCCTCAGCGCGCGAGAAACGCGATCAAGCGAGGGCAGAGTTATCTCGACAAGCGCGAGTTCCCGCGCGCGATTCTGGAGTTTCGGTTGGCCCAGCGGCTCGAGCCCCAATCGGCGGATGCGTACTTTCATCTTGGCAACGGATACCTGGCGGCGGGGCAAAAGGCCGCCGCCTATGTCAATTTCCAGAAGGCGCGCCAGCTTGATGCAAACCATGGGGGAGCGAAGCGGGCGGTGGCGCAGATACTGGCGGCTTCGCGCAACACAAAGGATCTCGAAGAGGCGGTTCGCCTTTCGGAATCGGTTCTTGAACTCGATCCCAAGGATAAAGACACATCGAATGTCCTTGCCATTGCGAAGTTCAAATTGGGCGAGCGAGGGGAAGCCGAGGAGCTTCTGTCAGACTTGTTGGCGGGCGGGCAGGCACCGATCACCGCCGTAATCAATGCTTCGCTGATGAGGTTGTACCAGCGTGATTCCAAGGGTGCGCTTGCAATCCTGGCCAAACAGGAAGCCAGATTTCCGCAGTCGATCGAGTTGGCACTGGCGATGGGAAGATTGGCCACAGCACGGGGAGACCGCAGCCTGGCGGAGGCGGAGTTTCAGCGGGCCACCCGGATCGCGCCGCAGGATCCTCGGGCGTGGTCGGGGCTGGGAAGTTTCTACGCCCAAACCTCGCAGCCTGAAAAGGCTTTGGCCGCGTTCGAGACCGCGGGTAAGATTCCTAACGGCGAGGTCGCCCATGTGGCTGCTGGCTATCTCTGGCACATTGGACGAAAGGACGAAGCAGTCAGCAGGCTGGCGGCGTTGCATCAGGCGAACCTGAGAGATTCCCAGGCGAGGGCTCGCTATGCGCAGGTATTGCACTTGAGCGGCAAATCGGAACAGGCCGACGCTTTGTGGGAGCAAGGCTATGCAATGAATCCGAAAGACCCCGTAATCATGGCCGGCCATGCCGCGACCCTGGCCGGCCATGGACAGTATGCGGAGGCTACATCGATTTTGCAGGCGCTGATCGCCGCCGAGAGGAGATCGGTTCCAGGGCACTCGCTGCTGGCGTCGATTTACCAGGCACAAGGTAAGTACGAACAAGCCAGGCAGCAATGGGACGAGGTTCTGCAGGCGGACCGAGACAACTACAGGGCTCGCATGTCCCTGGTGCAATTGCAGCTCGCCGGCGGTCGTGTCGATGCGGCGGCTGAGTTGTTGGCGAAGGCGACACGGGCCCAGCAGCAAACGCTGCCCTGGCGGATGGCACACAATCAAGTGCTGCTCCTGAAAAACGATTTGTCCGCCGCGGCGGCATCCCTCGACGAGACGCTCAAAACGTTCCCCAATCCCGAGGCTCGGCTTCAGATGGCCCAATTGCACATGCGTCGAAGGGAGTGGGCGAAGGCCCGTCAGCAACTGGAATTGATTCTGGATAAGCCCCCATTTTCGCCCGTCGCCGTCCAGATGATGGCAGAGGCCCTGAACAACGAACAGAATCGACTGGGCTTGCTGCTGAAACTGGCAGAACTGGCCCGGCGCGACCCGAAGTCTGAATCCATCTCACTCCTCTATGCGGGTTGGCTTGCGCAATTGAATCGAGTTGAGGAAAGCCGCAAGGAGCTGGAATCCTTGAAAGCCAGGTTTCCGGAAAGTACACGCATCGAGATTCAATTGGCCCGCGTGGAGTTTACACAAGGTAACGTGAAGGCCGCGCGAGCTTATCTGCTCAGTGCGGTGAAGCGTCAGCCCGACTCTGAAGCCGCTTTCCTGGTTCTAGGCGATACGGAACTTACGTTGGGAAATATTGCAGGGGCGATAGCCGCATACCGCAAGGTGATTGAAATCAATCCCGATTCGGCGGATGGACTAAACAATCTGGCATCCTGTCTGCTCACCAATCGGTCGCAGTTGGATGAAGCCCTGCGATTGGCCCAGCGGGCAAAGGAGCTGAGCCCGGACGATGCGAATACGAACGACACTCTTGGGTGGGCCTATTATCAAAAAGGACTCTACGAATCGGCGATCCCGCTGCTGGAGCAGTCGGTTGTGAATAACAACCCGGTGAACCGATTTCATCTGTCGATGGCGCTTGCCAAAGCTGGGCAGCGGCAAAGAGCCCAGCGTGAGTTTCAGGTGGCGTTTCAGGCTGGGCCCAACCTGCCGGAAGCCAATGAGGCGAAGCAATTGTTGGGTCAGGCCCAGTTGAATTAGTGAAAGGTGATGGAAATCAAAAGTAATGTGGATTCCATCGCTACTGTCGTGGTCCCGCAATGGATGATCGACTCCGGCATCGGGTTCTGTTCATGCGGGAACGTCCGGCCGTTGCGTACCGGATTCTTCGTAAACGCGGACAACGGACTCGGTTCGGCCTGTGGGCTTTTGTTGAAACGCGGACAACGGCCTCGGTTCGGCCTGTGGGCTTTTGTTGAGTCCGCGCACAACGGCCTCGGTTCGGCCTGTGCGCTTTTTTTTGAAACGCGCACAACGGCCTCGGTTCGGCCTGTGCGCTTTTTTTGAAACGCGCCCAACGGCCTCGGTTCGGCCTGTGGGCTTTTTTTGAAACACGCGCACAACGGCCTCGGTTCGGCCTGTGGGCTCTGTTTGTGCTGCTGAACCCGGGTCGGGGCCGGGAGCGATTGCTGCTCGAGCAGATGGCGAACGCCGGGGCGGGGGCGGGAAACGACCGATGCGAGGTTGGTGGCGCTGGCGATGGTGCATGGCGCCACGCGGGTGTCGACTGATTTCGGATTTCGCCGGTTTCCCGAGTTATGCTGGCCGAATCCGCCGGCTTAGCGGGGCCGGGCGGAGGAGATCCGGTTCTTGCGCCAGCATCGCGGCGGATGCGACGGCCCTGGCAAGGAAAGCCCCAGCCATGAGAATTACCCGGCGCATGCGGTCGAGGTCTTAGGGCAACTCCGCGAGCCAAGCCTTGGCAAATACGACAGCCGCGTCGGTGGGCGCCTTGCCCAGACGGTAAAGGAACTTCGCTCCCCTCGGGCCGCGCTCGATTGCCGGATTCGTGAACACCTGACGATTGCCCTTGGCAACCGTGGTGGCGGTGAAATTGACTTTCGCCGCCAGCGCGATGAACTGCGCCAGGCCGGCCTTGATCTTGGCCTTGGGGGAGTGCTCGTTGTAGACAGCTTGCGACCCTTCCTTGGCCAACTGTTCGATGTCGAGCCCGGCAGTGGGAATGTCCGCCTCGAAAACCTTCGCTTCGGCGACTTTGCGACGAAACTCTGCTTCGTTTTTGGGGGGAACCGCCAGCGCCGCTTCGAGCAACTTCACTTTCACTTTCGGGTCGGGCTTCATGTCCGGCATGGATTGAGCCATGTATTTGGCTCCCCGCAGATCCCCTTCGACGCTATTCCGGAGGGAATCGACGAACTCCTGGCGATAGACGTCGTGCACGATGCTGGCCGTCCGGAGTCTGAGCATCGCTTTGGTTTGCGCGGCCGCCGGCATCTTGGCAATTTCGGCCTGGGTGGGTACCTTGAGGCCGTAATCCTTGGCTCCGTACTGTTGGGCGATGGCCTTGTCCCGGCTGGCCAGCAGTGAACCCGACATTACGATTGATTTGGTGGCCGCCAGCACCTGCTGGACCGCGGCAACCTTAGCCTGGTCGTTCATCGTCTTGTAGAGATCGACCGCCGGCTTCGGGATTCCGGGTGAAGATTGTTCATTGCCGCCACTCATTTCCAATTGGCTGTAGATAAAACTTTCGATGTGGCGAGTTTCTAACTTGAGATCAGCCAAGGACGGTTGCCATGCCATGGTGGCAAACGCTGAGAATACGAGCAGGAGAATGATGGATCTTGCAATAGTCAAGCGCATATTAGTAGCTTACAATATCACGCTTCGCTCCTGACTTATGAGGAACTCGCGCACAACGGACACGCTGCGGGCCAGTAGGAGGGGCGAGTTTCTCGCCTGTTGGTGTCGGGCGTGTGCGGCCTGTGCGCTCTTTTAGACCGCGCACAACGGCCTCGCTGCGCCTGCCTGTGCGCTGGTAATCCAATTGCCCTTGCGATGGGAAGTTTTCATTCCAGTGTCGGTGCACCCTGCGGCGGGGACGGCTGGAAGAGCGGCTTCCCGCGGAGCTTGTTTGCTCGGTTGCTGGGGTGAATCCAGGTTTCGGCCAGCGCCTCTGTGGTGTTAGAGTCGAGACCGGAAGCATCGGTATGAACCAAATCTGGTTGACGGCGGCGATGGAACGAGCGCGGTACAAGAGGATCGATAACGCACCGCCCTGTTACGGAGAGATTCCCGAGTGCCGTGGCGTGTGGGCAGTCGCGGAAGACGAAAGTACTTGCGAGCGAGAATTGCGCAGTGTGCTTGAGGAATGGGCGGAGTTTCGAATCAGCCGTGGCAAGCCCGTACCGGAGATCAATGGGTATCGTTATCCCCTGCCGGTAGCCGCTGAGCGCGGTGAGTAGACTCCCTCCGATTTCCCACCGCGAACTGGTGCAACGAATGCGCCGTTTGGGTTGGGACGGCCCTTTTTCCGGCGGCAAGCACCTCAAGATGGAAAAGGACGATTTAACGATTACCCTTCCCAACCCGCACAGCGAGGACATTGGCACTCCGCTGCCGCGGGAGATTCTACGCCAAGCGCAGATCTCACTAGAGGAATGGAACGGTGGCTGATTCGGGTGTTTGGGCTGACGTTTTTCGCGTTAGGGGGGCGGGGGGCGAAGCTTTCCGGCGAGTTGTCTGATCGAGTTATGGCGGATCGGGATGTGATTCCGATAGAGCCGGGCAGGCGGAGCGGCAAACCGTGTATTCGCGGGCTACGGATCACCGTGACGGATGTTTGGGAGTATTGGGCTGCGGGAATGACCGAGGCAGAGATTCTGAGCGACTTCGCGGAATGGGAAGAACGGGACATACGGGGCGAGTTCCTCGCCCGTTGGTGCCGGGCCTACACGGTCTGTGCGCTTTTTTTG
>JADCJL010000083.1 GCA_020247055.1 Acidobacteriaceae bacterium | reverse complement strand
GGCGTGCTTGGCTGGAATGAAGATGTCGCCGGCGAGGCCTTCGATTTTGTGGGCGGGGGTGACGAAGCCGTAACCGTCGCGGTGCATGTTGAGGCGGCCGGTGGCGAACTCGCGGCTCCCCTTGGCGGCGACGTACTGGCCGGTGCGGAATTCGATGAGCTCGCCTTTGGTGGTGAGGCGGAGCAGGGTTTGTTCGAGTGCTTCGCGCTGATCGCCGCGGGCGGAGAGTTCGCGGACGAGGTTCTTGAAGCTGGCGCGGCTGTGGGGCAGACGCTGAATGCGCTCGAGCACTTCGCGGTCAGACAGGTAGAATGAGGGTGTTTCCAAAACGTATGGACCTACTCAATGTTCCCATCAATTTTCCCGCCGATGCCAACGTCATCCTCGGGCAGAGCCACTTTATCAAGACGGTCGAAGACATCTACGAAGCGATCGTGAACACGAATCCGGGCATGGAGTTCGGCATCGCCTTCAACGAGGCCTCGGGCCCTTGCCTGACGCGGTTTGACGGCAACGACCAGGCGCTGATTGACTGCGCGGTCGATAACGCGCAGCGCATCGGGGCGGGGCATCTGTTTGTGGTGGTGATGCAGAAGGGGTTTCCGATCAACGTGCTGTCGCGGATCAAGGCGGTGCCGGAGGTGGTGAACATCTTCTGCGCGACGGCCAATCCGCTGAGCGTGATTGTGGCGCAGGGCGAGACGGGGCGCGGGGTGCTGGGCGTGATTGACGGCTTCTCGCCGCGGCGCGTGGAGAATGAAGAAGACATAGCGGCGCGGAAAACATTTTTGCGCAAAATCGGGTACAAGCGATGATACGGACGATTGCGGAGTTGGAAGAGCGGCTGTCGCGGCCGAGCGCGGCCGATGTGGAGGCCATGGCGCAGTTGGACGGGGATCTGATGATCCTCGGGGTGGGCGGCAAGATGGGGCCGACGCTGGCGATGCGGGCGCGGCGGGCGATGGACGAGGCCGGGGTGCGGCGGCGCGTTTATGGGGTGGCGCGGTTTACGGACGCCGAGGCGCACGAACGGATGGCCGAGGCGGGGATTGAGTGCGTGCAGGCCGACCTGCTCGACCGCGCGCAGATTGAGGCCCTGCCCGAGTGCGAGTATGTGATCCACGCCGCGGGGCGGAAGTTCGGCTCGACGGCCGACCCGTCGCTGACCTGGGCGATGAATGTGCTGGTGCCGGCGATGGTGTGCGAACGTTTCCGGCAGTCGAAGATCGTGGCATTTTCAAGCGGCAATGTGTACGCGTTTTCGCGCTATGGCGCGACGGAACAGGACGCGCCCGTTCCCGTCGGCGAGTACGCCTGGACGGGCCTGGGGCGGGAGCGGATGTTCGAGTACCACGCGAAACGGAATGGAACTCCCACGGTGCTGCTGCGGCTGAACTACGCGCAGGAGTTGCGCTACGGGGTGCTGCTCGAGATTGGTGCGAAGGTGTTTGAGCGGCGGCCGGTGGATGTGACGATGGGCGCCGTGAACGCCATCTGGCAGGGCGACGCCAACTCGGCGGCTCTGCGGGCGTTCCCGCTGGCGGCAACGCCGGCGGCGATCGTCAACCTGGCCGGGCCGGAGACGCTGAGCGTGCGGACGGTGGCGCAGCGGTTTGGCCGGCATTTCGGCGTCACGCCGGAGTTCACGGGCCAAGAGGCGCCCGATGCGCTGTTGAACGACGCGGGGCTTTGCCACCGCGTGTTCGGCTACCCGAGCGTGACGCCGGACGAGATGATTGAGTGGATGGCGCAGTGGATCGGCCTGGGTGGGGCGACCCACGGCAAGCCGACGGGATTCATGACACGGGACGGGAAATTTTAGCGATGGACTGGTTGGCTTCGTTTCGCAAAGGCGGGGTGATTCCCGCGCATCCGCTGGCGTTAACGGCGGAAAGAAAGTTGGACGAGCGGCGGCAGCGGGCGCTGACGCGCTACTACGTGGCGGCGGGGGTGAGCGGGGTGGCCGTGGGGGTGCACACGACGCAGTTCGCCATTCGCGAGGCGGGGCTGCTTCGCCCGGTGCTCGAACTGGCGCGGGAGGAGGCGGCCGCGGTGGTCCGCATCGGCGGGGTGTGCGGACCGACGCGGCAGGCGGTCCGTGAGGCCGCGCTGCTGCGGGACCTGGGTTATCACGCCGGGCTGCTGAGCCTGGCGGCGCTGGTAAACGCCAACGGGCGGAAGCTGATTGAGCACGTGCGCGCGGTGGCCGAGGTGCTGCCGGTAGTAGGCTTCTATCTGCAGCCGGCGGTGGGCGGGCGCGTGCTGCCGTATGCGTTCTGGCGGCAGTTTGTGGAGATCGAAAACGTGGTGGGCATCAAGATCGCGCCGTTTAACCGCTACCAGACGCTCGACGTGATGCGGGCGGTGGCCGAGAGCGGACGGGAGCTGGCGCTCTACACGGGCAACGACGATAACATCGTGGTGGATCTGCTGAGCGAGTTCCAGGGAGTCCGGTTTGTGGGGGGGCTGCTGGGCCACTGGGCGGTGTGGACGAAGAAGGCCGTGGAGATGCAGGCCAAGGTGCGGAAGCACAAAGACCCGCTGCGGTTGAACCTGGAGGTGACCGACGCGAACGCCGCGTTTTTTGATGCGGCCAATGGCTTTAAGGGCTGCATTGCGGGCCTGCACGAGGTGCTGCGGCGGCAGGGAATGCTCGACGGGATCTGGTGTCTGGATCCGCACGAGGGACTATCGAAGGGCCAGGCCGAGGAGATCAACCGGGTCTACGCCGCGTATCCGCACCTGAACGACGATGCGTTTGTGGCGGCTCATCGGGACGCGTGGCTGCGGGGGTAGAATAGCGGTCATGGCAGATTCCAAGATTGACCGTCAGCTCGGGTTTAACACCCGCAGCCTCCACGCCGGCTACGCTCCGGATCCAACAACCGGTGCGCGGGCGGTGCCGATCTACCAGACGACCTCGTTTGTGTTCAAGAACTCGGACCACGCGGCGGCGCTGTTCGGCCTGCAGGAGTTTGGGAACATCTACACGCGGATGATGAATCCGACGACCGATGTGCTGGAACAGCGAGTGGCGTCGCTCGAAGGCGGTGTGGCGGCGCTGGCGGTGGCCAGCGGCCAGGCGGCGCAGTTTCTGGCCATTACCAGTCTGCTCGAAGCCGGCGATCATCTGGTGAGTTCGAGCACGCTCTACGGCGGCACGTACACGCAGTTCGACGTGAGCTTCCGGCGCATGGGCATCAACGTCACGTTTGTCGATCCGGATGACCCGGAGAACTTCCGCAAGGCCATTACGCCGCAGACCAAGGCGATCTATGGCGAGACGATCTCCAATCCGCGCGGCAACATTCTCGACATCGCCGCTGTCGCGGCCATTGCGCATGAGAACGGCCTGCCGCTGATTATCGACAACACCTTCGCGACGCCCTACCTGTGCCGGCCGATTGAGCACGGCGCCGACATTGTGCTGCACTCGCTCACCAAGTTCCTCGGGGGCCATGGGACGTCAATTGGCGGCATTATCGTCGATGCGGGCAAGTTCGATTGGAAGACGAGCAAACACTCGCTGCTGAACACGCCCTCGCCGGCCTACCATGGGCTGAACTTTGCCGAGGCGCTGGGGCCGATCGCGTTCATCATCAAGGCGCGCGTTGAGGGCCTGCGCGATCTGGGCCCGGCGCTGAGCCCGTTCAACGCCTTCCAGTTTATTCAGGGCATTGAGACGCTGGGGCCGCGCATGGACCGGCACGTGGCAAACGCGCTGGCGGTGGCGACGTTCCTCGAAGGCGACTCGCGCGTCGAGTGGGTGAAGTATCCGGGGTTGGGGAGCAGCCCGTATAATACTCTCGCGAAGAAGTATCTGCCGAAGGGGCCGGGCGCGGTGTTCAGCTTTGCCTTGAAGGGCGGCGCCGAGGCAGGGAAGCGGTTTGTGGATGCGTTGAAGGTGTTTTCGCATCTGGCCAACGTGGGCGATGCGCGGAGCCTGGTGATTCAGCCGGCCGTGACAACGCACCAGCAGTTGACGCCGGAGCAGCAGTTGTCGGCGGGTGTGGAGCCGGGGATGGTGCGGCTGTCGATCGGCATCGAGGACGTCGAGGACATCCTGTGGGATGTCGAGCAGGCGCTCGAGGCGGTCTAGGCGCTACCGCAGACCGAGGCCGTTGCCGGCGGGCAACGTGAGTCTGCCATTGACGACCCGGACGCCTTGGACCGGGTCGTTGCCGATCAGCAGGTTGCCGTCGAGGTCGGCGTAGTCGACCAGGGGCGAGAGCTGGGCGGCGGCGGTGATGGCGATGGAGCTCGAGATCATGCAGCCGAGCATGGTTTTGAGGCCGAGGCTGCGGGCGATCTGGATCATGCGGTAGCCCTGGAGCAGGCCGCCGGCTTTATCGATCTTGATGTTCACGCCGTCGAAGGCCGTGGCGAGCTTGGGGATATCGGCCGGGCGCAGGCAGGCTTCGTCGGCGATGATGGGGATGTGAACGCGCTGGCGGACGTAGCGCTGCTCATCGAGCATGTGGGCGGGCATGGGCTGTTCGATGAATTCGACGCCCATCTTTTCGAGCCAGTTGATCTTGCGGACGGCTTCGTCTTTGTCCTTCCAGCCTTCGTTGGCGTCGACGCGAAGCGGCTTGCGGGTGACGCTGCGGACGGCTTCGATCACCTCTTCGTCGTTGGCGAGGCCGACCTTCACTTTCAACACCGGATAGGCCTCGGCTTCGCGGACCTTCTGGCGGATGACCTCGGCTTTGTCGATGCCGATCGAGAAGGTCGTGAGCGGAGCGTCCCGCGGGTCGAGGCCCCAGAGGGCGTGGACGGGGATGCCGCGGCGTTGGGCGACCCAGTCGTGGATGGCGATGTCGAGGGCGGCTTTGGCGGCCCAGTCGGCGTCGCTCTGCTTCAGGACCCAGTCGATGACCTTGCCGAAGTGGCGGAGGTCGAGGCGGGCGAGTTCGGGGGCGATCCGGTTGACGAAGGCGACGCCGGACTCGGCGGATTCGCCGTAGCGGACGATGCCGGCGCCTTCACCGCGGCCGGTGAGGCCGTCGCGGCGGATGGTGGTGTAGAGGACGTCGCGGTAGGTGCTCGAACTCATCACCGTAGTCCAGGTGTGTTTCAACTGGAGCCGTTGCACGCGCGCGGTGACGGTATCGTCGGCGGCGAGGGCGGGCAGGGCGGTGAGTCCGAGCAGCGACCGGCGGGTCATGCTACTTGGCGCAGTGCTGGGCGAAGGCGTTCTTCAGCTCTTCGGCGATGAGGAACATGTCGCGGCTTTCAATCTGATGGCGGTGCATCATGTAGACGGGTTTACCGTCCTTGAAGATGGCAACCGAGGGGGAGCTCGGCGGCAGCGGGGCGAGGTGTTCGCGGACACGGGCGACGGCTTCGACGTCCCCGCCGGCGAAGACGGTGGCGGCGACGTCCGGCTTGACCGGGGAGTCGGCCAGGGCCCGGACGATACCGGGGCGGGCTTTGCCGGCCGCGCAGCCGCAGACCGAGTTGACAACCATCATGACGGTGCCTTTGCCGGGAGCAAGCAAGGCGTCGACTTCTTCCGGGGTGCGGGTTTCGACGATGCCATGGTTGGTCAGGTCCTGCCGCATGATGCCAATGAGATGCTCTGGATAACGCATTCCTTCAATATAGCAGCGGATGGAAAGCACCGGCTTCAGGCGGAGAGTGGTGGAAATGCACCAGGGGGGCGGGGAAGCGGCGCGTTGAAAAGATTACAGTTAGCGATTGGTCAGGAAAGTGCAGAGATTGATATCAGGAGGAACCACACATGTTCCGCAAGTTACTACCGGCTCTCGTCATCGCCATCCTGACCACGGGTGGCGCGGGGGCGCAAGAGGATTCGTCAGAGCAGGGGCGCGGCGTGGCGCGGCTGAGTTTGCTCTCCGGGGACGTGTCTGTCCGGCGGGGTGATACGAATGAGTGGGTGGCAGCGGCCATCAACGCGCCGCTGCTGAGCCAGGACCGCGTGCTGACCGGCGCGGGGTCGCGGACCGAGGTGCAGTTTGACGCGAGTAACTTTGCGCGGCTGGCCGAGGGGGGCGAGTTGCGGCTGGCCGACATTGAGAACCGGCGCTATCTGGTGCGGCTGGCAGCGGGGACGATGACGTGGCGGGTGCTGCGGGACCGGACGGCGGAGGTAGAGATCGCCACGCCGAACATTGCGGTGCGGCCGGTGGGGCGGGGCAGCTACCGGGTAACGGTGCGGGGCGACGGGACGACCGAGGTGACGGTGCGCAGCGGGGAGGCGGAGATCTTTACGCCGCAGGGGAGCGAGCGGCTGCGGAGCGGGCGGACGCTGGTGGCACGTGGGGAGGCCGGGGCGCCGGAGTTCCGGACCGATGGGGCGATGGCGATGGATGATTTTGACCGTTGGAGCCAGAGCCGGGACCGGGACCTGGAGCGGAGTGAGAGCTACCGGTATGTGAGCCGGGATGTGTATGGGGTTGAGGATCTGGACGGACACGGGCGGTGGGTGAACACGCCGGAGTATGGGCAGGTGTGGGTGCCGGCGGCGAGCGGGGGCTGG
>JADCJL010000082.1 GCA_020247055.1 Acidobacteriaceae bacterium | reverse complement strand
CGTTGAAATACACCACTTTCGCCCGCGTCCGCCGCGCCAGCGCCGCCGACGCCGCATTCCCCGCGTTTAACACCGCCACCTGAGCCCGCCCCTGCGTCTCCACCAGCCGCGCTTTGGCGTCAATGTAACGCTCCATCGTGCCGTGCCGGTCCAGGTGATCGGGCGTGATGTTTAAAACCACCGCGATATCGGCGACAAACTGATCGATTGTCTCCAGTTGAAAGCTCGACAGCTCCAGAACGTTCCACTGCCCCAGCCGCGAATCATCCACCATCGCCGTCGGCGGAACCCCAATGTTCCCCCCCACCTGCGCCGGCACTTCCGCCGCACGGAAGATATGCCCCACCAGCGCCGTCACCGTCGTCTTTCCGTTCGATCCCGTAATCCCGATCTTCCGCCCTTCGAGCAGCGGCGCCGCAAACTCAAGCTCCCCCATCACCCGCGCGCCGGTAAACACCGGCGCCTCCAGCGGCACCCCCGGCGACTGAATCACCAGATCAAAAGCCGCCCCCCGCGCCTCGGCCTGCGGCACGTACGTCAACCCCAGCGCCGCCACCTCAGCTGCAAACGCGGTCTCAGCCAGCGGCTTGTGGTCGCACACCGTCACCTGCGCACCCAGCCGGCGCGCCAGCCGCGCGGCGGCAATACCGCTCCGGCCCAACCCAACCACCAAAATCTGCTTGCCGAGATAATCCAAGGGGCCCCTCCGTTCAACGCGGCTTTAACGTCAACGCAGCTTTAACGTAGTTAAGGCGCACAAAGCCATGATCAGTCCCAGAATCCAAAACCGGGTGATGATCTTCGTCTCCGTCCAGCCCAAAATTTCAAAGTGGTGATGCAGCGGCGCCATCTTGAAAATCCGCTTCTTGCGCAGCTTATAGCTGCCCACCTGCAAAACCACACTCAGCAACTCGATGATGTAAACTCCGCCCAGGAACAACAACAGCAGTTCCTGCTTGATCAGTACTGCCACCGTACCCAGCGCCCCGCCCAGCGCCAGCGAACCCACATCCCCCATGAACACCTCCGCCGGATGCGCGTTAAACCACAAGAACCCCAGCGAAGCCCCCGTCATCGCCCCGCAGAACACCGTCAACTCGCTCGCCCCCGGCAGTCGCACCAGGTCCAGATATTCGGCAAACGTCCGGTGCCCGCTCACGTAGGTCAACATCGTCATCGCCCCCGCGGCGATAATCATCAACCCAATGGCCAAACCGTCCAACCCGTCCGTCAAATTCACCGCGTTTGAAGATCCCGCCAGCACGACCACCAGAAACAGAAAGAAAAAACCGAAAGCCAACGGATACGTCCACGGACTCGCCAAAAACACATCGAGCAGCAGATTCGGCTTGAAATCTTTGAAAAACGGCACGTTCATCAGCGGATCGTACCCGCCCCGCGACCGCAGTACCAGCAGCATGGCCCCGATCGCGCAGCTCGCCACCACCTGCCAGAAGAACTTCCGGCGGGCGGTAAACCCAAGGTTCTTCTGCTTTTTCACCTTCGCATAATCATCGAAAAACCCAATCGTGCCAAAACTTAACAGACCGAACAGCGCAATCCACACGTACGGGTTCCGCAGGTTTGTCCACAGCAGCGTCGGCGCCACAATCGAAATCAGAATGAGCAAACCACCCATCGTCGGCGTCCCTGCCTTCTTCTGGTGCGCCGTCACCTCTTCGCGAATCTGCTGGCCGAACTTGAACTCCCGCAGCCGCCGGATCAGCCACGGCCCCAGAAACAGCGACAAAAACAGCGCCGTCAAACTCGCAAACGCCGTCCGGAACGTCACGTAACCAAACAGCCGGGCCGGTCCGTAGACCGGCGAAAGTTGTTCAAACAGTAGCCAATAAAACATTACCCGGCCCGATACCTTTCCACTGCCAGCTCCATCCTTGTCCCCCGCGAACCCTTGAACAACACCAGATCCCCCGGCCGGGTCAACCCCGCCAGCGCCGCCCCCGCCTCCGCCGGCTCCGCAAAGAACCGCGCCTCCACACCCCCGCTGCGCGCCGCCTCCGCCAACGCCGCCGCGTCCCCCGTAACCCCTACCACCAGGTCGAAGCCCAACGCCGCCGCCCGCTCCCCCACCGCCCGGTGCAGCGCCACCGACCAATCCCCCAACTCCCGCATCTCGCCCAGTACCGCAATCCGCCGTCCCGCGGGCAGCAGCGCGGCGTACTCCAGCATCGCCTCCGCCGCGTCCGGGTTGCTGTTGTAGCAATCGTTCAAAATGGTCACTCCGTTGTACTCCTCCCGCTCGCCGCGCATCTTGCCCGGCTGCAGCCCCCGCGCCCGCTCGGCCATCTCCGCCAGCGGCACGCCCAACTCCCGGCCCACCGCCACCGCCGCCGCAATATTCAGGACAGAGTGTTTTCCCGCCACGGCCGTCGCAAACGCCGTGCCGTCAATCTGGAACCGCGCCCCTTCGCCACCCATCTCGAGCGCCTCCACCCGGCAGTCCGCCCCCTCGCCCAGCCCGAACGTTACCGTCCGCCCCGGATGAATCCCGCCAAAACGCCTCACCCGCGCGTCATCGGCGTTCAACACCGCCAACCCGTCCGGCGGCAGACTCTCCACCAGCTCCCGTTTGGCCAGCGCAATCGCCTCCCGGCTTCCCAGATTCTCAATGTGCGCCGTCCCCACGTTGGTCACCACCGCAATCTGCGGCCGTCCCAGCGAGGCCAGAAACCGGATCTCCCCCCGGTGGTTCATCCCCATCTCGAACACCAACACCTGCTCCGTCTCGCTCTGCCGCAAAATCGACAGCGGCAGGCCAATATGGTTGTTCAGGTTCCCCTCGTTCTTGCCCACTCGAAACCAGCCGCCCAGCAGCGCCGCAATCGTCTCCTTCGTCGTCGTCTTCCCCGCGCTGCCCGTCACCCCCACCACCGTCCCCGTCAGTCGCAGCCGCGCCCGCCGCGCCAGATCCTGCAGGGCCGCCAGCGTATCCCACACCCGGAACTGCGGCACCCCACACCCGGCCACCTCCCGGTCCACCAGCACCGCCGCCGCACCCCGCGCCGCGGCATCCAACACAAAATCGTGGCCGTCGTGCACCTCGCCCCGCAGCGCCACATACAACGGCGCCTCGCCCCCCAACGTCCGCGTGTCAATGCTCCACGCCCCCACGCTCCCCGGCCCCTCCGGACCGACTCCGCCCGTCGCCGCCAGAATCTCCGCGAAGCTCATTCGCATGCCGGCGCCCCGTAACCCAACCGCCCCAGCGCCGCCCGCGCCACCACCCGGTCGTCAAACGCAATCGTGCCCGTCCGGGTCACCTGGTACGTCTCATGACCCTTCCCCGCCAGCACCACAATGTCGCCCGCCCGCGCCTGCCGCACCGCCGCCGCAATCCCCGCCGCCCGGTCGGGCTCCACCACGTGCGGCGTATCCGTCCGCCGCAGCCCCACCAGCACGTCGTTCAAAATCGCCAGCGGATCCTCACTCCGCGGATTGTCGCTCGTCAACACCACGAAATCGCTCAACTCCCCAGCCGCCATCCCCATCCGCGGCCGTTTCGTCCGGTCCCGGTCGCCCCCGCAGCCAAACAGGACAATCAGCCGCCCGCCCGTCAATAACCCCCGCGCCACCCGCAGCGTATTCCGCAGCGCGTCTTCGGTGTGCGCATAATCCACCACCACCAGAAACGGCTGCCCGCACTCGACCCGCTCAAACCGCCCCGGCACCCCCTTGCACGCCGCAATCCCCCGCCGCATCGTCTCCCAGTCCAGCCCGTAGCTCAGCCCCGTACCCAGCGCCGCCAGAATGTTGTACACGTTGATCTCACCCGTCAGCGCCGACCGAACCTCATGACGCTCCTCCCCGCGCACCGCCCAGAACCGCAGCCCCGCAAACGTGCTCTCCACGCCTTCGGCCCGCAGTTCGGCCCCCTCCCCCAGACCGTAGCGCAGCACCGCCGTCCCCCCGGCTGTCCCAATCCGGCGTCCGTACTCATCATCGGCGTTGATTACCGCGTACCCCGGCGCATACTCCTCGCCGAACAGGCGCGCCTTGGCCGCAAAGTAGGCTTCCATCGTCCCGTGATAGTCGAGATGATCCTGCGTCAGATTCGTAAACACCGCGGTATGAAACCGCACCCCGCTCACCCGCCCCTGCGCCAGCGCGTGCGAGGAGACCTCCATCGTCGCGTACCGCCCCCCCGCCTCCACCGTCCGCGCCAACAGACGAAACAGCTCGAGCGACTCCGGCGTCGTATTCGCCGCCGCCTCGGCCACCCCCGCCACGTCATACCCAATCGTGCCAATCCGCGTCGTCCGCTGCCCGGCCGCCTGCAGCACACTGTCAATCACATACGTACAGGTCGTCTTCCCGTTCGTCCCCGTCACCCCGGTTACACCCAGCCCTTCATCCGGCGCCCCGTAGAATACCTTCGCCGCCCCCGCAAGCGCCCGCCGCCCGTGCGCCACCTGAATCCAAGGCATCCGCATCCCGTCCGGCCGCGCCGCCTCACTTACCACCGCCACCGCCCCCCGCTCCATCGCCTGCGGAGCGTACCGCCGGCCATCCTCCACCGCCCCTACAAACGCAAAAAACAGCGTCCCCGGCTCCACCTGCCGCGAGTCGTACGCCAACCCCCGGCACCCCGCCGCCCACACCCCCTCCTCACTCACCGCCACCACCCCGGCTCCCGCCAGCAGATCCCGCACCGTGAAACTCACCGCGAAAACTCCACCCGGATCCGTCGCGAGTCTCCGAGCAGCGCTCCCGGTGGCGGCTGCTGCCGCTTGGCAATCCCCGATCCCACCACATCCACCTGCAAACCCGCCGCCGCCGACTCCCGCAGCACCGCCCGTAAGGTCTTTCCCTTGAAGTTCGGCGCCGTCGGTCCGGCAACCAGATGCGGCTGACCCTCCGCCAAACTGATCTGACGCTCTGCGGTCTCCTCCTCCTCCTCTTCTTCTTCTTCCGTCGCCGGCGTTCCCGTCGCCGGGGCCGCCGCCGGCGCCGTATCCGGCAGATCCCGCGCCACCCCCAGGATCCGCAGCGCATCCTGCGCCACCTTCCGGAACACCGGACCCGCCACCCCGCCCGCCTTCTTCGTCGTCCGGTTCAACGTTACCACCACCACAATCTCCGGGTTCGACACCGGCGCAAAGCCCATAAACGTCGAATTGTAGAGCCGCTGGTAACCCTTTCCCGCCTCCCAGATCTTGCCCGTGCCGGTCTTGCCGCCCGAAGTGTAGCCCCGCAGTTTGGCCTCCTTCCCCGTCCCGGCCAGTACAACCTGCTCCATCATCCGCCGCATCATAATCGCCGTCTCCGGCCGAATCCGCTGCTCAGGCGGCGGCAGCGGCTCCCGCTCCACCACGCCGCCCGGCTCCCGCCGATCCAAAATCAGATGCGGCTTCACCCAAACCCCGTTATTGGCGATGATTCCGGCCGCCTGCGCCAACTGCAGCGTTGTTGTCATCATCTCGTGGCCAATCGCCACCGAGGCAATCGAATCCGGCTTCCAGCGCCGCATCGGATGCAGCACCCCGGCCGACTCCCCGGGCAGCCCCACCTTCACCTCGTTCCCAAACCCGAAACGCCGCATGTACTCGTGCAGGTTCTCCGCTCCCACCTGCAAGCCAATGTTCACCGAACCGAGATTCGACGACTTGGCCAGCACCATCTCCATCGGCAGCACCCCGTAGGCATGCTCATCGTGAATATCGCGGCCCAAAATCCGCTTCACCGTTCCGCCGCACAGAATCGGAGTCTCCGGCCGCAGCTTCGTCGTCTCAAGCGCCGCGGCTAACGTGATCACCTTACAAACCGAACCCGGTTCAAACGGCACGCTCACTGCGTGGTTCACCCGGCTCGCCAGCTCCCCCTCGCCCGCCACCCGCACGTTCGGATCAAACGTCGGCCAGCTGGCCATCGCCAGGATCTCGCCCGTCTTGACATGCAGCACCACCAGCGACCCAAAGGGAATGCCACCCTCCACCAACGCCTCGCGCAACGCGTTCTCGGCCACAAACTGAATCCCGTCGTCAATCGTCAGCCGGACGTCCGCCCCCGCCTCCGGCGCCCCGTCCTGGTAATGCCGTCCGTAACGACGGCTCCGCGAATCCTGCTCCACCTGCACCCGCGCCGCCATCCCCAGCAACTCCTCATTCCAACCGAGCTCGACCCCGCCTTCCCCTTCCCCCTCGCCGTTTACCGATCCCAGCAGATTCGCCGCCAGCGTCTGGTTGGGATACACCCGCCGGCCCGTGGCGCGCACTGAAACATAATCCAGCCGGAACGCCAGCACCTGATCCACCTGCTCGAGCGTCGCATACTCTTTAATCCGCAGGTCCCCGCGGCCATCCCGCCGCGCTTCCATGATCTTCCGCTCCAGCTCCTGCCGGTCCAACTCGAGCGATCCAGCCAGCATGCTCGTCGCAAAGTCAACGTCCGGAATGTCGAGTGGCGACACGTGCACGGCATGGTCCGGCACACTCATCGCCAGCTTCCGGTTGCCCCGCGTGAGGATTTGACCCCGCATGGCCACATCCTCCATGCTCTTGGTCTGCTGGCCCTTGGCGATCTTCGCCCAGGACGCATGCTCGATCACCTGCAGTTGCACCAGACGCCCGAAGATCAGCAATCCCCAAACGAGAGTGAACCAGGTTACGAAGATCAACCGCTTGTGGGCCTGCGGCTCCGCCGTCGTCTCCAAGTTACTGTCCATCGTAGTTTACTCCGCTCGAAACCGGGCGGGCGAAGTACGCAACCGGCTCACCGGCCAGTCCGTCCACCCGCCCCGGCTTGAGGGCCTTGCGGCGCTTCCTTCGGGGGAGGAATTTTTGAAAATCGAAAACTTGGGAAAGAACCCGGGGCAGCCGTTGCGCGAAGTCGCCTTCACGCCGGGGGAGTAGGATTGGAAGACGGCCGCCCCCGGTATGGAAAAAACTGTTTATTTCTTGGCGGCCGGGGCTTGGTTCATGGCCAGCGCCGTAGACCGCTCCTCGATGTTCAGAACCACCAGCGTCTCTGGCGACGGCTCGTTGAACTTCAGCTTCTTGGCTTCATCGGCCAGCAGCACCGGACTGACCAGCTGATTCTCGACCGCCTCCAACTGCGCCAGTTCGTGCTTCAGCCGCGTCTGCTCAGCAAGCGAACGCTCCATCTGATAACCCGCCAGCTTGCCGTAAGCCATCGGCACAATCATGCCCACCGCAGCAACCGCCAGCAGACACGCCGCGCCTATCGTCTTCCAGCAGGTGGCCGTCGCCGCCTTATCTTCCGTGCGGATCACGTGGTGGTTATCAATCCGCTTGATGAAGACATGAATCTGCTCGTTCGGCATCGGCCGCAGCGTACCCGGCTCCGGGCGGCGTTCGACGCGCTCCTGCGAAATGCCGCGGCTGCCTGCCGCACTCCGCGGCAGCATACGGCTAAAAAAGTCGTTTACGAAGGTGGCCATATTTTTCTACTCTCCCCTACCATTGCTCTTGCGTTTGGCGCCTTCCGGCTTTACAGTATCTCCAGCACCCGCAGCGTTGCGCTCCGGCTGGCGGAATTCTCGTGAACCTCTCGATCCGTTGGTTTGACAGCGTGTTTGGTTAATAGACGAGCTCGTCCCTCGCGGTGCAAGCGTTGAAAATGCGTCTTGACAATCCTGGCTTCCCCCGAATGAAATGCGATGATTACCGCCCTTCCACCCGGCTCGAGTAAGTCCGGCAAAGCTTCCATCAACGCCGTAACTTCCTCTAATTCCTCGTTCACCGCCATCCGAAGAGCCATGAAAGTTAACGTCGCCGGATGCAGCTTCGATCCCGTGCGGGGGACCGCCCGCGCCACGATCTCTGCAAGCTGCAGCGACGTGTGCACGGGACGGTTCCTCACGAGTGCTCTGGCTATGACGTAACTCCTCCTCTCCTGGGCTAGATTGAACAACAAATTTGCTAACTCCCGCTCCGGCAGTTGGTTGACCAACTCGGCCGCGGTCACCCCCCGCGACGGATCCTGCCGCATATCCAAAGGCCCGTCCGTCGTAAAGGAAAATCCCCGGTCGCCCGTTAACTGCACCCGGGATACCCCCAGGTCCGCCGTCAAACCGGCTAACTTGCCCACACCCCGCTCGGTCAGCGCCTGCCGCGCCCGCGAAAACGCCGTGTGGATAAACTCGATATTCTGTGGTCCGTCCGCCAGGTTCCGCCGCGCCATCTCGAGCGCCGACGCATCCCGGTCCATCGCATACACCCTGCCCGGCGCCGCCCGCTCGGCGATCGCTCGCGTATGGCCGCCCATGCCGCACGTCAAATCCGCATACGGCCGCCCCGAAAGGATGTTCATCCATTCGATCGTCTCCGGTAGTAGGACTGAATAATGCATGCATCGCCATCTCCACTACAGCAACCGCGCCCCGTCCGGCCGCGACACCTGCCGGTCAGACGACTCCCGGGCGCTCACCACCCGCTCGTCGTAGGCGCTCTTCAACTTCCCGCGCAGCGTCCCCTGATGATTCATCATCACCAGCTCGGCGCCCTTCAGGTTCAACTCCGTCCGCAGCGTCTGGCTCGGCGTCAACCGCTTCTCTTTGTCGAAACTGGTCAGCGTTCCAAAGTGCTGCATGGTCATCGACCAGTCCTCATACTCCTCTTCCGTCTTCTGCGCAAAAGCCGCCGCGTTCTGTTTCATCCAGATCCGCTTCGGAAAAATCTTGATCCAACCCTTATCCAACGTGATGAAAAAATCCCTCTCGCCCAGCGTCCCTTCAAAATAGATCACCCAGTCGAGCGGAATGCCCAGACGACCCTGCCCGTCCGCCTTGAGAGAAAAACTCCCGGGAGGCGCCTCAAGCTGCTTATTACTGAGTTCTTCTTCAGTCACAGGGCCTTTCTAACCGCTTTGAGAGTACTTTGGAGGTACTTCAAAAGCACTTAAACCGAGGTTAACCGCCAAATCAAGAAAACGCAAGGGTCTTTTTTGAGAATCTGCGGCGTCGTCCCCATCCCCTAAACCGCTGTCTACAAAAGCCTTACGGAACAACCAGACGGCCCATAGCGATAAAAAAGCGAAGGCCACGCATTACCCACAACCTGTAGTTGTCCGCCCCCCCAAATACCCCAATCTGGGCCACTCTCCTTCCCATCCTCCCGCCACTCTGCTACCCTGATTGCGTGTATCCGACCATCAGTCTCTACGACATGGAACCCGGCCCGGAATGTCCCGAGATCGTGCGGGCCATCGTCGAGATCCCCAAAAACTCCGCTAACAAGATTGAGTACGACGGCAAATTAGGGATTTTCCGCCTCGACCGCGCCCTCTACTCGCCCATGCACTACCCCGGCGACTACGGATTCATCCCCGGTACTCTCGCCGAAGACAACGACCCCATGGACGTCCTCGTCCTGGTGCAGGAGCCAAGCTTCACCGGCTGTCTCATTGAAGTCCGCCCGGTCGGCCTCTTGAACATGGTCGACGCCAACGAAGGCGACCAGAAGATCCTCGCGGTCCCCACCAAGAACCCCCGCTACGATCAGATCCATACGATGGATCAGATCTTCCCCCACGTCCGCCGCGAAATCGAGCACTTCTTCTCTATCTATAAGGAGCTCCAGGGCTCCATGCCGAAGATGGACGGCTGGGGCGGCCCCATTGAAGCCCGCAAGGCCATCATGGAAAGCCGGAACCGTTACCTCGAGTCCAAAGCCCCTCCCGCCGAAGGCTAATCCCCGCTGGCTAACCGCCCGCTGTCGAATCGCATGACCCTCTGCCGTCGCTACCTCATCCGTGGCCGCGTCCAGGGCGTTGGCTACCGCGCCTTCGCACAACGGGAAGCCGTGCGACTCGGTCTGCGCGGCTGGGTCCGTAACTTGGACGACGGGCGCGTCGAAGCCCTCGCCGCCGGCTCCGCCGCCCGGCTTGACGAGTTCGCAGGCGCCCTCCACCGCGGCCCCCGCTGGGCCGAGGTCCGCGGCGTCGAATGCCACGAGGAGCCCGCCACGAGCGCGCCCCCCGGCTTTTCCATCAGCTAACTCAAAATCTCCGTCACCACCCGCGCCGGGAACTGGTCCGTCAACCGTTCCTGTAGCCCGTGCCGCTCATAAACGAGCTTCCGGTAGTTCAACCCCAGCCGGTCGAGAATCGTCGCGTGGAAGTCGTGCACGCTCACCCGGTTCTCCACCGCCTTGAAGCCGATCTCATCCGTCGCCCCGTGCACCGTCCCGCCCTTCACCCCGGCCCCCGCCATCCACACGCTGAACCCATGCGGCCCGTGGTCCCGCCCGGCCTCTTTCCCTATCCCGCCCTGCGACATCGGCAGCCGTCCGAACTCCCCGCCCCACACGAGCAGCGTCTCGTCAAGCAGTCCCCGCTGCTTCAGATCCCGCAGCAGTGCCGCCACCGGCTTGTCCGTCTTCCCGCACGCATAGCGCAGGCTCGCCTCGAGCGTCCCGTGCGAGTCAAAAATCTGGCCCTCTATATAGAGCTGCACATACCGCACCCCGCGCTCCACCAGCCGCCGCGCCATCAGACACCGCTTGCCGTAGGACGCCGTCAGCGGATCGTTCAGCCCGTAGGCCTCCCGCGTCGCCTCACTCTCTTTCATCACGTCCAGCGCATCGGAAGCCGCCATCTGCATCCGCGCCGCCAGCTCATAGCTCGAAATCCGCGCCTCCAGCTCCGGCTGGTGCGGCCGCGCCTGCAAATGCGCCGCGTCCAACTTCCGCAGCAGCGCCCGTTCAGCGTCCACGAGCGGCGTCGGAATCTCCTCCCGCGGCTGCAGGTTCAACACCGGCGGACCCTCGGTCCGGAAGCGCGTCCCCTGGTAAATCGGCGGTAGCCACGCCGACTGCCAGTTGGAGATCCCGTTAATCGGCAGCCCCTTCGGATCGTCCAGCACGATGTAGGCCGGCAGGTTCTGATTCTCCGTCCCCAACCCGTACGCCACCCAGGAACCAATCGCCGGCCGGCTCGCCACCGTCCGCCCCGAGTGCATCAGGAACAGTGCCGGCTCATGGTTGGCGTGTTCCCCGTACATCGACCGGATCACGGCAATCTCATCGGCGCACTCGGCCAGGTGCGGCATCACCTCCGAGATATCCATCCCGCTCTTGCCCGTCTTCCGGAAGGCGAACGGCGACGGCATCAGCGCCCCCGGCTTATCCCCGTTCGAGATCGCAAAGCTCAGCTCCCGGCTCGGCGCCGTACCCGCCAGCCGCGTGAGCGTCGGCTTCGGGTCGAACAGGTCCACCTGACTCGGCCCCCCGTTCATAAACAGTTGAATCACCGCCTTGGCCTTGGCCGGCGCGTGCGGCGCCTTTGGCTTCAAATCGTAAACTGCCGATCCGGCATACAGGTCCCGGCCCAGCAACCCTGCCAGCGCCGCCCCGTGCAGGCCGTTGGCCACCGAAGAAAAGAAATCCCGCCGTGTCTTCCGCCGTGTCTTCATGGTCTGTTTCCTAGTCAATAAAGCTGAACTCGGCCGAGTTCAAAATCGCGTGGCAGTAGTTGGCCAGCGCCATCCAACTCGCCGTCGCCGCCCGCGGCGCCTCGCCGTTGTCCGCCGCCAGCCGCGCCGGCCACTGCTCCCGGAACGCCGCAATCGCCTCGCGCCCCGTCTTGCTCTCCTCCGCGGTCGGCCGCCGCCCGTATGCCCGCAGATACACCAGCTCCACCTGCCGCTCCCGGTCCCCGTCTGCCTCGTCAATCACCCGCCCGGCCATGTACTTGGCCAGCTCCCAGGCCATCGACCCGTTCATCAGATGCAGCGCCTGCGTCGCCACGTTCGATTGCCGCCGCTCCGTACAGTTCGGCGTCATCGCCGGCAGGTCAAACGCGTCCAGCAGCGAAACCGGCGTCTGCCGCCGGTGCAGCACATACACACTCCGCCGCAGGCCCGCCTTGGTCGGCTGCACAATCACTTCCTTATCCGGCCGCACCTCCACCTCCGACGCCGGCCCGTACGCCGTCCCGTCCAGCCGCCCCGTCGCCGTCAGCAGCGAGTCGTACAACGTCTCGGCGTCCATCCGCCGCAGCGGCATCCGGCTCACCAGCGCATTCTCCGGGTCCTTGGCCACCACCGCCGGGTCCACCGCCGAACTCTGCTGATAGGCTTCCGAGGTCATCATCAGCCGGTGCATCTGCTTCATACTCCAGCCCCGCCCGACGAACTCCGTCGCCAGCCAGTCGAGCAGCTCCGGATGCGACGGCGCCACCCCGGACCGCCCAAAATTCGCTACGCTCGCGACAATCCCGCGCCCGAAGTGCCGCATCCACATCTGGTTCACCATCACCCGGCTCGTCAACGGATGCTTCGGCTGCGTCAACCACTTGGCCAGCGCCAGCCGCCGCCCGCTCGTCCCGGGGAACGGCCGTTCCACCTTATAAGGCTGCAAGCCAGGGATATCCAGCAGCATCGGCGCCGCCGGTTCCACCGGATCGGCAAACCCCACCGGGTCGCCCCGCCGCAGCAGAAACGCCTGCGAAGGCTCCTCGTTGTCCACCAGCACCCGCACGTGCGGCTTCGGCTTCATCTTCCGCCGCACCGCCTGCAGCTCCTGGTCAATCGGCCGCGTCACCGCCGCCAGCTCCGGAAACTTCTTGGCCAGCTCGGCATCACTCAGCTTCTCGGTCACCTTGGCCCGGTACGGCGCCGTCGCCTTCTCAAGCGACTCCTTCAACTTCGCCTCCTCCGCCTTGAGCGGGGCATTAAACGTCTCCACCTCTTTCCGCTCGCTCTCGAGCGCCAGATCCAACTCCCGCTTGCTCGGCGTCTTCCACTCGTAGGGATCATACGCCCCCTGCAGAATCGCGCTCAGCCGGTAGTAGTCGCGCTGTGGAATCGGGTCGTATTTGTGGTTGTGGCACCGGGCACACCCCATCGTCAGCCCCATCACCGACGACGACAGCACCTCCACCTCCTCAGCCACAATATTCATCCGCTCGCTCAGCAACCCCCGCTCGGCCGCATTCGTCGGGTCCGGCGCCGTCCGCAAAAATCCCGTCGCCGCCAGCCGGTCCAGCGTCTCCGCCGACGCCACCCCGCCCTTGGCCTTTTTCCAGTCGTCCGACATCTCATCGCCCGCCAACTGCTCGGTCAAAAACAGCGAGTACGGCTTATCCGCGTTCAACGACCGGATCACATAATCCCGGTAGCGCCACGCAAACCGCCGCACCCCGTCATCCTGCCCGAATCCCTCGGAATCGGCGTAGCCGGCCAGGTCGAGCCAGTGCTGGCCCCACCGCTCCCCGTACTTCGGCGAAGCCAGCAGCCGGTCCACCAGCCGCTCGTACGCCCCCGGCGCCGTATCCTTCAAAAACGCGTCCACCTCCGCCACCGTGGGCGGCGTCCCGGTCAAATCGAGGTGCGCCCGCCGCAGCAGCGTCAGCCGGTCGGCCTTCTTGTTGAAGGTCAAGCCTTTTACGTTCAATTTCGCCCGCAAAAACGCGTCAATCGGGTGCGCCGCCCCCGCCGGCACCGCCGGCCGCACCGGCGGCCGCAAACTCCAGAACTCGCGGTCCCGCGTCGTCACCACCGCATCCGGCGTCTTCGTCACCGCCTCGGCCTCCGGCGCCCCGGCCGCGATCCAAGCCCGGATCTTCGCCGTCTCGGCGTCCGTCGGCAACTCCACGGCCAGCGCCTTCGACTCCTTCTCCGGCGGCATCTGTCCCTTCACAATTCTCGTGTAAAGCAGACTCTCCTCCGGCTTGCCCGGCACCAGCGCCGGCCCGGACTTCCCGCCCCGCCGCCGGCTCGCCACCGTCCGCAGGTCGAGGCCCCCCATCTTCTGTAATCCGCCGTGGCAGACCACGCAGCGCGCCTGCAGAATGCCCCGCACCTCGTGCTCGCTCACCGCCGCCACCGCCGCCGGCGCTTCGAGGCCCTTATCGATCCACGCCCGTACCTGGTCCATCTCCGCCGCGGTCATCTTATGCTTGCCCGGCGGCATCTGTCCGGTGACAATCTTGTCCATCAATAGGCTCTTGGCCGCCATGCCGGGCTGCACCACCGGCCCCGATGCCCCGCCCCGCAGCACCGCCTCCGGCGTACGCAAATCCAGCTTCCCCTGCGCCGCGCCCGCGCCGTGACAGGCCAGGCACTTGGCCTTGAAAATCGGCATCACGTCGCTTTCAAACGTGGGCGCGCCAAACGCCAGTGACGAAACGAAGCCAACCAGTAGCAGCCGCATCACCCTAAAGCCTATCGCAACTTTCGGCGTGTCACGAAACCGCTGCCGCCTGCATCTCGATCCGTATGAACTGCAAAGTGACCTATGAAACCGACGCCCGCTGCGTCGCCGAAACCCGCGGCCACCAGATCATCATCGATCAACCCCTTGACAACCGCGGCACCGACGAAGGCATGACCCCGCCCGAACTGCTTCTCGCCTCCCTTGGCACCTGCGCCATGTACTACGCCGCCGACTACCTCCGCCGCAACCAACTGCCCGCTAAAGGCATGGAGGTCTTCGTCGACGCCGATAAAGCCACCGCCCCGGCCCGTCTCGGCCACTTCACCATCCGCGTTGTCATCCCCGAAGTCACCGACCCTGCCCACCTCGAAGGCGCCCGCCGTACCGCCGAAAAGTGCCTGGTGAAGAACACCCTGCTCCTGGCCCCCACCATCGAGTTGACCGTCGAAACCCTCACCGCCGCGATACCCTAGGAGTTGGTGCGCCCAACCGAAGTCGAACTCACCCAACGCCTCCTGGCCGGCGACGAAACCGCCCTGGCCCCGCTGCTTGAAACCATCCAGCGCAAAGTCTTCCAGTACACCTGGCTCATGTGCGGCCAGCGCGAAGACGCCGAAGAGGTCGCCCAGGACACCCTGCTCAAGGTCTCGCAGAACTGGCGCCAGCTCCAGGACCCCCAGCGCATCAAGCCCTGGATGTTTTCGATCGCCCGCAACTGCTGCCTCATGAAGCGCCGCAAAAGCGTCTTCGCCCCCGCCGCCGAAATCCCCGCCGAAGACCTTCCCCTCCCCGCTGCCGACCCCGACCCCGAAACGCAGCTCCTCCAGCAGGAGATCACCGCCGAACTCGAAGCCGCCCTCCGCCTCCTGCCCGACACCTATCGCGCCGTCCTCCTCCTCCGCGACCGCGAAGAGATGTCCACCAGCGAAACGGCGGAACTGCTCGGCCTAAGCGAGGACGCCACCAAACAGCGTCTCCACCGCGGCCGGGCCATGCTCCGCCGCCACCTGGTCGCCCGCCAGACCAATTAACCCCCATACGGTTCCGGTAACGGCATTCAATTCGGATGGGGCCTACATCGTAAGGCATTGGGCAAGGCCGGGGCCCGTATCCCTTCCGGACGGGCCAAGCGCCGGGCTGTGTCCTGGTCGGGCTGGATCTCCTTTGCCGCGAGAGGCGAACGGGGAAAGGCTACTGGAATTAGACGCGGAAGCGTTTGACGGCGTCCTCATCGAGTTCGACGCCAAGGCCGGGCTTGGTGGGCACTTCGAGGTAGCCGTTAACGGGTTCAAAGGGCGGGGTGATGAGGCTGTGCTGGCGGAGATAGCTCAGCGTATCGGATCCGATGGTGCAGCTGCGGGTAGCGGCGGCGGCATGGATAAACGACATGTCGCGGATGCCGAGCTCAACGCCGGAGCCATGCCAGCAGGGGATGCCGGCCATCTCGGCCACCGAGGCCTGGCGCACGAATTCGCGCATGTTGCCGCCGAGGTTGAAGATATCCACCGAGTCCGTCTTGATGGCTTCAAAGAGCTGCTCGGGGCCGGTGGGGGTGAGGGCGAGAGGAATCGTCGTGCGCTGGCGGAGCTGGCGGAACCAATCAAGGCGCTTGGGGAAGGGATCCTCAATCGTGAGATTGTAGCCTTCGAGACGCTTGGCGACGGGGAGGAAGCTGGCGAGGTCGGGGTAGGAGGAGTTGAAGTCGACGATGAAGTTGAGATGGGGAGAGGCTTTGGTAACGGCGGCCATCTGTTTTTCGATGGGGTCGCCGAGGCGGGCCTTGAATTTGAGATTGCGGAATCCTTTGGCGACGGCGGTTTCGCCGACTTTGACGAGATCGTCGAAGGTGCGCTGGGCGGTCCAGTAGGAGACGGCGACCTTGCTTTGGAGGCGGCCGCCGAGGAGGGCGCAGACGGGGAGGCCGGAGGATTTGCCCATGAGGTCGAACATGGCGATTTCAAAACCGTCGGCGGTGGAGCGTTCCGGGAGGTTGTTATCGAGCTCCTCCATGCGCTTGCCTTTGATGAAATCGGCGTTGCGCTGGGCGGCAGCGGCGGAGACCTCGCGGGCGGTTTCGCCGAGGCCGACCATGCCATTGTCGGCGTAGAGCTTGATGAGGAACTTGGGGTAGGTATCGAAGACAACGAGACGCTGGTCGAGGGTGGGGCCGAAGTCGGGACTGTAGACAACGCCGGGCTTCATGCGGACGACGACCTGGATGAGTTCGACGCGTTCGATTTTGACCGAGGCGGCGCGGGCGGCGGCGCCGAACAGGCTGGCGAGGAAGAGTCTGCGTTGCATGGGCATCAGAATATCAGCCGGAGGCCGAGTTGGGTGAGGCGGGGGTCGCGGGCCGAGGTGATCTGGCCGAAGTTAGCGGCGCCGACGGCGGCGGAGACACCAGACCACTGGGTGTGGTTGAAGAGATTGAAGAACTCGCCGCGGAACTGGAGTTGGACGGGGTGGTCGTTGGCGGTGCGGAAGAGTTCGGCCTTTTTGCTGAAGGAGACGTCCCAGTTGGCGAAGCCGGGGGCGCGGACGACGTTGCGGCCAAGATTGCCGAAGGTGCCGAGGGCGGGGGCGGCGAAGGCGCCGCTGAACCAGCGCTGGAGGGTACGGTCGAGGTTGATCCGGCCGGAGACATCGGGGCGCTGGCCGCCGGTGCCGGTGCCGGCGCGGTCGCCGGGGACGGTGATCGAGAACGGGGTGCCGGATTCAAAGCGGCTGATGCCGGAGACCTGCCAGCCGCCGAAGATCTGCTTGACGGCGCCTTTGCTGTTGCGGAGCAGGGGGAGTTCGTAGACGTAGCTCACAACGAGGACATGGGTGCGATCGAAGCCGGACAGGCCGCGTTCCATGCCGTTGGCGGCGTAGGAGTTGAGGGGGGTGGCGACGTTATCGATGGAACGGGAGAAGGTGTAGGAGCCCTGGAGGGAGATGCCGCGGGCGAAGCGGCGGGTGGCAGAGGCCTGGAGGCTGTGGTAGACGGACTGGCCGGTGGTTTCGTTGGTGGAGATGGCGGCGAAGCCGGGGAAGGGGCGGGCGGCGTTGACGTTGAGGCGGCCAGCGGCAACGTCGGCGGAGGCGACGGGCTGGTTGATGTCGCGGGTGCGGGTGAGGGCGACGCCGCGGGAGCCGACGTAGCTGGCGTCGAGCAGGATGTCGCCAGGGAGGGCGTGCTGGAGGCCGAGAGACCACTTCATGTAGTAGGGGATGTTCCAGGGGGAGGCGTAGTTGGTAAGGGCGATGGGGAAGAAGCGGCGTTCGCCCTGGGCGGGGTTCGAGAAGGCGGTACTGAAGATGGAGGCGCTTTGGTTGAAGGGCCAGTTGTTGCGGGCGCCGGAGACGAGTTGGGCCCAGCGGTCGTGGAACATGCCGAAGCCGCCGCGGAGGACGGTGGAGTTGTTTTTGCCGAGGCCGAGGGAGAAGCCGCCGCGGGGGGCGAAGGTGTTGTAGACGGAGTTGGTCATGGCGTTGCCGAAGGGGGAGTCGGACTTACCGACGACGACGACGCCGTTGTTGTAGTTCTGGGTGCCGGTGACGATTTGGCCGTTCGCGGGCAGGACGGTGGCGGCGGCGGCGCGGTTGAAGCGGGAGGGGAGGAAGAAGGAGTAGTTGCCGTCGTCGTCCTTTTCGGGTTCGTAGATTTCGTAGCGGACGCCGTAGGTGAGGGTGAGGCGGTTGGTGGCGCGCCACTGATCCTGAATATAGAGCGACCAGTTTTCCCAGCGGGAGCGGCCGAAGACGTGATTGGAGTTTTCGGTGTACTGGAAGGCGTTGCCGGTGAGGAGGTCGGCGAGGGCGTCGCCGGTGGGCTGGCTGTTGAAGGTGAACGTCCCGTTGTTGTTGGGGATGCTCTGATTCTGGGACTTGTTTTCTTTGTCGATGGCGCCGCCGAATTTGATGCTGTGGCGGCCTTTGTTCCAGGAGAAGTTGTCGATGATTTCCCAAGTATAGGAGGTGATGTTCTGGGGCCAGCGGATATCGATGCCGGCGTAGCCCTGGGACATGGAGATGGAGGGGATGAGGCCGGCGGCGGCGACCTGGGTATTGAAGACGCGGGGGACGCGGAAGGCGGCTTCGCGGGCACGGGCAGCGTTGGCGGAGGTGGAGATGGCGAGGGAGCCGCCGTAGAAGGAGCCCGTGAGCTGGTTCACCATGTTGGAGTTGACGATCCAGGTGGTGGAGAGGTTGGCGCCGCGGATGACGTGGGACTGTTCGCTGTCGGCGACGTTCTGCATGGGGTTGCCGGCGAAGAGGCCGTAGGGGCTGATGAGGCGGGTGGAATCGAGGTTATAGCGGGCGAAGACGGTGAAGTTTTCCTTGGCGTTCCAGTCGAGGCGGGCGAGGCCGGAGCGGTAGTTGGTGCCGTCGGGTTCGGCGGAGGTGAAGTTGAGGGCGCCCTGCTGGAAGTTGGGGCGGAGGTAGTAGGTGCGAATGAGGGCGAGGGCGTTGGGATCGAGGCGGGAAGCGGGGATCTGGCGGTTGGGGAAGAGTTGGCCGGTGAGGGGGTCGCGGATGTCGCGGGTGGCGGAGAAGTTGCCGGCGATCTGGGCGTCGGTGGGGACGATGCTGGTGCGGGCGCCGGTACTTTGCCAGATGCGGCGGTATTCGTTCGAGAGGAAGAAGAACAGTTTGTCGCGCTTGATGGCGCCGCCGAGGGTGCCGCCGAAGTTGTTGTAGCGGTTTTTGGGCCGGCGGGCGGCGAAGAAGTTGCGCGCGTCGAGTTTGTCGTTGCGGAAGAATTCGAAGAGGGTGCCGTGGAGGTCGTTGGTGCCGGATTTGGTGACGACGTTGACCTGGGCGCCGCCGTTGCGGCCGTAGTCGGAGGTGTAGGCGTTGCGTTCGATGCGGACTTCGGCGATGGCGTCGAGGTTGACCATGGCGAGGTTGTTGCCATTAAAGGTGTCGACGTTGCGGCCGCCGTCGAGGGTCCAATTGTTGGCGCTGGTTTGACTGCCACCGAACGAGAAGGGGACGCCGGTATTGGAGCCGAAACCGGGCTGCTGGGCCTGCATGGAGCTGACACCGGGCTGGAGGGTCATCAGTTGGGTGAAGCTGCGGGTATTGAGGGCGAGTTCCTGAACCTGGGTGCCGTAGACGGTGGAGCCGATGTTGGCCGAGGCGGTGTCGACCTGGGCGGCGCGGGTTTCGACGCGGACGGTGTCGGAGACGGAGCCGACGGTGAGCTGGGAGTCGACGCGGACGGTTTGCGCGGCGCTGACATCGATGTTGTTGGTTTCGGTTTTCTGGAAGCCGGATTTTTCGAAGGTGAGGGTGTAGGCGCCGGGGGGGACCTGGGGCAGGAGGTAGTTGCCGGAGGCGTCGGTGAGGGTTTCGCGGCGGAAGGCGGGATTGTCGCGGGAGACGCGGACGGTGGCGCCGGGGACGGAGGCGCCGGAGGGATCGGTGACGGTGCCGAGGAGGGTGCCGTTGTTGAAGGTCTGGGGGAGGGCAGCGGGGACGAGAGAAAGAAAGCAGGCCAGAAAAACGCGCATGAAGAATTGTACATTGATCCGGATTTCGCCGGAACGGGTGGTCAGAATGCTGGACGGAATCAGGGTTGGGCGGGGGGCTGCGATTGGACGCGGAAGGCGGGCGGGGCGTAGCCGGGGGTGCGCTGGGATTCGGGAATGGTGACGGTGTTGCCGTCGCGGACGGCGAGGTAGCCCGGGGACATGATTTCAATGCCGCCCGCGTGAAAGGCGTCCTGGATATTTTTGTGAAGTTCGGAGTAAGTGGCGGCCATTTGGGCGGCGTGGCGGGTGTAGGCGTTGATTTCGTAGCTGACGTGGAAATCGTTGAGGCTCGTGTGGTGGACGAAGGGGGCGGGTTGGGGGAGGATGCCGGGGGTTTCGAGGGCGGCCTGGATGAGGAGTTCGCGGACGCGTCGCCAGGGGGCGTCGTAGCCGATGGTGACGGTGGTGTGGAGGATTAGGCCGTGGTCCTCAGCGTTGGTGCTGTAGTTGACGATGTGGGCGCCGAGGATGGCGCTGTTGGGGACGATGAGCTCGACGTTTTTGACGGTGCGGATGCGGGTGACGAGGAGGGATTTTTCGGTGACGTCGCCGACCGAGTCGGCGATGCGGACGCGGTCGCCGACCTGGAAGGGGCGCATGTAGGTGAGGATGAGGCCGGAGATGACGTTGCCCATGGCGGAACCGGAGCCGAGGGAGACGAGGACGCCGATGAAGATGGAGACGCCGCGGAGGGCGGGGGAATCGCCGCCGGGGAGGTAGGGGAAGACGACGACGAGGGCAAACAGGATGAGCGTGATGCGGAGGAGGCCGTAGGTGGGCTGGGCCCATTCGCGGTGGAAGCGGGGGAGGGTGACGGCGCCGGAGTCGATGGCGCGGGCGAGGGCGGCGGCGATTTTGAGCAGGGCGTAGGTGAAGGCGAAGACGATGGCGATGAGGAGGAGGTTGGGGATGTAGGCCAGGAGGGCGGCGGCGGCGAGGCTGGCGGCGTTGGTGGCGGAGAGTTGGGCGGCTTCGGCGAGGTTGGCGGTGGCTGGATAGAGGCTGCAGATGTAGGAGAGAGAGGCGATGACGACGACGGCGGCGAGGGCGAAGAAGAGGAGGCGGAGCGAGAGGCGGGCGAGGATAAAGAGCTGGCGTTCGAGGGTGTGGAGGAGGCGGGCGAAGCCGTGTTCGCTGGCGGCGAGGCGGGCGGAGGTTTGGCGGACGCGGAGTTTGGATTGGCGGTAGAGGAAGCGGAGGAGCCAGAGAGTGGCGGCGGCGAGGGCGAGGGCGGCGAGGGTGCGGCCGAGGGCGTTGAGGTAGAACTTGACGGTGCGGGCGGCGCGGTAGCGGCGGACAGCGTCGAGGGCGAGGTTGCGGCGTTGGGCGAAGAGTTCGGGCAGGGAGCGGGTTTCGGCGCGGGCGTCGGCGTCGGTGACGGCGAAGACATAAACGCGGTCGACGAGGAGGATGGATTCCGTGCCGGTGTGGACTTCGAGGAGGTCGGCGAGGTCGCGGTGCGGGTCTTCGGCGAGGGCGAGGAGGCTTAAGCGGATATCTTCGGCGCGTTGGGCGGGGTTGAAATTCGCGCGAGGTTCTTTGACGGTCCAGAGGGTGACGCCGTCGAGGACGACGGGGGCGCCGGGGGGCTGAGCGGATAGGGAAAGCAGGGCGAGAGAGAGCAGGGCGAGGCGCGCAAGAGCGGGTTGGCGCGGCGGCGAGAGGGTGAGCATCAGCAACCCTGGAATTATACTGAAGCGCGGCGATTTGCTTCGCCGTGTTGGTTTCTATATACTCGCAATCTGAAATCTGTTATGTCACTTCGGTACATCGTTGGTACTCTTTTTTGCATGGGCGCGTATGCGCAGCTTCAGACCGGGACAATCTCGGGCACGGTGAGCGATCCGCAGGGGGCCGTGGTGCCCGGGGTTGCGGTGGAGGCGAGAAACACCGGGACGAATATCACGGCCCGGGCGACGAGCAACGAACGCGGCTTCTTCACGATGCCGGGGCTGGCCGTGGGCCAGTATGAGATTAATGCGCAGAAGACGGGGTTCAAGCGGGCGGTGCGAGCAGGGATTGTGCTGCAGGTGAACCAGAACGCGGAGGTGAGCTTTGCGCTCGAAGTGGGCCAGGTGGCCGAGACGATTGAGGTGACCGGGCAGCAAATTCTGGTGGACACCGGCAGCGCGACGCTGGGGAACGTGATTGAGAACCGGCGGGTGAGCGATTTGCCGCTGAACGGGCGGAACGCGCTGGCGTTGACGCTGCTGACACCGGGGGTGATTTCGAACGCGGGTCCGACGAACTCGGGGTTTGGCGACCGCGGGATTCAGATTTCTTCGCTGTCGATTAACGGCTCGCCGAGTTCGATGAACGCGCAGATGCTCGATGGGAACAATAACGTGCTGAGCTATGTGGGCGAGGTGGGGATTCCGCCGGCGGTGGACGCGGTGGAGGAGTTCAAGGTGCAGAGCGGATCGATGTCGGCCGAGTTTGGATTTACGGCGGGTGGGGCGGTGAATCTGGTGACGAAGTCGGGGACAAACCAGTTCCACGGCACGTTGTACGAGTTTTTCCGCAACAACGCGCTCGATGCGCGGAATGCGTTTGCGACTCGGCGGTTGCCGCTGCGCTACAACCAGTACGGCGGATCGATTGGCGGTCCGGCGATCAAGAACCGGACGTTCGGATTTTTCAACTGGGAGGAGTACCGGCTGCGGCAGAGCACGCCGCGGTTTTCGACGGTGCCGATTGAGCCATGGCGGCGGGGTGATTTTTCGACGCTGGCGAACGCCAACGGAGTGTTTACGCAGATTTTCGATCCGGCGACGACGCGGAATAATCCGGCGGGGGCAGGGCTGGTGCGGGATCCGTTTCCAGGCAACGTGGTGCCGCAGGCGCGGTTTGATCCGATTACGCCGAAGATGGTGGGATTCTGGCCGGCGCCGAACCGGACGCCGAGCAACCCGTTCACGCAGGCGCAGAACTTTGGGGACGATTCGTTAAGCGCGGTGAACTGGTCGCAGAAGAGCACGCGCGTCGATCACCGGTTCAACGATGCGCACAGCATCTTTTTCCGCTACACGGACGCGACGCACGCGCCGAAGGCGAACAACATTTACACGGATCCGCGGGTGGGCCAGAATCGCGAAGACAACCAGACCAACCGGAACGCGATGATTTCGGATACTTATACGTTTTCGCCGACGATGATCAACAATTTGCGGGTGGGACTGATGCGGCAGTCGTTTATCTTCCGGGCGATCAATGCGGGGCCGGACTGGCGGTCGATTTTGTCGCTGCCGGCGAGCTATCCGAACGAGCAGTTGGTGCAGGTGGATTTCGGATTTGGGCCGATTGGAGGCGGCGCGGTGGGCAACCGCGGCTCGCTGAACTGGGACATCCAGAACATGCTGACGAAGGTGGCGGGGAACCACACGGTGAAGATTGGCTACAACCACCGGCTGCTGCAGGGTTCGAACCGGCAGGGCGGGGCGCTGGCGGGGAACTTCAGTTTTGGCGGTTTGACGACGCAGCCGCTGGTGGCGACGAACACCGGCAACAACATGGCGCAGTTTCTGCTGGGCGAAGTGGGCAGCGCGAGTATCGACCGGATTATCGGCAATACGTGGCAGGCGGTGGCGATTTCGACCTTTGTGCAGGACGACTGGAAGGTGGGGCGGCGGTTGACGCTGAACCTGGGACTGCGCTGGGACTGGCAGCAGAAGCCGTATGAGCGGAACGACGGGCACATTAACTTTGACCCGAACGGGACGGCGGACGGCTTTCGCGGGGTGACGGTATTTGCGGGCAAGAACGGCCAGCCGCGGAGCTTCTACAAGGAAGACTTCAACGATTTCGGGCCGCGCATTGGCTGGGCGTGGGATATTTTTGGCAAGGGCACGACGGTGTTCCGGGGCGGGTACGGGGTGTTTTATCCCTCGATTTTCTACCGCAACTTCCTGGGTGATACGCAGTTATTCTCGACGACGAATACGCAGTATGTGGCACAGGGGCCGGGACAGCGGGCGCTGCGTTTCCGGGACGGATTCCCGCGGTCTCCGCTGGAGGCGCCGGGGGCGAGCGCGGGCGCGCTGGCGCTGCTGGGCCAGACGGTAGCGATTACCGAGAACGACCCGACAACGCCAATGACGCAGCAGTGGAACGCCGGACTGCAGCATCAGATTGGCGACTGGGTGTTTGACGTGAGCTACGCGGGCAACAAGGGCAATCACTTCGTGGGCAACGGGTACAACCTGAATCAGTTGGATCCGCAACTGCGGCTGCGGCTGCGGCAGGATCTGTTTACGACGGTGCCGAATCCGTTTGCGGGCCGGGTGCCGGGCGGATTGGGCGCGGCAACGATTACGCGGGAGCGTTCGCTGCAGCCGTTCCCTTACTACAACGGGGTGAACGTGCGGAATCCGCGGCTGGGCAACTACAACTCGCACCAGTTGCAGGTGAACGTGCGGAAGCGGATGAAGAACGGGTTGCTGGTGGATGTGGCGTTCACGGGCGGCAAGCGGATAGCGGACAGCGCGATTGTGCCGGTGGACTTCGGGCCGATTGAGCAGGTGAACGAGGGGGGATTCCAGGACGGCTTGTTCAACCGGCAGATCAACAAGTCGGTGGATCCGGCGGATGTGTCGCGGCGGCTGGTGATTAACGGGTTGTACGAACTGCCGTTTGGCCGGGGCAAGCGGTTTGACACGGGCAACGGGGTGATGAACCGGATCGTGGGCGGCTGGCAGGTGAACGTAATTGGCGTCTTCCAGACGGGTACACCGCTGACGGTGCGCGGCGCGGCGAACTTCGCGGCGGACCGGCCGAACTCAACGGGTAAGTCGGCCAATTTGCCGGCGGGGGAACGGACGGCGCGGCGGTGGTTTGACACGGCGCAGTTTGTGAATCCGCCGGAGTTTGAGTTTGGCAACGTGAGCCGGGGATTGCCGGATGTGCGGCATCCGGGGACGATCAATTTTGACGGGTCGCTCATCAAGGACACGCAGGTGACCGAGCGGATCCGGCTGCAGTTCCGGGCCGAGGCGTTCAATGCGTTCAACAAAGTGAACCTGGGTCTGGTGAATGACAACTTCAGTCCGGGACCGGACGGAAAGAATGCCGCAGCGTTATTTGGGGTGATCAACTCATCTCGGGACGCGCGGATTATGCAGTTGGGCTTGAAGCTGATTTTCTGATCGGGATCTGCCCTGGCAGGGGTGCGGGGAGGGGTCCAGTCGATTTCATTCGGCTGCGGCCCCTTCCGCAATTCGGCTCTGGCGAGCGAATTTGTAGAATGGGGTGATGCACGATTTCTCCGATTCCGTTACGCAAGGGGATTCGCGCAGCGACCTCGCAGAGAACCTTCGTGACCTCTACCGGGATTTGACGATTGGTGAGATTCCTGGCATCCGCCGTGTTGCCGAGCTTGCGATGGAATGAAGCGCGCCGATCTCGTCCGAAGGCTGGAGCAGGCTGGGTGTGTGCTTATCCGGCGCGGGGGCAGACACGATTGCTACCCGCGTCCAGAAACGGGTTCACCACAATGATGGTGAAGAAATCGCCCTTGGCGTCCAATTCAGGGTAGGCATAGAGTGAAGACGATATTCCACGTCGACATGGACGCCTTCTTTGTTTCGGTCGAGGAGTTGTACGACCCGTCGCTGCGCGGCAAGCCGGTGGTGGTAGGCGGGTCAGCGACGCAGCGGGGGGTAGTTTCAGCGGCTTCCTACGCAGCGCGGAAGTTTGGGGTGCATTCGGCGATGCCGCTGCGGACAGCGCATCAACTTTGTCCGCAGGCGATTTTCGTGGAGGGCCATCCGGACCGGTACCGGAAGTATTCGAACCTGGTGCGGGAGGTGTTGGGGCGTTTCACGCCGCAGGTGGAGATGGCGTCGATTGACGAGGCGTACCTGGACATGACGGGGACCGAACGGCTGCACGGGCCGCCGTTGTTGGCGGCGCATAAGCTGCACAACGCGATCCGGGAGGCGACGGGGTTGAATAATTCGATTGGCGCCGGGACGTCGCGGCTGCTGGCGAAGGTCTGTTCGGACCAGGCCAAGCCGCACGGGATTGTGTGGATTCCGCCGGGGGCGGAGGCGGCGTTTCTGGCGCCACTCGCGGTGCGGAAGATACCCGGGGTCGGCAAGGTGACCGAGCAGAAGCTGCACCGGCTGGGGATCCGGCAGGTGGGCGACCTGGCGGCGCTCGATGCGAAGTTTCTGGCCGAGCATCTGGGCGAGTGGGGGCTGGCGCTGGCGGGTAAGAGCCGGGGACTGGACGCGGGCGGGTGGTTTGTGGGCGAGATCGGCGCGGAGCCGGAGCCGAAGTCGATCAGCCATGAGCATACGTTTTCGGTGGATACGGCAGACAGCGACGCGCTGGAGGCGGCGCTGGCGCATATGAGCGAGAAGGTGGGGCGGCGGCTGCGGGAGCACGGACTGTGGGCGCGGACGATTCAACTGAAGCTGCGGTACAGCGATTTTTCCACCTTTACGCGGGCGCTGACGCTGGGTCATGCCACCCAGATCGATACGGAGATTTATCAAACGGCCCGGGAGCTGCTGCGGAAGAACCGGCGGGCGGGGGCGGCGATCCGGCTGCTGGGGGTGCAGACGTCGGGGTTGGCGCCGGAGGCGGGGCAGCTGGATCTGCTCGAAGGGGCGCAGCAGGAGCGGATGGGCCGGGCGTTGAGCGCGATGGACAAGCTGCGGGACAAGTACGGGGAGGGGTCGGTTTCCCTGGCGCTGGGGCTGCAGGGACGGTTCAAAGAGCGGACGCACGAGGCGCTGCCGAACGCGCCGGACAAGACCGCGAAGCCGAAAAAGTGAGATTCTGATAGTTCATGTCTGAGCCTTTAGGCCTGCTGCTGACCGAGCAGCGCAACCCCCGATCGGCGCGGATCGACGCCGTGTCGACAGCCGAGATGTTAGCGATTATCAATGCCGAGGACCGGACGGTGCCGGAGGCGGTGGGCGCGGCGATTCCGGCGATTGCGGCCGTGCTGGACGAGTTGGCGCCGCGGGTGCGGGCGGGGGGCCGGTTGTTCTATATCGGTGCGGGGACGAGCGGGCGGCTGGGGGTGCTCGATGCGTCGGAGTGTCCGCCGACGTTCAGCGTTCCCTACGAGATGGTGCAGGGGATCATGGCCGGGGGCATGACGGCGCTCTACCAGGCGACGGAGGCGAGCGAGGATTCGCCGGCGCTGGGGCGGGCGGACGTGGAGGCGCGCGGTTTTGGGCCG
>JADCJL010000081.1 GCA_020247055.1 Acidobacteriaceae bacterium | reverse complement strand
TCGCGCGAGGTTACCGTCACAAACGCCCCGTCCTCCCCCGTAATCCGTTCGACGCGCTCATACTGCCGGATGTCCAACTCGTAGTGGTCAGCCACCCGCCGGTAGTACTTCAAACCCTCCACGCGGTTCGGCTTATCGTTCAGTGACGTCATCGGAATATCGCCGATCTCGAGCAACTCCGGCGTCGTGAAAAACACCATGTTCTGCGGGTAGTGATAGAGCGAGTTCACCACGCAGCCCTTATCGAGCAGAACCGCCCGCACCCCCCGCTTCTTCAGTTCGATGCCGCAGGCGAGGCCCGTCGGCCCCGCCCCGACAATCACGACATCGGTCACAAAGCGCCTTCCACCGCCGCGTAGACACTCTCAAGCGCTGCATCGAGCGCGCTCGCATCCTTGCCCCCCGCCTCGGCCAGGTCCGGACGCCCGCCGCCCTTGCCGCCCACCGCCGCCGCCACCGGACCAATCAGTTTGCCCGCGTGCACCTTCGCCGTCAGTTCCTTTGTCACGGCGCTGATCAGCGCCACGTTATCGCCGTCCGCCGCGCCCAGCACCACTACGGCTGATTTCCACTTGTTGCGCAGCGTATCGGCCAGCGCCCGCATCTGGTCGCGGTCCAGGCCATCGACGCGCGCCGCCAGCACCTTCACGCCATTTACCTCACGCGCCAGCGCCTCCACCTGTCCCGCCTTGGCCTGCGCCATCTGCTGCTTCAACTGCTGCAGCTCTTTCTCGAGTGTCCGCTGGTGCGCCACCAGCTTCTCCACCTGCTCCACCAACTCCGGCTCGTTGGCGTGCACCAACTGCGCCACCCGGTGCAGCGAGCTCGTCGCCGCCTGGAAGCGCTCTACTGCCGCGTTCCCCGTAATCGCCTCAATGCGCCGCACCCCGGCCGAAATCGAGCCTTCGTAGACGATCTTGCACAAGCCAATATCGCCCGTCCGCGAAACGTGCGTGCCGCCGCACAACTCCCGGCTGAAGCCCGGCACCTGCACCACCCTTACCTTCTCGCCGTACTTCTCGCCGAACAAAGCCATCGCCCCGGTCGAAAGCGCATCGTCCAGCTCCATCACGCTCGTCGAAACCGCCGTATTCCGCATGATCTCCTGGTTCACCAGGAACTCCACCTGCGCCACCTCCTCGGCGTCCATCGCCGTATAGTGCGCAAAGTCAAACCGCAGCCGCCCACCGTCCACCACCGACCCCGCCTGCTTCACATGCGAACCCAACACCTGCCGCAGCGCCGCGTGCAGCAGGTGCGTCGCCGTATGGTTCCGCATCGTCGCCGACCGCAGCCCCTCCGCGACAGCTCCCTGCAGCACCATCCCCGCCGCCAGCGGCGCCGTCGTCGTAATCCGGTGCACGCTCAACCCGGGCACCGCCGGATACGTGCCCTGCACCGTCGCCACCACTTCGCCCTTCACGAGCCACTCGCCCCGGTCGCCCACCTGGCCGCCGCTTTCTGCGTAGAACGGCGTCTCATCCACCACCAACTCACACGCCACACCCGCGTCCACCGTCTCCACCAGATGCTGGTCCACCAGGATGCCCACAATCCGCGACGCCTGCGAAGTCAGCTGCTCATAACCCAAAAACTTCGTCCGCCCCAGCTTAGCCAGAATCTGCCCATAAACCGGCGCCACGGTCGCCTTCTCGGCGCCCTTCCACGAAGCCCGCGCCCGCTCCCGCTGCTTCTCCATCTCCTCGGCGAAGCCTTCGCTGTCAATCTCGAGGCCAAACTCCCGCGCCATGTCCTCCTGCTCATCAATCGCCAGGCCGTAGGTGTCATAGAGCTTGAACGCCGCCGTCCCCGGCAGCACCCCGCCCACGGCGCGCTTAGCCTCATCGACGAAGATCCGTTCGGCCACCTGATACGTGGTGGCGTAGCGGTGCTCCTCCTCCCGCACCACCCGCGTCACGCGGTCCACGCTCTCGAGCAGCTCCGGATAAGCCGGCTTCATGAACTCAGCCACAAACTGCGTCAACTTATGGAAGTAGGTCTCCTGCACGCCCAGAATGCGCGCGTTCCGCAGCGCCCGCCGCATAATCTTACGCAGCACGTAGCCGCGCCCTTCGTTCGACGGCACGACGCCGTCATGAATCAGGAACGCGGCCGCCCGCGCGTGGTCGGCGTTGATGCGCAGCACGGCCCCGGTGCGCGGGTCGCGATCCGGGTCCACTTTAATCAATCCGCCAAGATGGTCGATGATCGGGCTGATTAGGTCGCAGTCGTAGTTGGAGAACTTGCCCTGCATAATCGCCGCAATCCGCTCAAGGCCCATCCCCGTATCAATCGACGGCCGCGGCAGCGGATTCATGATGCCGCTCGCCGACCGGTCGAACTGCATGAAGACCAAATTCCAGATCTCGACAAACCGCCCGCCGCCGTCCAGCGGAAACGCTTCGCTTTCGCGGCCCGGCTCCGCGCCATCGGGGCCGAGATCATAGTGAATCTCCGAACACGGCCCGCACGGACCCGTATCGCCCATCTGCCAGAAGTTGTCTTTTTCGTCAAGGCGGAAGATCCGGCTCTTCGAAATCCCGGTGACCTTCTGCCACAGCTCCTCGGCCTCGTCGTCCTCGCGGAACACGGTCACGTAGAGTCGGTCTTTGTCGAGGCCATAGTCCTTCGTGATCAGCTCCCAGGCAAAGTCGATCGCCTCGGTCTTGAAGTAATCGCCAAAGGAAAAGTTGCCGAGCATCTCGAAAAACGTATGGTGCCGGCGCGTGTAGCCGACGTTTTCGAGGTCGTTATGCTTGCCCCCGGCCCGGACGCACTTCTGCGAGGTAACCGCGCGCGAATAGTCGCGCTTCTCCATGCCCAGGAAGATGTCTTTGAACTGGTTCATCCCGGCGTTGGTAAACAGCAACGTCGGGTCGTTGGCGGGAACCAGCGAGGAGGAGCGCACCACGCGGTGTCCGCGGGCGGCAAAGTAATCGAGGAACTTTTGACGTACGTCGTGGCCAGTCATGAGGGTTAATTCCCTATTTTGACACGGCCCGGCTTAGCGCAACTCCCGCAGGACGATATCCTTGAACCAAACCTCAATCCGCGGCCCGCTGTGCACCTGCAGCGCGATAAAGCCCGGGCTATCCATGCCCGGCTCCGGCTCGGTGTAGTCCACCGTCCGCTTGCCGTTCAGCTCGAGCGTAATGTGGTTCCCCCGCGCCGTAATCACGTACTCGTTCCACCCGGTCTTGTCCAATCCGTCCAGGCTCCCCACCGCCGCCTGCGCCAGCACCCGCTTGCGCCGCGACTCATCGTACAGACAGCCCCAATACTGCATCCCGATATCGGCCTGATACCCGGCTACCTCGTGCGAATCCGGCACCGGCTGGCTCCGGAACTGCACCCCCGTGTTCCCTTCGCCGTTTACCAGCCGGAACTTCAGCCGCAGTTCGAAGTCCTTGTAATGTTTCCGCGTGCGCAGAAAGTCGTTGTACTTGAGCCCGTCGTGCCGGCCCACGATCATGCCGTCGCGCACCTGCCACAGCCCCGGCGTATCGACCACCCAGCCCTCAAGCGTCTTGCCGTCAAACAGCGGCGTCGCCGCCCCCTGGCCCCACGCCGCCACCGTCCACAACAGAGCCAACCCCCAACGCGCCCTCATCCCCGCACCTCCGCCCAGCGCACCACCTGCCCCCGGCGCAGCGCCAGATTCGCCAGATGGCATCCGTTCGATGACAACACGCCCTCTTCGGCCGGACACGCCGGCCGCCGCCGCGTCCGGATGCACTCCACCCAATCGGCCAGGTGCAGCGACTCGCCATCCGGATCCTGGTAAAAATCGGCCCCGCGCGGCCCCTGCCCCAGAATCCAATCGCTCGCCTTCAGCGGATTGTCGAGCGGCTGCCCCTGCGGCCCCCGCTTCGGTTCGGGGATCACCTCATAACGGCCCCGGTCAATGTACATCGTCCCCTCCGTGCCCATCAGCTCCGTCATCGCCGCGTTGCGCTGATTGATGAAGGTGCCTTCAAAGTAAATCTGCAGCTTGCGGTCCGGGTAGTGCAGTAGCGTCTGCACGGTATCGGGCGTCTCCCACTGCCCCTGCGCGTGCACGTTGTCGCCGATGGCGGTCGCCGCCGCGGGCATCGGCAGATCCAGCATCCAGTTCACCGTATCGAGCCAGTGCACCATCAGATCGCCGAAAATCCCATCGCCAAAATCCCAGAACCAGCGCCAGTTACGGAAGCGGTAGGCATCGAACTCCTGCCGCGTGGCCGACGGGCCAACAAAGTCCCGCCAGGAGACCTCGCGCGGCGCCACGGCCGGCGGCGCCGAGAGCCGCCGAAGCATGTTCCGGTTCCAGCTCATGTGGACCTTATGGATCGTGCCCAACTGTCCGGATTTAAGGATCTCGCGGGCCTTGATCAGGTGGGGCATGCTGCGCTGCTGTGTGCCCACCTGCACGATGCGCTGATAGCGGTTCTGCGCCTCGACCACCTTCGCTCCCTCGGCGATCGTATGCGTCAACGGTTTTTCGACGTAGACATCTTTGCCCGCGGCGCAGGCGTCAATGGTCATCTGCGCGTGCCAGTGATTGGGCGAGCCGATGATGACGGCGTCGATATCCTTCCGGGCGAGTAGCTCTTGATAGTTGTGGGTAGTATAGACGCCCGCCGGCGAGAGCTTGGCCGCCTCGGCGAGCGCTGGGTCCCACAGATCGGCGAGGCCGGCGATGCGGGTGCCGGGCACGCGATCAAGGCCCGCCATCAGCCGCCGGGCCCGTCCCCCGGTGCCGATCACCCCAATGCGAACGGTCTGGCTGGGCGCCTGCGCGGCGCCCGCCCAGGTCGGCGCCAGCACGGCGCCGGAGAGAAATGTCGATCTGCGCATGAAAAGTAACCCTCCTGACCAGTTCGCTCCGACGCGGACAGCTCGCCCGCGCCTCGCTCACCGGCAACGATACCAAGAGATTACACAACTCCCCCCTAACGCACCAGCGCCGGAGCGGTGGACCCTGGAAACTCCAGGGGCCGCTCCGGCGCCAGACCACAACCCGCCAATCCGACTAAAAGTCGTACCGCAACCCAAACTGCATCACGCGAGGCAGCGTCAGAGTATCCGTATACTTACCAAACGAGCCCAAATTACCCAGGTCAGCAGAAGTAGCAAACGGGTCGAACCGCACCGAGTTCGTCACATTGAACACCTCCCAACGGAACTGCAGCGTGTGCTTCTCGCTCCAGGGCATGTTGAAGCTCTTCCCCAGGCTCAAGTCCAGGTTGAAGTTACCATCACCCCGCACGATATTCCTCCCGCCGGCCTGCCCGGGCATCGTGTAGTCAAACGCCTTCACCGCCTGGGCCGGGTTCGGGAATAGGTTTACCCCGCCCGTCCCGCCCGGAGGCGCCGGCGCATTTCGAGTCGTTCCCACTTGGGGGTTCCCAATGGCGGTTGCGTTGCCGGTGAGGTTCCAGTTGGTCGGCCAGAAGCGCCCGTTGCCCACCGAAGTCGGCAGCCCGGTCGACTGCCGGTACAAGCCGCTCAACTGCCAGCCCCCGACGATCGCATTGACGGCTCCGCCCTTATCGAGCAGCTTCCGCCCCTTCCCCATCGGCAGACCGTATACGAAGTTCGCATTCCACTGATGGCGCGTATCGTAGTCGGACGGTGCCCGGAACTGCCGCCGGTCGAAGGCGTTGATGATTACGCCATTCGACGCGGTCGAATTCTCCGGTCGCGACGCGAGGTCGATCGACTTTGACCACGTGTAGTTGAACTCCAGTTGATCCCCCTGGCTGAAGCGCTTCCGCGCCGTCCACTGCATCGCGTGGTAACTGCCGGAGCCTATTGAACGCAGGGTCCGCAGGTAGCTGAACTGGCGGTTGTAAAACGAGTACGGGCCATACTTGCTGCAGCTCGGACGGCACAACACGTCCATCTCATACAGCGCATACGAGTAGTCCGGAGCATTGTTCGAAATGCTCTGGTACGCCCTCTGCGTCGCCGTCAGCGTCGCCGTCGCCGCACCCGGGAAAATGTTCTCCCAAAACGGCAGCCGCCCGACGGAAGCCACCGGCGTATTCGCATTCGCCAAAACAGCCAGCGCCGTAGCCGCCTGGAAGTAGGTCTGCCCGCTGGCCGGATCCTTCATGTTCACCGGCATGGCGATATCTTCGCTCGTCAGGGAACGGCGGGAAAGCCGGCCCACGTAAGAGCCCTGCAGGAAGAAGCCGCCCTTGAACTCACGGCCTGCCGAGAAGTTCAGGTTCATCGTGTAGGGAGGAGCCAGGCGGTCATCGAGCGAGTTCGTAATCGCAAACAGGTTCGGCGCCACCTGCGGGAAGCCCGCCGGGGGTGCCGCGGGTAGCACCGAGGCCGGAATCGAATTCAGCCCCGTAAAGCGCGGAGCCGTGGCCAGAGTCAGTTGCGCCGAAGGATTCTGCAGGCTCGTCGACAGACCCAGCGCCGAGGCATCGTAGTTGGTGATCAAACCGGCTCCCATCACGTCGTAGAACATGCCCCAGCCCGCGCGAATCGCCGTCTTGCCAGGACCGCCGAAAAAGAACTTCGACAGGCCGCTATCCCCCTGCGGAGACCACGCCAAAGCCACGCGCGGCGCAAGGTTCTTCTTGTGGAACGGGTACAGGTCCCGCCCGCCGGGCTGCTCTTTCAGCACAAACGTCACGGGATTAACCAGAAATTGCGGCGCACCCACATCAGCCAGCGCCACGCGGGTATCGAAGAACGTCGACAGCGATTCCCGAGCCACCGTCTGCACCCCGTTCGCCTCATAAATCGGGGGCATCAGCGAGTAACGCAATCCGTAGGTCAGGGTCAATGCCCGTGACATCTTCCACGTGTCCTGGGCATAGAACTCGTACTCCTCGGCATTAAACTGCCGCGGCACGGGCGCCCCGACGGCCAGCGGCGAACCGTCCTTGTTGTAGTTGTACCTGGCCGTCCCGTTGCTGACCACCCCTAAAACTGCCATCGCCGCATCCCGGTATGCCACGCGCGCATTCGCCCGGATGTCCGTCCCCAGCGGCGCTTCCAGTTGGTTACCGCTTCCGGTCAACCAGGAGGCATTCGTCGAGGCCGACGGGAACGAGTTGCCATAATTGAATCGGCTATTCCGGATCAGACGCGCCACCCCGCCCACCCGGATGTCGTGCGAACCGCGCGTCCAGCTGAAGTCATTGGCAAACGTGTGCGTAGGCGTCTTCCGAATGAACGGCCGATTGGTCCCGTTCAGAGAATCAATCGTCCGGAAGGTCGTAAAGGGCAGCAGCGAGACGCCCGTGTTCTCCACCCCAACCCGCGTCAATCCCCACCGGAAGTTGTTCACCATGTTCGGCCGCACCAAACTCGTCAACCCAATCGCCATGCCCTTCGTGTTCGAAAGATTCGTGTTGTTCGGCGCCTGGCCTGGGAACTGCGGAGAAGAGGTGTCTTTGTCGTCCTGCAGGTTGCCGCGGACGAACAAATTATGCTTGCCGGCCGCGTCCAGCGCATAGTCCAGCTTGGCGATGTACGTCTGCCAGTCCAGCCGGATCGGCGCGTTGAACCGGAATCCGGAGGTGTTAATCGCGTCTCCCGCCGCGGAATCGTTGGGTAGGGGGTACCGCTGCAGAACCGCCAGCGCCGCCTGACTCGGACCGATTCCCAACGGGTCGATACGCGTCCGTAAATCCTCCGGCGTCAGCGTCGCAATCGACCCGTCCGGCCGGATATACCGCACATTACCCTGCCGCAGTGAAGCCGTCGGAACCGTACGCAGAACCGAATCCTCCCGCAGGTCCTTCCGGCCTTCGTAGTTGCCGAACAAAAACAGCCGGTTCTTCTTGATCGGCCCTCCCAACGAAGCACCGTATATGTTGCGGTTCAGCTTGGCCAGCGGAACCCCGTTCTGGTTGTTAAAAAACGAATTGGCGTTCGTCGCCCGGTTTCGCACAAACCAGTAGGTCGAACCATGAATCTCATTGGTCCCTCCCTTGGTCACCAGCGCAATCTGAGCTCCCGAAGACCGCCCCAACTCGGCGTTGGCATTTGTCGTCACCACGCGGAACTCCTGCACACTGTCCAGCGTCACCCGCAGCACACTCGTGAAAGGGTCGCGATCCTGCTGGTCATTCACGTCCACACCATCGAGCGTTACGTTCGCTTGGTCATTCTTACCGCCATTCACATTCCCGCCCCGGTAATTGTTCGGCGCGTTCGCCCCGGCAAAGGTCACCCCCGGCTGCAGGGAAAGCAAACCCGCCACGTTCCGCGCTTCAAATGGCAACTGCAGAATCGGCTTCGTACCGAAACTGTTTCCCAACGAGGCGTCCTGCGTATTCAGTTGCACGGCTTCCGCCGAAACGGAGACCGTTTCGGTCATCTGGCCCACCTCCAGTGCAATATTCACCGTCGCCGGCGTGTTTACCAGAAGCCGAAGCGCGTTCACCGTTTTCGTGGAAAATCCCGTGGCCTTCGCCGACAACGTATAGGTGCCCGGAGCAATCTGCGGAAAAGAGTAGTTCCCGCTGCCGTTTGCCTTCCCTTCCCGCTTCTGGTTGGTTTCCGTGTTTACCAACTCCACCGTCGCATTCGGTACCACCGCGCCCGTCGCATCAGTTACAGTTCCAGCCAACGAAGTTACCGATTGGCCTAAAAGACTCGCGTGCGCACACAAAAACAGACTCGCGAGTACTAACCATCTCTGCTGTATCATTCCTTTCCCCTAAGGCGCACCGCTCACTGCCCCCGTAGCGGAGCCAACACGCAGTGTCGCTAGAATTTTCTGAAGTGTGGCAAAAAGCTCCCTGGGTGTCAAAGGGGTAGCCAGTTGCTCCCTTGCTCTTCCCAATCGTTGCCAAATCAGGCCAGTGTACTGATTTGTTGCTTTTTTTCAACTCTTTACAGGAAAAAACACCCATCGAAAGTGGTGGCGTGGGCGCTCTTATGAAATTTTTCTATGGGTTGATTTCCCGCAGAATTTGCCGCACCGCCGCCCCCGGATCCGCCGCCCGCGTCACCTGCCGCCCCACCACCAGATAGCTCGCCCCCGCCGCCATCGCCGCCATCGGTGTCGCCACCCGCTTCTGATCCCCCACGTCCGCCCCCGCGCTCCGCACCCCTGGCGTCACCAGAATCTTCCCCGGCCCCACCCGCGCCCGCAACGCCCCCACCTCGAGCGGCGAACATACCAAACCATCCACCCCCGCCTCCATCGCATTCCGCACCCGCAGCGCAAACAGCTCCTCGAGCGAACACGTGTACCCCATCCCCGGCAGATCGCTCTCGGCAATACTCGTCAACACCGTCACCCCCAGCAACTGCAGCCCCGCATCCCCCCGGCCCTCCACGGCCGCGCGCATCACCCCCGGCTCGGCATGCACCGTCAACAAACTCACCCCACTCCGCGCCACCTGCCGCACCGCCCGCTTCACCGTCTCCCCAATATCGTGAAACTTCAGGTCGAGGAACACCTTCTTCCCCCGGCCTAGCAGCTCATCCACAAACGCCATCCCGGCTACGGTATACAACTCCAGGCCCACCTTGTAAAAGGTGATCTCCTCCGCCGTAGCGTCCACGATTCCCCGCGCTTCGGCGGCCGTTTCACAGTCCAGTGCAATGATGATCGGATTCATTCGACTTCTAATAGCGTATCCCGCCGCGCCACCACCCGGCCCATCCGGTACGCCCCCGCGTACAACCCCTCCATCCGCGCCGCCTCCGCCTCCGGCAGCGCCAGCAGCAGTCCCCCCGAAGTCTGCGGGTCGTACAACACCTCCCCCGCCGCCCCCGTCACCTGACCCTCCACAAACTCCCGGTTGCTCTTCAACCCCCCCGGCACCGCCCCCGCCGCCACATACTCCGCCACCCCCGGCAGCAACTGCAGCCGCCCGCTCTCAATCACCAGCGTCACCCCCGCCCCGCAACCAGCTGACGCCGCCGCCATCTCCCGGGCATGACCCAGCAACCCGAAGCCCGTCACGTCCGTGCACGCATGCACCTCGCACTGCCGCATCGCCGCGCCCGCCGCCCGGTTCAACGTCACCATCGACTCGATCGACGCCGCCACGTCCGCCTCCCGCGCCAAACCCTTCTTGAGCGCCGTCGACACAATCCCCGTCCCCAATCGCTTGGTCAACACCAGCACATCGCCCACCCGCGCCCCGCCGTTCGCCAGCACCCGCGCCGGATGCACCGTTCCGGTCACCGCGTAGCCAAACTTCGGCTCGGCGTCCGCAATCGAATGCCCCCCAATCACCGAACACCCGGCCTCGATCATCTTCTCCGCCCCGCCCCGCAGCACCGCCCGCAGGTCGTCCATCTCACCGTCCCGCGGCCACGCCAGAATCGACAACGCCGAAATCGGCTCCCCGCCCATCGCATACACATCGCTCAACGAATTCGCCGCCGCAATCTGCCCGAACGTGTACGGATCATCCACAATCGGCGTAAAGAAATCCACCGTCTGCACCAGCGCACACTCCGGCGTCAGCTGGAAGACCCCGGCGTCATCCGACGTCTCAAAGCCAATCAGCACCCGTGGATCCAACTGTCGCGGTAGCCCCGCCAGCGCCTGGTCCAAAACCTTTGGACTCAATTTGCTCGCTCAACCCGCCGCTTTGACATGCGCCGTCAACTTCTTCAAGGACACTTTTTCTAGTCTACGACGCAGCGCGCCCCGGTCTTCCGGCAAAACGACAGCGCCGCGGCATCCGGCTTCCGAATCGTCACCCCGCGAGCGTCAATCCCCTTCTCCACATAGAGCCGCGCCAGGTCCTTGGCGAGCCAGTGCTCCAGCACCACCGGGTCAATCTCCCCGCTCCGCCGGTCAAACAACGGCCGCTCGTACCCGTCCTGCGACACCGGACCAAACCGAAACTCCATCGATGCCCAATGCCCAAAGTGCGGATCCAGCACCGCATCCTGCAGCGCCCACTCCCGCAGCGTCCAGCCCGGAATCGACGGATGCGGCAGCGCCTTGCCCGCCGCGTCAAACAGCATCTGCCGCGGCCGCCGCGTCAGGTCCACCCCGTAAAAATTCGCAAAGTCCACCGGCGCCGGCGCCGTCACCTCCAGCGCCCCCACCCCATTCTCCGCATACCGCCACAGCCGCTCCCAGGCCTGCAGCCCCTCGCGTCCCGAACTCGCCCCCCGGTCCGGCGTCCCCAGCCGGTCAAAGAAGCCCCCCCGCCGCTCCCCCACCGCTTCGAGCCGCGCCTCCACCACCCGGTCCGCCGCCGGATCCCAATCCAACTCCTTCCGCGTCGCGCTCCGCGCCACCACCCGCCCGCCCCGCACAAACACGAGATTCCAGTACCAGATCCCCTTCCCCGCTCCCCAAAACGGCCCCGGATACGCTATCTCGTTCGGATCAAACCCAATCGTCTCCCCCGCCTCCCAATCCCGCACGTCCCGCGCCCCCACCCACACCAGATTCGGCTCCGCCTCCACCGGCACCACCCACTCTCCCTCCGTCGGCCGCAACGCCGCCAAAAACAGTAGCCGCCCCTCCCCGGAGGCACCCGACACCCGGAACTGCAACCCCTTCCGCACCGCCGCCTTCCCTGCCGGCACGAAAGCCGCCCCCGGCATCTCCCAGCACTCCCCCAGCGCCTTGCCGGCATAGTAGTGCACCCCATACCGCAAACTCCGCGGAATCCCGTTCGCGCAGCTATCCGGGCCCACCTGCCGCGCCAACTCCCGCCCCGTCAACTCCCCGTCCTTCGCCGGCAAGTAACTCAATTTCCCCGTTGCCACCACCGCCACCATCAACCCCGCCGCCCCCGCCAAATACCGCGGCCCCGGCACCCGCATCACCATCACCGCCGCCGGCAGCAGCGGCAGCAGATACCCCGGCAGCTTATTCTTCGAAACACTAAAGAACACAAACCCGAACACGAGCCACGCCGCATAAAACGTCCGCGCCCGCCACTCCCCCCGCCACAGCAGCGGTGTCCACGGCAGCAGCAGGCCTATCATCATCGGCCCGTAAAACCAGAACGGTTGTACATGCTGCAGGTCACCGCTCGCAAACCGGCCGAAATGGTGCTCAATAAAAAACTCGTTGATAAACGCCCAGCCCTGCGCCTGCGTCACCAGCACGTACCACGGCGCCGCCACGACCAGCGAAGCCACCACCACCTTCCACCACTCCCGCCACCGCTCCCGCGCAAACCACGCCACCGGCGCCGCCAACACCACCGGCACCAAACCCTTGGCCAGCATCGCCGCCCCAAAGCACGCCCCCACCCACCACGCCCCCCGCCCCGTCTCCACCCACCGCAGCGCCAGCACCCTCCCGGCCGAAAAACACACCGCCAGCGGCACATCCGTCACCGCGATGTTCGAGTACCCAATCCAACCCGCGCACGTTGCCAGCATCGCCGCCCGCCGCCAGCTCCCCACCATCCACCCGAACCAGATCACAAACCCCGCGCTCAGCAAACCCAGCGGCACCCGCACCGCCGCCTCCGGCCCCAGGCCCAGCTTAAACCCCACCGCCCCCATCCAATACAGCAGCGCCGGCTTCTCGAGCCACGGCCGCCCATCGAGCACCGGCGTCACCCAGTCCCCGCTCCGCGCCATCTCCCGGGCAATCGAAGCATACCGCGGCTCATCCGGACCAAACAGTCCAAACGCGCCCGGAAACGCCGGAAACAGCAGCAACAAAGCCGCCAAAAGCGCAGCCGTCCTGAGATATAGCACTACATGTCAGTATAATGACCCCAATGCGCCAACCGGGCCTCTTCCTGCTCCTCACCCTCCCCCTCGCCGTCACCCTCCCCGCCGAAACCGGCGCCTGCGCCTGCAACCCCGCCGACCCCGCCTCCCTCCAAACCCGCGAGTGTTCCCTCACCAACGAAGCCGCCAAGCAACCGCCCGGCCTCACCGTCTTCCATCTCAAAGACGCGAGCCCCCGCAAGCCCAACCGCACCCTCACCCTCCCCACCCGCATCAAACCCACCGGCATCCAAACCCTCGCCGACCTCTCCCCCGCCGAACGAACCGAGCTCTGGACCGCCGCCATCGCCAAAGCCAAAGCGCTCTGGGGCGATGAGTGGGGCCTCGCATACAATGGGGTAAAGGTGCGCACCCAGTGCCACCTGCACATCCACGTCGGCAAGCTCTTGCGCGGCGTCGATACCGGCATCACCCTCTACGTGAACTCCCCCGCCCAGATCCCCGTCCCCCGCGACGGCTCCGGCCTGTGGGTCCACCCCGTCGGCCGCCGCCTCAAAGTCCACATCAAAGAACAAACCACCGAAACCGTCCTACTCCGATGAGCCTCGTCGATATCGAAAAAATGCCTACCGCGGAAAACTCCGCGATCCACCTGCACCCCACCGACAACGTCGCCGTCCTCCGCGTCCCCGTCTCCCCCGGCGCCGAACTCCGCGTCGGCGGCGTCATCGTCATTACCAAAGACTCCATCCCCGCCGGCCACAAAGTCTGCCTCAAGACCATCCCCGCCGGCGATCGGATCTTCCGCTACGGCCAAGTCATCGGCCGCTCGAAGGTCTCGATCGAACCCGGCCAGCACATCCACACCCACAACGTGCTGTTCGAAGAGCAGACCTTCAACTACGAGTTCCCCCCCGCCGAAGTCCCCTACCCGCCCCGCCCCGCCAATATCCCCACCTTCCTCGGCTACCCCCGCGAAGACGGCCGCGCCGGCACGCGCAACTACGTCGCCGTCGTCGCCGCCTCCAACTGCGCCGCCCACACCGCCGAACTCATCGCCCACAGCTTCGACCCCGCCTCCCTGCCCCCCCACGTCGACGGCATCGTCGCCTTCCCCCACGGCGAAGGCTGCGGCCACTCCATCGGCCCCGATACCGACCAGCTCCGCCGCACCCTCGCCGGCGTCCTCGCCCATCCCAACGTCGGCGCCGCCATCATTCTCGGCCTCGGCTGCGAAGTCAACCAAATCGACCACTACCTCGGACCCAACGCCCCCCGCAGCAGCCGCCTCATGGGCATGACCCTGCAAAACTCCGGCGGCACCCGCGGCGCCGTCGAAGCCGCCCGCAAGTTCATCAATGAGCAAATGGACGCCCTCGCCGCCGAAGAGCGCAAGGAACTCCCCGCCAGCCTCATCACCCTCGGCCTCAACTGCGGCGGGTCGGACTCGTTCTCCGGCATCACCGCCAACCCCGCCCTCGGCCACTGCTCGGACCTGCTCGCCGCCATCGGCGCCGCCAGCATCCTCGCCGAAACCACCGAAATCATCGGCGCCGAACACCTCCTCGTCAAACGTGCCCGCAACCGCGCCATCGGCGAAAAACTCCTTCGCATGATCGCCGACTACAAGGAGTACCTCAACCAGTTCAAGGGCTCGAGCTTCAACGACAACCCCTCGCCCGGCAACAAAGAGGGCGGCCTCACCAACATCCTCGAAAAGAGCCTCGGCGCCGTCGCCAAAGGTGGCACCAGCACCCTCACCCAGGTCTATGAGTACGCCGAACGCATCACCGAACCCGGCTTCGGCTTCATGAACACCCCCGGCTACGATCCCGTCTCTCTATCCGGCCTCGCCGCCGGCGGCTGCAACGTCATCTGCTTCACCACCGGCCGCGGTTCCGCCATTGGCTTCCCCACCGTCCCCGTCGTCAAGGTCTCCACCAACTCGAACACCTTCCGCCGCATGCGCGACAACATGGACATCAACGCCGGCCGCATCGCCGACGGCGAAGCCACCGTCCAGCAGATCGGCCAGGAGATCTTCGACTTCATCCTCCGCGTCGCCAGCGGCGAAAAAACCTGCGCCGAACGCCTCGGCCACCAGGAGTTCGTCCCCTGGCGCATCGGCCCCGTCATGTAACAACCCCACGGGGGCGGCGCTCCCCAATGCCGCCCCCCTCAACTCTCCGGCTCCGTCAACCGCTCAATCACCCGCAGCCGCTCGCGCGCCGCCTCCTCGTACATCGCCGACTCCCGCCGCAGCCAATCCACCCGCGCCTGCTCCCCCGCCAACGCGTTCCGTAACTGGTCCAACTCCACCTGCTGCCGCCCCAATAACTCGTTCGCCTCCTCAAGCTTCGTCAATCGCTCCTCGGCCGCCCGCCGCCACATCGCCACCTCCGCCCCGTCCGCCTCCGCCCCCACCTCCGCAAGCCACTCCCGCATCTCCACCCGAAACGGATCCGCGCACCACTGCGTCCCCCGCCCCAACCGTCCATACCGCTGCCGCTGGCACTCTTCGATCAACACCCCGTCCTCCCACCGGTCAAAGGCCCAATCCCGGTCCTGCCCCGGCTCCCAACCCGCCGCCCGCAGCCTCGCCCCGTACTCGACGTACAACTCCGCCGCCTCCCCCATCTCCGCCCGCCGCTTCTCCGGCCAATAGCGCGTCACCTCCGCCACCCCGTCAAAGCCGCTGAAGTGAAATAGCCGCCAACCCGCACGCCTACCCCGCTCGGCCAGGTTCCAGTAGGCAACGTTGTACCCCGGCTCCCGCACTACGCCCAAACCCTCCACAAACGAAGGCGCGTAATCGAGCCACCGCTGATCAAAGTGCATCCCCCGCGCGGTCGCAAACCGGCAGTACTCCGCCACGCGCTCCCGCCACCAGTCCAGAAACGCCCCGGCCCCGGCCCGCACCCCCACACACCCGCCGTTGTAAACCCCACACTGCAGAATGTTCTTCTCCACCGCCGCCGGATTCCCCATCCCCAGCAAATGCGGGGTCAGCGTCAGCGGGTGCCGCCGTACCCGCTCCCACAGACCGTCTAGCGGCCCCAGCACCATCATGTCCGCATCCAGAAACAACACCGCCTCATGACCCCGCTCAAGTAGCGCTCGCAGCAGAAACGGCTTCACCGCCGGCAGCATCTCCCGCCGCGTGTAACGAAAACAGAACTCCCGCAGGCGCGGAATCCCCATCTCCCCCAACCTCATCCACTCCCAGTCCTCGCTCTCCCCCACCGGCTCATCCGCCAGCCCCACAATCAGCCGGGCTTCCGGATGCCACTGCCGCAGCGTATCCCGCAACACCCTCGCGTAGGGTAAGAAATTATTCGCTACCGTCGTCGCCACCGTCATCATGACAACGAATACCTCCCCTGTTGGATCTCCCAGTAACCCGCCGACTCCAACTCCTCCCGGTACCGGCGAAACACCTGCGCCACATCCCCCATCTTCTCCATCCGCAGCCGGTCAAAGTACCGCGTCGCCTTCTCGGGATGCTCCATGTCGAAACCGCTGAACCGGAACAACCGGCACAGGCTGCCGTCAGCCCAGATCGTCTCCCCCTCCACACGCACCTTCCGCTCCGGCAAATGCCAGTGCCCCACGTTCACCCCAGGATCCCGCACCACCTCAACGCCATCCAGCAATCCCGGCGCCAGGTCCAGCCAGCGCTGTTCAAAGTGCAGCCCGTCGGCCGGCGCGTACCGGCAATCCTCCAGCAGCCGCGCCTGCCACCACGCCAGAAACCGATCCCCCTCCCCGCCGCCGCGCACCGCCACGAAGCCCCCGTTGAACGTGCCACACTGCAAAATGTTCAACTCCCGCGCTACCGATCCGAGCGGCGCCAGCAGATGCGGCGTCAGCAGCAGCGACACGCCCGGCGCCCGCAGCCGGTCCATCACCGGCTCCAGACTCGCCGTCACCAGGCTCTCCTGCTTAATAAACAAAACCCTCCCAAATCCCTGTCGCAACACCCACTGCAGCAGCCACGGTGTCAGCGCATAGCTGAACTCCTGCGCCGTGTACCGCCGCGCCATCTCCTCAGTCTCCGGCGCCTCCAACTCCTCGAGAGCAACCAGCCGGTAGGGCTCCCCCGCCGGGTCAAACGCGCCCTCCACGCGGTCCGCCAGCAGAACAAACACCGGTACCCCGGGATGGTGACGCCGGAAGGACGTGGCCACCACACGCGCCAGCGCTAACTGCGGCTTGGCCGCAATCGTGCACACGGCCCACGCATCTTCCTGCAAGCCATCCGGCATGAACAAACCCTCATCTCAATTCTCTCCTAGCGCCGCGGGCCGTAGTGTGGCGCCCGCCCCCGGCCGCCACCAGCCATCCAACTCCCGGCACTCTTTAACCACGGCCCACGCATCTTCCCGCCAGCCATCCGGCAGCGGACCAACTGAACCGCTATTCTCTCCTAGCGCCGTGGGCCATACTGCGGTGCCGCCGCCCCGGCCTCGTACGCCCCCAGGTCCGGAGCTTTTCCCACATACCCGTCATTCACCCCCGGCAGCGCCACCCCAGCGTCCACCGCCCGCCCCCCCGGCTTCAGCCGGAAGTCCAACTCCCGGGCCTCGTAAACCGCGTGCGGCTTCGCCGGGTCCGGCGGACGCAGGCTCTCAAAAATCCCGTAGTCCACCGCCAACCCGTGCGCCTCCTGCCCCGTGGCCGCGCGCAGCGCTTCGAGCGTTGCCAACCGCCGCGTCCCCGCCCGGTCCGCCGGATAATCCACCGCCGCCCCACCCGCCGGCGACAGCCACTCAAACTGGTGCGCCGCCCCCGCGTTCAGCCCGTAGCCGTTATAGTCGTAGCTCGAATACGCCGTCGCGTTCGCAAACCGGAACACGGGCCGGTTCGCCCCCGTACCCAAGAACAGGTTGTTGCGGGCGTGCGTATTGGCAAACCGGTCCCTCGGCAGCGCTTCGGTCACCAGCGTGTTGTGGTAAAGCACCATCCCCGTCGGCTTCACGTTGAACTTCAAGCCGCACCCCGTTGGCACGTGATAAACCACGTTCCGGATAAAGTACGCCGGCCCCCCGTAAACCGGCTGCGCGCTCAGCCCGCACTGCGCCGCGTTCACCCCCCGGTTCCGCATCACGCGGATGTTGTGCACCCCGCCGTCGGTCTCAATAAAGTCATCGGCCATCAGGTGAATGTCGTTGTTGTAGAAGTCGATCGCCGAAGCCTGCCGCGCCGGGTCGGGGTCCGGCGAACCGTGGGTACAAACCGAAATCCCGTCGTGAAAGTAAGCGATATAGTTGTGCCGCACCACGTGCCCGGCCCCGTAGAGCTTCACGGCGTGGTAGCTCTTCAGCGTGTTGGCGCCGTAGAGGCCGGGGTTGAACCAGCCGAGCAGCCGGTGCCGGTCGTCGCGACCGAGCATCACGTTATCGGAGATCAGAAAGTCGTGCGAGCCGGCAAACTGCGCGTTGACCGCAATGCCCACGTCCTCAATCCGGCAGTTGCGGATCGTCAGCCCCCGCGCCCCGGCCACGTCCTTGATACCGGCCTGAAACGCGATCCCCGCGTTGCGAATCGTCAGGCCTTCGAAGATGTGGTGGTCGGCCGCCATCACGTCAAAGAGCGTAAAGGCCCCGTCGCCGTCGAAGATCACCTCCCCGTCGCCCGCGGCCCGGATCACAATCGGGCGCTGCGCCGTACCCTTCGCCGTCAGATGATAGGTGCCGTCAAAATCCAGGCCCGTCGGCTCGGAGTACCTCATCCGGTCGCCCCGGTACAAACCGGCATGCACCAGAATCGTATCGCCGGACCGCACCGGCCGCTCGCTCACCACGGACCAGTCGCCGTTCCCCGACCCGTAGTAAGCCTTCTTCAGGCCCACAAACGACGGCTCCTGCTTCGGCCCCTGCCAGGTGGGCGGGTACACGTGCAGCACCCGCCCGTTCTTCACCGGCTGCGGCTCGCCCCGCGTCCGCACCTTCACCGTCCGCACCGCCTCGCGCAGCACGCCATCCGGGTCGCGCATCGTGAAGCGCGCCTCGTATTCCGTATCCGGCTCAAGATCCAGCAGACTGCCCGCGAACTTCTCCGGCACCAGATAGTCGAGGCCGAGGTCGGGCCGGAACACCCGCTCCCCGCCCATCCGCAGCAGCGGCATGCCCGTCTTCCACCCCGCCTCGCCCGCCTTCCGATAGGCCACCTCGACTGCGGAGTTCCGGTTGTCGTCGCCCGAAATCGGCCATTCAAAGCCCAGACAGAGCAGCGTCGGGCGCTCCACCAACAACTCCCCGGGGTTCACCGCGTGGTAAGCCTCGGCGCGCACCGGCGGCCTGTTAACGAAACGAACCCAACCGAACGACTGCGGCACGTGGAAGTTCGGCCGCGGCGCGTCGACCGGCGACCAGGTCGAATACTGCGCGTTCGTTTTGCCCCCGGCGCGGTTCAGGTTCAGCCGCCACTCGTCGCCTTCGCGCGGCGGGGTGTGCGCGGCGTCGCGGACGAAGTTCTTGAGCGGGATAGCCAGTTCGAGCGTCCAGTAGGTGTCGCCCGCCGCCTCGTGCTTCACCCGCCGCCCGTACAGCGAGGTGCGCAGCCGTACGCCCTCCGGTTCGGTGTTGAAGGGGCCGTTGTACCAGTCGGCGCGGATGAAGTTCAGCATCGTGCCGATGGCGTTGATCTCAAAGCCGTAGTAGTTGGTGACCTTCGCCGGGTTGGGGCTTACAAAGATCTCGACGGCATCGTCTAGCGACACCGGACCATGGCGTTCGACGACCTCGGCGGCGATATGTTGATCGTGGCAGTAGTAAGACACGTAGAGGTTCTCGTCGTCCCAAAGGATCTTCGCCACGGTCTGCTCTTTTTCGCCGGCCGTCCACCAGTTGAAGTGGAAGTCGCCCGCCGCAGGCGCCTGCCGCCAGGCGGGTTCATCAAGAATCCCATCGACGACAATCCGCCCGGCGGCCCGATAAATCTCGTAGCGCGGCAGCGGCTGCCCGAAAGCCACAATCAAGAATACAGAGAACAGCAATAGATGGCGCAGCATGGCATCATCATACGGTGTCGGAGCACCCACGGGGTATCTCCCCGTGGGCTTGTTTCCAGCCCCGGGATTTGATAGTGTCCCCCCCATGCGATTACTTACGGCTATCCTGGCCATCCTGTCTATGGCCGCCCTCGTTCCCGCGCAAACCTTCTATGGCTCGCTCGTCGGGAACGTCTCCGACTCTACCGGTGGCGCCATCGTACAGGCCAACATCACCCTGACGAACAGCGGCACGGGCGACCGGCGCACCGCGCAGTCTGGCGCCGATGGCGCCTACCAGTTCGTCAACCTACCCCCGGGACAATATCGCGTCGAAGTGGAGAAAACGGGTTTCCGCCGCCTGCTGCGCGACAACGTGGTCGTCGAGGTGCAAAGCGCCGTCCGCATCGACGCGGCGCTGCAGGTGGGCGAGGTGAATCAGGTGATCGAGGTGACCGAACAGACGCCACTCCTGCAAACCGAAAACGCCTCCCTGGGTCAGGTGGTCGAAGCGCGAAAGGTGCTCGAGATGCCCCTGAACGGTCGCAACGTCTTCAGCCTGGTGGCGCTGGTACCCGGCGTCGTGCCCGGTGGGCAGTCCAGCCAGACGCCGACCGGTACCAATCCCTTCGCCTGGGCCAATTTTCAGATCGGCGGCGGACAGGCTAACCAAAGCGCCTCCTACATCGATGGCGCACCCAACAACAGCAACTATGTGAACCACACCATGCTCGTGCCCACGCAGGACGCCGTGCTGGAGTTCCGCGTGCAAACCAACAACCTCGGACCGGAGTTCGGCCGGCTCGCCGGCGGCGTCATTAACCTGTCCACCAAGTCGGGCACCAACCAGTTTCACGGCAGCGCCTACGAATTTCTCCGCAACCGGGCGCTCAACTCGAATACATTCTTCAACAACCGGGCCGGGGTGCAGCGACCAGCATTCACGCAGAATCAGTTCGGCGTCACCCTGGGCGGACCGGTGAAGAAGGACAAAACCTTCTTCTTTGGATCTTACGAAGGGTTCCGCTTGCGGCAGGGTGCTTCTTACGTGTATTCCGTGCCGACGGACCCGATGCGGGCCGGCAACTTCGCCGATGTCCGGAATGGGTCCGGTGCAGTGGTGCCCATCTACGACCCGCTCACCACCTGCGGACGCCTCGGCAATGCCGCCTGCCCGGACGGCACCATCAGCCGTGCCCCGTTCCCCGGCAATATCATCCCCGACAACCGCATCGACCGCGCGGCCCGCGCCATGACGCCACTTTGGGGCCGGGCCAACTCACCCGGACTGCCCTTCACCGCCGTCAATAACTTTACCGCCAACGCCAGCGTCGGCGGCGACCAGAACCAGCAGAACTACCGCCTTGACCATACCATCAGCGACAAACAGCGGATCTTTGCCCGCTACACCTACTGGCGCAATCTGAACCTGCCGATCGACCCCTACAACACAAAAACCTGTGTGGACCGCTGCACGGAGGATATGAACACAAACCAGTTCGTGGTGGGCGATACCTACTCCCTCACCCCGACCATGTTCCTTGACCTCCGGGCGAGTTTCTCGCGCTACCACTACGACCGGACGGCTTCAACCGCCGGTTACGATCTGACCCAGTTGGGCTGGCCATCGGCCCTCAATACGGCCGTGGCCGTGCGCGTCCAGCCAATCCCCATCGTTACCGGCTATAACGGCGTCTTCTCGACCAACGGCACTGGCAGCACCATCGTCGCCCGCAACGACATCTACTCGCTCAGCCCCAACGTAACCAAAATCTGGGGTAAGCACACCGTCAAGTTCGGCGCCGAGATCCGTCGCGGCACCCACAACTACTACCAGCAGAACAACCCGTCAGGCTCGTTCAACTTCGACGCTCTCTTCACGAGCGTCAACCCCCTGGCGGCCGCCGGCACCGGCAACGGCTTTGCCTCTTTCCTGCTCGGCTACGGCAGCGGCGGTGGCTTGACGCACAACTCCTTCGTCGCCGGGCAGATGATCTACCGCGGCTATTACATCGGCGATCAGATGCAGGTGAACTCCAAGCTCACTCTAAACTTCGGTGTCCGGTTTGAACAGATGGGACCGTGGTCAGAACGGTTTGACCGCCTCGTCGTCCTGCTGCCCAACGCCGACAACGAATTGAGCGGACGCGGCGGTTTGAACTTCAAAGGGCGCTTCGGTCTGGTGAACTCCCCGGATAGCCCGAGCCGGAACAACACGCGACTGGAGAATGTATTCTCTCCCCGCTTGGGCCTGGCCTACCGCTTGAATAACAAGACCGTCATCCGCACCGGATGGGGCGTCTTCTATCTGCCCAATGACGTAGCCTTCGGCACCGCGCCGAACGGCGATATCTCGAACGCCTACACCACCCCATACTTCGGCTCTCCCGACGGCAGCATCACCCCGGCCGACCGGCTGTCGAACCCCTTCCCGAACGGCATTATTGCCGCCCCCGGACGGAGCCCGAACATCCAGCGGCTCTTCTACGGGCAAGGCATCAGCGCTCCCCTCTACACCGATCCGCGAGCTTTTATGCAGCAATGGAACTTCGACATCCAGCGCGAAGTCCTCGGCGGCATGGCCATTGACATCGCCTATGCGGGCTCAAAGGGCACGCATCTGCCCGGTCCAAATCAAGCGCTCAACCAGCTCCCCGTCGAGTTCCTCTCGCAAGGCGCGACGCTCACCCAGCAGGTGCCCAATCCCTTCTTCGGCCAGGTCCAGTTAGGCGCCCTCGCCCAGCCCACCGTCCAACGAGCCCAACTCCTGCGGCCCTTTCCCCAGTACACGGCGTTTAACCAGGTCTCACCCATGAACCGCAACTCGGTCTATCATTCAGCGCAGGTGAAGGTCGAGAAACGCTTTGCCCAGGGCGCCTCCGTGCTCGGCTCCTACACCTGGTCCAAGCTCATGAGCGACACCGATACCCTCACCGCGTGGCTCGAACCCGGCGGCGGCATGGGCGTCCAGAATTGGTACGACTTGAAGGCCGAAAAGTCCGTCGCGCTGTACGACGTCCCCCATCGCGCCGTCATCAGCTTCATCTACGACCTGCCCTTCGGCAAAGGCAAGCCGTTCCTGGGCAATGCCACCGGAGCCGTGGAACGCATCGTGGCCGGCTGGGGCGTCAACGGCATCACCACGTTCCAGAGCGGGAATCCCTTGAACATGACCATGGCCGTCAACACGTCCAACTCGCAGGGCGGCGGACAGCGTCCGAACTCCACCGGGCAGAGCGCCAACCTGACCGGCGCGGCGCAGGACCGCCTCAGCCGGTGGTTCAACACCTCCGCCTTCACCCCCACCCCCGCCTTTCAGTTCGGCAACGTCGCCCGCTCGCTCACCGATGTCCGCTCCCACGGCATCGCCAACTATAACTTCACCATTTTCAAGAACACGAAGATCAACGAACGGTTCGGTCTGCAGTTCCGCACCGAGATCTTTAACCTGTTCAACCGGGTGCAGTTCGGCTATCCGGGTACCCAGTTGGGCAACCCGCAGTTCGGCGTCATCAGCGGGCAGTTTAACGACCCGCGGTTGATTCAGTTCGCGCTGCGGCTCCAGTTCTGATGCGATTGGCCGTTTTCTGGTGCGTTGG
>JADCJL010000080.1 GCA_020247055.1 Acidobacteriaceae bacterium | reverse complement strand
GAGCGTCGCGTGTTCGAAGTGGACGCCCGGCGCGCCGGCTCCGCCGTCGACCCCGTGATCCGCGTTTATGACGCCGCCGGCAAGCAGATCGCCCGCAGTGAGGATGATCCGATGATCGGCCTCGACGCCCGGCTCGATATGACGTTCCCCAAAGAGGGCTTCTATTACGTCGAGATCCACGACGCTCGGTTTTCCACGCAGGCGCAGGGCTACTACCGGTTCAAGACCGGAGCCTACGCCTACGCCGCCGACATCTTCCCGCTCGGCGGCCGCCGTGGGGAATCGACGAACGTGACGTTGTCGAACGTGACCGTGAAAGCGGACCTGGCGAGCGTGAAGGCACCCCAGACCTTCGTGAACCTGCCGGATTCGCCCTCGCTGCCGCTGCCCTTCGCCGTGGGCGATTATCCCGAGTTGCGGGAGCCGGTCACCGCGCCGCTGGCGCTGCCGGTGACCATCAACGGCCGGCTGGCCAAGGCTGCCGAGGTGGATAAATACACGCTGAGCGTCGAACCCGGCCAGGAGTATCTGTTCGAGTTGCAGGCGCGGGAGTTGGGTACCTCGAAGCTCACCGGGCTGATCACCGTTTACGACGAGGCTGGCAAGAAGCTGAGTTCGGCCGGGGACGCCCCGCTACCGGTAGACGTGGCCGCGGTGCAGGCCAGCAGCCGGACGCTGGGCGATCCGTTTTTGCAGTTCAAGGCGCCGGTGGGAGTGCGGAAGATCACGGTGGCGGTCGAGGACCTGGCGCTGCGCGGCGGCGCTCACTACGCCTACCGGCTGCACGTGTCGCGCTCGGGCCCCGATTTTCAGGCCCAAATTACGACTCCGTTCGTCAACATTCCGGCGGGCGGCACGGCGCTGGTGAACTTCAACATCAACCGCCGCGGCTACACCGGTCCTTTGCGAATCGAACCCATCAACCTGCCTGCCGGTATCCAGGCGGCCGGGGGCGACATTCCGCACGAGATTCCCGACCCCAACAACCGGGCCAACAGCCGCCGCGGTATGATCACCCTGACCGCGGCGCGGGAGGCGAAGTTCGCCGCGGGGGAGATCGGCTTCCGCGTGGTTTCGACCGATCCGAAGATGCCGCGCGTTGAGCGCATCGCGACCGGCTTGGGCTACTCGATCGCCGTGAACGGCGCGACCACACAGGGCGTGGTGGACCGGCAGCGGGCGCTGACGGGGCAGTGGCTCGGCTATCAGCTGCCAACCGCTTTGACCGACGCCGCCCCGGCCGGTTTGTCGCTGCGGCTCGAGAAGGCGACCAAGAAAGCCGCCGGCTACGAATATCTGTTCCGCTGGCGCTGGACGACGCGCGACCGCATGCAGGCGGTGCCGGAAAACGTGGTGGTCGATCTGCCGAACTTCATCGATTTTCGCGCGATCGAGATGGAGGTCGATAAGACCGATAAGACGACGGGGACGTTTCTGGTCACCTCGACGCGCAACACGCTGCCGGCTCTTTATAACATTGGAATCATGGGCCGTCTGATGACCGGCGGCCAGACCCAGGAAATTTACTCGCCGCTGCTGCCTCTGGCGGTGGCCGAACTCGATCCGGAAGAGAAATCGAACGATGCGAATCCCACTCCTGCTCGTTAGCGCGGCGCTTGCCGCCAGCGCCCAACCCGTGACGTTTCTGCGGGACGTCGCGCCGATTCTGAACAAGACCGGCTGTACCTCCGGCCCCTGCCACGGCGCGGCCAAGGGCAAGAACGGCTTCAAGCTCTCGCTGCGCGGCTACGATCCGCAGTTTGATTATGAGGCGCTGCTCTATGACCTCTCCGGCCGCCGCTTTAACCGCGCCGAGCCGGGGCGCAGCCTGATGCTCGCCAAGCCCACGCAGTCGGTGGCGCACGGCGGCGGGCTGCGGTTTGACAAAAAGTCGCCCTACTACACGACGATCTACAACTGGATTGCCCAGGGTGTGCCCTACGGCGACCCGGCCAAAGATAACGTGAACGCGCTCGAAGTGACCCCGGCCGAGGTGGCGATGACCGGCGCCGGCGGCACGGCGCAGGTGAAGGTGACCGCCCGGTTTGCCGACGGGCAGACGCGGGACGTGACCAGCGAAGCGACCGTTGAATCGAACACCCCGGACGTCGCCAAAGTGGACGCGGCCGCCAAGGTCTCCGGCGAGCGGGTGGGCGAGGCGACGCTGCTCGTCCGCTATCAGGGCAAGTTCTCCACCATTCCGGTGACGATTCTCAACCCCAAGCCGGGCTTTGCCTGGAAGCCGCTGCCGCAGAACAACTACATCGACCAGCACATCGACGCCAAGCTGCAGAAGCTGAAGATTCAGCCCTCGCCGGCGGCGGACGACGCGGCGTTTCTGCGCCGGGTCTCGCTCGATTTAACCGGGCAGCTGCCGTCGCCCGATGAGATCCGCGCCTTTGTGGCCGACCCGGCGCCCTCGAAGCTGAAGCGCGACCGGAAGATCGATAAGCTCATCGCCAGCGCCGCGTTTACCGACCATTGGACGGTGAAGTGGAGCGACCTGCTGCAGTCCTCCCGCAAGTTTCTCGGCGAGAAGGGCGCCTACGGCTTCCGCGAGTGGATCCGGGAATCGATCGCCGCCAACAAGCCCTACGACCGGATGGTGCGCGAACTGCTGACCAGCCGCGGCAGCACCTACGACGACCCGGCCGGCAACTACTTCCGCGCCACGCGCGACGCCAAGCCGACCATGGAGAAGACGACGCAGGTCTTCCTGGGCGTGCGCATGGTGTGCGCGCAGTGCCACGATCATCCGTTTGAAAAGTGGACGCAGAATCAGTACTTCCAGATGTCGGCGTTCTTCTCGGCGGTCGGGCTGCGGCCCGGCTACGAGGTGGGCGAAGAGATTCTCTACGATCAGCGGGCTGATTATGAGATGAAGCACCCGAAGGATTCGCGCGTGGTGGCGCCCGAGTTCCTGATCGCCTCGATTGCACCCGTGAAGATTCCGGCCGGGCCGCAGCGCCGCGATGCGCTGGCCGACTGGCTGGTCTCGAAACAAAATCCCTTCTTTGCCAAGGCCGTGGCCAATCGCATCTGGAGCTACTTCTTCGGCAAGGGCATCATTGATCCGGTGGACGATATCCGGGCCTCGAACCCGCCGGTGAACCCGGCCCTGCTCGAAGCGCTCACCAAAGACCTCACCGATCACAACTTCGATATGCAGCACCTGATGCGGACGATTGTGCGGAGCCGGACCTACCAGGCCTCCTTCCAGACCAACGAATGGAATGCGCTCGATGCGGACAACTTTTCGCACGCCATGCCGCGCCGGCTGAACGCGGAACCGTTGATGGACGCCGTGGCGGCGGCGGCCGGGGCGCGGCCGAAGTTCCCGGATGTGCCGGAGGAGACCAACGCCTCGCAGGTGCTCGACCCGCACGTGGGCGCTGAAGGCTTCCTCGACCTGTTTGGCCGGCCGACCCGCGAATCGGCTTGCGAGTGTGAGCGGCGCACCGATTTTAGCCTGCCGCAGGCGTTGAACCTGGTGAACGGCAAGACGATCTCTGACGCCGTGGCCGACCCGAAAGGCCGCGTGGCGAAGAACGTTCTGGCCGGCAAGTCCGATGCGGCCATGGTGGAAGATCTCTATCTGGCGTCGCTGTCGCGGCTGCCCACCAAGGCCGAAGCCGAGTACGGCATCAAGTACCTCTCCGGTGGTCCCCGGGCCCTGCGCGCGCAGGATCTTCTCTGGGCCCTTCTCAACAGCAAAGGTTTCCTCTATATTTACTAAGGAGCAAGATCATGTTGAACATTCCTGGACGTATCGCCGGTCAGACTTGTGAGGGGCCAACGCGCCGCGAGTTGCTGCGGATTGGTTCGCTGGGCTTGGCGGGCCTGCATCTGCCGGGGTTCTTCCTGTCGCAGAAGGCGGCCAAGGCCGCGGCGGTGGCGGATAAGTTCGCCGGAGCCAAGGGTTTTGGCAACGCCAAGAACGTCATCATGATCTTCCTGCAGGGCGGGCCGAGCCACATCGACATCTGGGACCCGAAGCCCAACGCGCCCTCGAACATCCGCGGCGAGTTCAAGCCGATCAAGACGAAGATCCCCGGCACCTGGATCGGCGAGCACATGCCGATGATGGCCGATACGATGGACAAGGTGACGCTCATCCGCTCGATGAGCTATACCCCGAACGGGCTGTTCAATCACACGGCGGCGATCTATCAGATGCTCACCGGCTATCCGCCGGATAAGGTCTCGCCGTCCGGACAACTGGAGCCGCCCAACGCCGCCGACTTCCCCACGGCGGGCAGCCACATCTCGAAGATGATGCCGATGAAGGACGCCATGCTGCCCTTCGTCGAACTGCCGCGTCCGCTGCAGGAGTCCGGGATTATCGGCAAGGGGGGAGCGGCCGGCTTCCTCGGCAAGGCCTATGACCCCTACCGGATGTATCAGGATCCTGCGCAGAAGGTGACGCTCGAAGATCTGTCGCTGCGCAAGGAGATTCCGCCGGAGCGGCTGAAGGATCGCTTTGAATTGCTCAAGGGCATCAACGGTTCGATGCCGGAGCTTGAGAAGGCGCTGAACGCTTCGGCCGTGGACGAGTACTACGGCAAGGCGTACGACCTGGTGCTTTCGGGCAAGGCGCGGGACGCGATGGATCTGACCAAAGAAGCGGACAAGATGCGGGAGCGCTACGGTCTGCACACCTTCGGGCAGAGCACGTTGATGGCGCGGCGTCTGATCGAGGCCGGGACGAAGTTTGTGCAGGTGAACTGGCCGTCGGTGGCCAACGGAGACCCAGAAAAGACGGCGTGGGATACGCACGCCGCCAACTTCGGTCCGCTCAAGAACCTGCACTGCCCGAAGCTCGATCGCAGCCTCTCCGCGCTGCTGCAGGACATGGACGACCGCGGCCTGCTGAAGGAGACGCTGGTGGTGGCCGTGGGCGAGTTTGGCCGCAGCCCGCGCATGGGCGTGTCAACGAGCGGCAACAGCAACAGCCCCGATGGACGCGACCACTGGCCTTATTGCTATAGCGCTGTCGTAGCCGGCGCCGGCATCGGCCGCGGCGTGCAGTACGGCGAAAGCGATGCGACCGCGTCAAGCCCCAAAGAGAAGCCGGTGCATCCGAACGATCTGCTCGCCACCATCTACTTCGCGCTCGGCATCGACCCGGAGATGGAGATCCGCAACCATCTCAACCAACCGCGCGAACTCGTGAAGGGCAAGGTGGTCGCCGACCTGTTCGCCTAGGATTCTGTATACTCCAAAGCGTGAAGTCATTCGTTCTATTCGCTCTTCTTGCCCTTCCTGCGTTCTCCCAGTCCGCTAAGGATTGGATCCCGCTTTTTAACGGTCGCGACCTCTCCGGCTGGACGCCGAAAATCACCGGCTATCCGGTCGGGGAGAATTTCGCCAACACTTTCCGGGTGCAGGACGGCTACCTTACCGTTGGCTACGAAGGCTACGACAAGTTTAACCAGCGCTTCGGCCACCTGTTCTACAAAGACTCGTTCTCGTACTACCGGATTCGCCTTGAGTACCGCTTCATCGGCAACCAGTCCAACGAAGGGCCGGGCTGGGCGACGCGTAACAGCGGCATCATGGTGCATGGTCAGCCGGTCGAGACGATGCAGAAGGATCAGGACTTCCCCATCTCGATCGAGGTGCAGCTGCTCGGCGGCCTCGGCAAGGGGCCGCGGTCGACGGGCAACTTATGCACCCCGGGCACGAATGTGGAGCGGGACGGGAAGCTGTTCACTCCGCACTGCCTGAACTCGAGCTCGCCCACCTTCGACGGCGACCAGTGGGTGCAGGCCGAGGTGCTCGTGAAGGGCTCGGAGTCGGTGGAGCACTTCATCAACGGGCAATCCGTGCTCAAGTACGAGCATCCGCAGATTGGCGGGGGGGCGGTGTCCCATCACGACCCGGCGGTAAAGGTGGACGGCAAGCTGCTCGAGTCCGGCTCGATCTCGTTGCAGAGCGAGAGCCATCCAGTGCAGTTCCGCAACGTCGAACTGCTGAATCTGGTCGGCTGCCTCGACAAAAAGGCCAAGAACTACAAGCCCTATCTGCTCAAGTCGGACCCGGCCGCCTGCCGCTTTTAAAGAATCGCGCCCCACGGACTCGCTTCGGCCCGGCAGGAGGGGTGCGTTCCTCGCCCGTTGGTGCCGCACCGAAGCGGCCTATGCGCTCTTGAGGAACGCGCCCAACGGACTCGCTTCGGCCCGGCCGGAGGGGTGAGTTCCTCGCCCGTTGGTGCCGCGCCGAAGCGGCCTGTGCGCTTCTAACCCTCGCCGCGCACGAACAGCAGCAGCGCTCCCACGGCGATCAGCGGGGAGGCGCCGGCGACGAGGATCGCCACCGTATAGTTCTGCCCGTCGCCGAGCAGATAGCCGGTGGCGAGCGGGGCCACCGCGCCCGCCACCTGCGCCATCATGTTCTGAAAGCCGAGTGCGCGTCCGACGAGCGCGCGTGGCACCGCGCTCTGTGACATCGCCCAATAGTTGCCCGCGCCGATGCCCACGCCCATCAGCGAGGCGAGCAGCACCCAGATCACCGGACCGCCCCGGGGGACCCAGATGAGCCCCATCAGGATGGACGCCATCGAGAAGCCCGCGCAGACGAAGCGCCGGCGCAGCAGCAGCGGTTCGGCCGCGCCACGCAGCACCCGGTCCGCCCACGCCCCGCCTGCCAGGTTGACCACGGCCATGCCAGCGAGCGGCAGCGCCATCGTCAGTCCCATCTTCAGGTTCGGAAAGCCGTGCGCCTGCATCAGGTAGGCCGGCACCCAGGTCAGCACGAAGTACCAGAAATAGGAGTAGAAGAAGACGCTGAGCGATAGGCCCCAGGCTACCGGTTGCTTCAGGAACTCGAGCAGCGAGCCTTCGGTCTGGCTCGCGGCGGCGGTGGCGCCACGCGGGGCGAGCAGCCACCACGGCACCACCCACAGGCAGCCGCCGAGCCCGGTAGCGAGGAACATGGCCCGCCACCCCAGCCATTCGATGAGCGAAGAGCCGAGGAGCGCGCCGAGCGCCGGGCCCATGGTGAGGCCGGCGACGTAGATGGCCGTGGGCAAGCCCTGTTCCCGCTCATCGAAGTTCTGCTTGATAAAGGACATGCTGGCCAGCGGCGCGATGGCTTCGCCCATGCCCAGCAACAGGCGCAGGGCGAACATCTCTTCAAACGACCGCGCCCAGCCGATGGCGGCCGAGGCAAGGCACCAGAGCAGGAAGGCCCCGGCGTAGAGCTTGCGAATGCCGAAGCGGTCGAGCAGCGCCCCGCCCGGCACCTGAAAAACCGCGTACGTCCAGAAGAAGCTCGATAGCAGCAGCCCCATCTGTGCCGGGGTCAGCGCGAACTCCTGCATGATGGGCACGGCGGCAATGCTAAGATTGCCGCGGTCCATGTAGCTGATGACGATGCCGAGAAAGAGCAGCCCGAGGACGATCCAGCGGCGTTCCATTTATCCGGCCAACGCTTCCCGGCAGTAGTCGAGGCACTTCTTCATCTCGGCCATGACGGTGGAGCCTTCGCCGATGGCGTACTCGAGTTCGATGTTCGCCGGCCAGGTATATTTTTCCTTCTTCATCAACTGGAGTACCTCTTTGATCGGCGTGCGGCCCTCGCCCCACGGCAGGTTGGCGGCCCCTTCATTGCCGTAGCGGCGGTCTTTGAGATGGAAGCTGGTAATGCGGGGGGCGTTCGCGCGGATGAAGGGAATCGGCGATTTGTTGATGGCCGCGGTGAAGTGGCCGACGTCGAGGTTGATGCTGTTGTACTTCGATTGACCGAGCGCGGTCTCCCAGCTCTGCTCGTTGACCTGCATGTGATTGTGGTAGCCGGCGTAGATCTTGTGCTTGGCCGCGAAGGCGCCGATGCGTTCGGTGAGCGCGGCCTCCTTGGGCAGTTCCATGGTGACGCTGCGGGCGCCGAGCGCCTTGGCGACGTGAAAAACATAGTCGTATTCGGCGTCGCCCATGTCGGCTGTGAGCGAGAGCTTGACGATGGCGATATTGACGCCGGCGGCGCTGTAGAGCTTGCGCAGCTCTTTGTACTTGTCCATCGAGACCGCGGTGCGCCACGCGGTGCGTTCGGCGGCGAGTTTCTTCATGGCGGCCTGGCGCTCGGGGGTCATCTGGCGGCCGGCGAAGGCGGGTCCGCGCATCTGCGGGGCGCCGGCGAAGGACTCGGCGGCATCGCCCATGAGTTCAACCGAGCTGATGCCGAGTTCGGTGCAGTAGCGGAGCAGTTCCGGGGCGGAGCTGGGCAGGGAGCGGAAGCAGTAGGTAATGGCCCCGATCTGCACTCCTCCGATTTTCGAGTTCGGTTTGGCGGAGGCGGCCGCGGCGGCGGCCAGCATGGCGAAGGTGCGACGTGTCAGGGTCATCGCCACCAAGTCTCTCGCGTTCGTAGCGGCGCACGCAAGCGGGGCGTGGAGGCGGTGGGCTGATTGTTATATGATCTTTGGCATCGTTAAAAATCAGTTAACGAAATCAGGGAGGTCTTTTTTGAAGACAAGCAAAGCTGCTTGGCTCGCCGTGCTAGCGATCTGGCTCACGTCAAGCCTGTTTGGACAGTCGTTCACCGGAAGCGTGAACGGCGTTGTTACCGATGAAACCGGAGCGGTAGTGGGGGCGGCCAAAGTGCTCGTCACCGACCGCGACCGCGGCACCACGTTTCGCACGGTAGCCGACGGCTCCGGCCGATTCGTCGTTACCGCGCTGCCCCCGGGCAATTACTCGCTCGTCGTGGAAGCGCCGGGATTCAAGAAGTTTCAGAGTGGCGGCTTCAGCGTCGCCGTGCAGGAGCAGCGCTCGATTGCGGCGCAGCTGCAGGTGGGCGATGTGACGACGACCGTGGAAGTCGAGGGTTCGGCCGCGCTGGTGAATACCACCATTTCGAACCTCGGTCAGGTGATCGACAACAAGTACATTCTGCAGTTGCCCAATCTGGCCCGCAACTCGATGAGCCTGGCCTACCTGACGCCGGGCGTCGTGGGTTCCGGTGGGCGGCGCGGCGACAGCAACACGAACTTCAGCGCCAACGGCTCGCGCAACTCCACTTCGGACGTGCTGGTTGACGGAGCGACGGTGACCACTGTTGAGCAGAACTCTGGTATCTCCGACCTGAAGTTCTCGCCTTCGGTGGATGCGGTGCAGGAGTTTAAGATGCAGACCAACTTCTTCTCGGCTGAGTACGGGCAGACGGGCGGGGCGGTCGTGAACATGGTGACCCGTTCGGGCACCAACGATCTGCACGGCACGGGCTACTACTTCATGCGCGACGCGGCGCTGAACGCCAACGACTGGTTTTCCAACCGCGCGGGCCGCGCCATTCCGGCGTTTCACCGCGATCAGTACGGCGGCGTGCTCGGCGGGCCGGTGATCAAGAACAAAACCTTCTTCTTCGGCGCTTACGAGTATACGACGCAGGAGAGCCCGACCAGCCAGCAGGCCAGCCTGCCGACGGCCGAGCAGCGCCGCGGTGACTTCTCGCAAACCTTCAACGCCGCGGGCCAATTGATGCAGGTCTACGATCCGTTCAACACCATCACGAATGCCGCTGGCGTGATCACGCGCCAACCACTTGCCGGAAACATGATCCCCGCCTCGCGCATGAACCCGCTGTCCGTGAAGGCACTCAGTTTCCTGCCCGCTCCCAACCAGCAGGGCGCGGCCTTCACCAACGCCAACAACTGGTTCAACCAGGGCATCAATACCAGCAAATCGCACCAGATCACCGTCAAAGGCGATCACAACTTCAACCAGAACAACCGCATCAGCGGCCGCTGGAGCAATCAGCGAAACGACGGAACGAACCCCAACCTGTTCGGCGATGGCAACCCGTCCTACTTCACCGGCGGCCCCAGCTTCACCCGCACGCAGTCGATGGTCGGTGACTTCACGCATGTGGCGAACGCGACGACGCTATTCGTGTTCCGCTACGGCTACACCTACTCCAACTTTGGCCGGAATCCGTTCTTTGATACGTTTGATCCGACTTCGCTCGGCTTTGCTTCAAACCTCAAAGACAATGCGACCAACCTCGTGTTCCCACGCTTCGGGCCGGAAGGCTTCCGCGAGTGGGGAACGGAAGGCTACTGGATCATGGACCGTCAGGAGGCCGTGCACCACTGGTCGGGTTCGATGACGAAGATGATCGGCGGCCACAATATCAAAGCCGGCGGCGAGCGGCGCTACAACCGGCTCGACTACCTGCAGCCGGGTTTCCCTTCGGGCAACTACAGCTTCGCCCGCGGCGCCACCTGCGCCGACCGCTTCACCTGTCCCGCCAACCAGGGCAATGGTTTGGCCACTATGCTGCTCGGCTGGACCACGGGCAGCAACTATCACATCGAACCGAAGGCGTTCTCTCGTTCGGCCTACTGGGGCTTCTATCTGCAGGATGACTGGAAGATCACCAACAAGCTGACGATCAACCTGGGTGTGCGCTACGACTTTGACGTGCCGCGCTGGGAGACGAAGGACCGCTACAGCTACTGGGATCTCGATGCGCAGTCGCCCATTCGCGCCCAGGGCTATGACACCCGGGGCGTCATCAAGTTCGTCGATGACAAGAACCGCTCTCCCTTCGACGCCGACATGAACAACTGGCAACCGCGCGTCGGCTTCGCCTATGCCCTGAACCCGAAGACGGCCATCCGCTCCGGCTACGGCCTGTTCTATACGCTCTCCCGCGCGACGGTGTTTGGCCGTCCGGGCACTGGCTTTACCATCAACTCGCCGTCTATCTGGACGATTGACTCCAACGCCACGCTCGCCACGCAGTTGAACAACCCGTTCCCGAACGGCGTGCTGCTGCCGCCGGGCCGTTCGCAGGGCGACCGCACGCTGCTGGGCTTCGGCGCCGGCACCATTGTGCGCGACTACAACCGGAACCCGGAGTACCACTCCTGGAATCTGTCGATCCAGCGCGAACTGCCGCAGCAGTCCGTGCTCGAGATCAACTACACCGGCAGCCGCGGCACGCACCTGTTCATGCCGATCACGACGCTCTCGCCGCTGAATCCGACGCACTGGGCGCTGGGCCGGACGGTGCTGAACCAACTGGTTCCCAATCCGTTCTTCGGTCAGATCACCGATTCGCGTTCGCAGTTGAGCCAGCCCAATATCACGCGGGTCCGCACGCTGCGTCCCATGCCGCATTTTGATGGCACCAGCGTTGGCACCGCCGAACCGGCGCGCGGCGACTCCAACTACCATGCTCTGCAGTTGAAGCTCGAACGGCGCTTTAGTCAAGGGCTGACCCTGCTCACGCACTACACGTGGTCGAAGATGATCGACAACGTTTCGCACAGCTCGGGCAACGTCTCGTGGCTGGGCGGATCGACCACCCTGCAGAACATTTGGGACCTCCGCGGTGAGCGGGCGCTCTCGTCGCATGACGTTGCCAACCGCTTCGTGATGACCGGTTCTTATGAACTGCCCATCGGCCGCGGCCGGGCGATCGGTGCGAACATGAACCGGGTTCTCAACTGGATTGCCGGAGGCTGGAATCTCAGCGGAGTGTTGCTCATGCAGAGTGGCATGCCGCTGCAGGTCAACCAGGCCGGCGGCGCCATTTGGGACGGTACCCAGCGTCCGAACCTGATCGGCGACCCCAGCACCACGGGCCGCGTGCAAGACCGGCTGAACGGTTACTTCAACCGGGCGGCGTTCTCTCAGCCGGCGGCGGACGTCCCGGGTTCCGCGCCCCGCAACCTCAACTACCGTGGACCGGGAATCAAGACCCTGGACGCGGCCCTGTTGAAGAGCATCGCGGTGAAGGAAGGACACCGCATCGAGATCCGTCTCGAGGCGACCAACTTCACCAACACCCCGATGTTTGGCGATCCGGCCCTCAACTTTGGCGCTGTGGACTTCGGACAGATCACGGGCCTACGCAATGGCGTGGGTCCGCGGAACATGCAGTTCGGCTTGAAGTATTACTTTTAGCCGGTAGCCAGCGGTTACCCAAGAGCCTCCCGCCTTTGCCGGCGGGAGGCTCTTGGTGTTTTAGGCCAGGCCCGTCAGGTAGTCGAGCCGTCCGGTGGCATCGCCGAGGCGGTCCACCGGCACGCCCGCCATCTCGAGCAGCGAGAGGTGGAGATTGGCCACCGGGGTGTTTTTCGTGTAGACGATGTGGCGGCCGCCGCCGAGTTTGCCGCCGGCGACCAGCGTCGGCAGGTTGTTGTGGTCGTGCGCGTTCGGGTCGCCGATCGAGGCGCCGTAGAGGGCCAGGGTACTGTCGAGCAGCGTGCCTTCGCCATCGGCCGTAGCCTGTAGTTTGTCGAGGAAGTAGGCGAACTGCTCGACGTGAAAGGCGTTAATCTTCGCCACCTTCTCGATCAGCTCCGGGTCGCCGCGGTGGTGCGTGCAGGAGTGATGCGCTTCCGGGACGCCGGCCTCCGGGTACGTCCGCAGGCCGCCTTCGCGGGCCAGCATGAAGGTGATCATGCGCGTCGAGCCCGAAGCAAACGCGAGCGCCGAAAGATCGAACAGGAGCCGGGCGTGTTCGCGGTAGCTCGTGGGGATGCCGGCCGGGGCGGTCGCGCCAATGCTGGGGCCGGCCTTGTCGAGGCGCGTCTCCAGTTCGCGGATCGCCGTCAGATACTCATCCAGCTTCCGCTTGTCGGCGCCGCCGAGCCGTCCGGCCAGACGAGCCGTTTCCGTGCGCGTGAGATCGAGAACGCTATGGCGGGCGGCGCGCTGGTCCGCCGTGAGGCTCGCGTCGCCGAACAGCCGTTCGAAGACCGCGCGCGGGTTCATTTCGGGCGGCATGGGCTGTGTGGAGGACTTCCAGGAGATGCTCTGGTAGACGCAGCTGTAGCTGTCGCAGGAACCCACCTGGCGGCTGTCCTCGCAGGTGATTTCGAGCGAAGGGACGCGGGTGGTGGCGGCGAAGTGCGCGGCGGCAATCTGGTCCATCGAGACGCCGCAGCGGATATCGGCGCCCTCGGTCTTGCGGGGGTGGACGCCGGTCAGGTAGCTCGAAGCGGCGCGGGCGTGGTCGCCGGCGCCGTCGCCGAGCGCGTTGCCCTGGTTGGCCGCCAGGCCCGAGAGCACGCTGATGCGGCCCCGGTGCTTTTCAAGAGCGGCCAGCGTGCGCGGGAAGGCAAAGCCGGTGCCGGGCGCGGTGGGCGTCCAGTACGGCATGATCTTGCCGCTGGGCGCGTAGACGACAATGAGCCGCTTCGACGGGGCGGCGGGGGCGGCCATGGCCTCGAGCCACGGCAACCCGATGGCCGCTCCCACACCTCGCAACAGATGCCTTCTCGATAGCTTCCTCATACGCCTCCTTCCCCGCGCCGTTTCCGGAACGGTTCGCTTTCTACAATACCCAGGATCAGCTCCTGCATGCGGTAGCCGTTCTTCCGCAGCCGGTCGACGATCAGCCGGACAGCGGGCCGGTCCGCTAACTCGACGCCGCGGCCGAGGGCGTAGGTGAGCATCTTTTCGGTGAGGGCGCGGGCGAACACGTCGGGATCGGCCTTGAGGATCTGCTTCATTTCGGCGGGCGTCGTGAAGCGGACCCCGCCGGGCAGCTCGCCCGAGGCGTCCTCATCGCGCCAGCGGCCGATGGCGTCGTAGTTTTCGAGGCCAAAGCCGAGCGGGTCCATGCGCGTGTGGCAGGCGGCACAGGAGGGGTTGCTGCGGTGTTGGGCGAGCTGCTGCCGCATGGAGCCGCCGCTGGCCGCGGCCTTCTCTTCAAGCGCGGGGACGTTGGGCGGGGGCGGCGGCGGGGGCTGGTTGAGCAGGTTGTCGAGGATCCATTTGCCGCGGATGACGGGGCTCGTGCGCGTGGGATAGGACGAGACGGTGAGCACGCTGCCGTGGGTGAGAACGCCCCCGCGCTGCACCCCATCGAGCGCCACGCGGCGGAAGGCTTCGCCGCGGACGCCGTCGATGCCGTAGTGCCTGGCGAGCGGCTCGTTGAGGTAGGTGAACGGGGCGTCGAGCAGGTCGAGGACGGAGCGGTTCTCGCGCAGGATCTCGGTGAAGAAGAGCTCGGTTTCCGTGCGCATGGCGGCGGCGAGCTCGCCGGTGAAGGAAGGGAAGAGCTTGGCGTCCGGCTTCAGTACGGAGAGGTTGCGGGTCTGGAGCCACTGCCCGGCGAAGCTTTCAACAAACGCGGCGGCGCGCGGGTGGGCGAGCAGGCGCTGCGTCTGTTCGGCGAGGCGAGCCGGCAGCGTGCCCGAGTCGGCAAGACGAGAGAGTTCGCCGTCCGGCAGGCTGCCCCAGAGGAAGTAGGACAGGCGCGTGGCGAGTTCGTGCGCGGAGACCGGTTGCGGGCCCGGCCCGCGGTCGGCTTCGAGGCGGAACAGGAAGTGGGGCGAGACGAGAATGGCCATCAGGGCGCTGCGCAGGCCCTTTTGAAAGGATCCGGTGCGGGCCTGCTCGCGGGCGGCGAGGCTGAGCAGGGCGGTGGTTTCGGCGCTGGTTACGGGGCGGCGCCAGGCTTTGCGGAGGAGAGGGGCGAGGATCTGCCGCGCGCAGGCGGGGCTGCCGGAGGGGGCGGCGCAGGTGAGGAGGCGGCGGTCGGGCTGCTGGCCATCGGGCAGGGGGCCGAAGACCTCGACGGATTCGAGGTAGGGCGGGGCGCCTTTGTAGAGCGGGTCGGGGAGGACGGTGATCGTCGCTTCGACGCGGTGGCGGCCGGCGGGGACGCGCACGCGCGGGGCTTCGAGGCCGCGGTCGATCTGGTAGTAGAAGCGGAGCTCGCCTTCCTGAGCGAGTTGCCCGTCGACGCTGAGGCGCAGGCGGACGCGGGTGCCGTCTTTGAGCGCCTGGTAGAAGGCGGTGCGGAGGGTGTACAGACCGTCGATGGGGAAGACGTGGTCGATGGTGAGGCGCATTTGACGGTCCTGGCCGATGCGTTCGGCGAGATAGCGGTGCATGGTGGCCGGGCCGGTTTCTCCGGGGACGGGGATGGCCGCGTGGGCGATGCGTTCGGCGGCCTTGAGGTACTGATCCATCAGGGCAGAGTTGACCGAGAGGACGTCGCCGATGTTGTCAAAGCCGTAGCCGTAGGGGTCGGGGGGAAGCTCTTCGGCGGGGTGGAGGTCGATGCCGAGGAGGTCGCGGACGGAGTTGGCGTACTCGAAGCGGTTGAGGCGCCGGGCGGTGACGCGGCCGGGGTCGACGGGGCGGGTGCGGTCGAGCGCTTCGTAGGCGGCTTCGATCTGTTGGGCGATGGCGGCAAGCTGCGGCGGAGCGGGCCGGGGGGCGCCGGGGGGCGGCATTTCACCGGCGCGGAGGCGTGCGGCGATGCGTTCCCAGCGCTCGCGGTGGGCGGGGGAGTCGGGGTTGGGGGCGTCGAGGAGCGCGGTGAGGGAGAGTCCGCCGGCGGGGGCGGCGGCGCCGTGGCAGCCGGCGCAGTGCTGACGCAGCGCGGGCTTGACGGAGTCGGGAAACGAGTCGGCGCCGAACGCCAGCGTGCCCAGAAGGAATGCGGCGAGAGGCCTCATGGGGGGCAGTTTATCATTGCGCTCAAAAGGCCGCGAGCTCCGGGAGGGCTGTTAGAATAGGGAACTGCACCCATGGTCCACCTCAAACAACTGATCCGGGAGATTCCGGACTGGCCCAAGCCGGGCATTCTCTTTTACGACATCACGACCCTGATGAAAGATGGCGCCGGATTTGCGCAGGTGATTCAGGGCCTGACGGCGGCCGTCCGCCCGGAAGAGGTCGATGTCATTATCGGGATTGAAGCCCGCGGCTTTTTCTTCGCGCCCACCGTGGCGCACTCGCTCGGTAAGGGATTCGTGCCGGTGCGGAAGCCAAAGAAGCTGCCGGCAGCGGTGGAGGCGGTCGAATACGCCCTCGAGTACGGGACCGACAAGCTGGAGATTCATCAGGACGCCATCCAACCCGGCCAGCGGGTGCTGATCGTGGACGACGTACTGGCTACCGGTGGGACGGCGGCGGCCGTGGCTTCGCTGGTCGAGCAGTTGGGCGGGACGGTGGCGGCGCTGTCGTTCGTCATTGAACTCGATTTCCTCGATGGGCGGCGGAAACTGGGCGGCCGGCCCATTCATTCTCTGCTCCACTACTGAGTCGTTGTGGCCGAAACCCGCACCGCCCGCGTCCCCTGCTACGCCAAGATCAACCGGGAGTTGACCGTGCTCAACCGGGGCGCGGACGGCTTTCACGAACTGCGCACGGTGTTTGAGACGGTTTCGCTGCACGACACGCTCGAGCTGTTTTTCACCCCGGGCAAGGCCGTTGAACCGACGCTCGAGGCCGAAATCGACATTCCGGATAATCTGGTGCTGCGGGCGGCGCGGGCCGTGCTCGAAGCCTCCGGCGCCAAGGGGCATCTGCACTGCAAGTTGGTCAAGCGGATTCCCATGGGCGGGGGGCTGGGGGGAGGTTCAACCGACGCCGCCGCTGTGCTGCTGGCGCTGCCGGTGCTGACCCATAAGCCGCTGCCGGCCGCCCGGTTGCACGAGATTGCGGCGGGGTTGGGCAGCGACGTGCCGTTTTTTCTGTACGGCGGGCGTGCTCTCGGGCTGGGACGGGGAACGGAGCTGTATCCGCTACCCGAAACCCGGGCGGAAAACCTGCTGATCGTGACGCCGCCGATCCATGTTTCAACCCCCGAGGCCTACCGGTCCTTCGACCGCGCCGGTAACGGAAAATTGACAGAGACCGACGTGGCTCGCTACATTGGTAGATTCCAGGCGCGTGTCTGGGAGCACGGGGAATCCCTGTCTCCCGGTGGCGCCGGAAACAGCAGCGAGAACGATTTCGAACGGGTGGTTTTTCCGAAGCACCCGGAGCTGGAATCCACCCTCAAACAACTGAAGAAACTGGGCGCAGCGCCCGCCCGCATGAGCGGTAGCGGCGCGTCGCTGTTCGGAATCTTCGGCACCCCGGAGCAGGTACAGACCGCGGCAGGCCGCTTTGGCTCAGCGCGTGTTTATGCGGCGAAGACTTTGTCCCGCCGCCGGTATCAGGCCTCCTGGTGGCAAGCCCTCAAAGAACATATGGACGCGAAGCAATGGCCGCCCCGCAGCCGGTACGCGCGATGAGATTCGACAGACTCAAGATCTTTACCGGCAACTCCCATCCTGCCCTCGCGGCGGAGATTTGCGAGTGCCTTGGCACCGAACTCGGTGTCGCGCCCGTGCGGGCGTTTGCCGACGGCGAGATCTATCTGCAGATCAAGGAAAACGTCCGGGGCGCGGACGTTTTTGTCGTGCAGCCGACCTGTAACCCGGTGGACCGGTACCTGATGGAACTACTGCTGATGATCGATGCGTTGAAGCGCGCTTCGGCCGATCGGATCACGGCGGTATTGCCCTATTACGGTTACGCCCGGCAGGACCGGAAGGATAAGCCGCGGGTGCCCATCTCCGCCAAGCTGGTGGCGAGCCTGATTGAGCGGGCCGGCGCGGATCGCGTGCTGGCGCTCGATCTGCACGCGGCGCCGATTCAGGGGTTCTTCGACATTCCGGTCGATCATCTGTTTGCCGCGCCGGTGATGATTGAGTACTACCGGGATTTGAACGTTCCCGATCTGATGGTGGTTTCCCCGGACGCGGGCGGCGTGGAGCGCGCCCGGGCCTTCGCCAAGCGGCTGAACGCGCCGCTGGCGATTATTGACAAGCGCCGGACCGAGGTCAACGTGGCCGAGATCATGCATGTGATCGGCGATGTGCGCGGGAAGACCTGTCTGCTGGTTGACGATATCATCGACACGGCTGGTACCCTGGTAAAGGGCGCCGAGGCGTTGTTGAGCAGTGGCGCGCGGAGTGTCCGGGCTTGCGCCACGCATGCTGTTTTGTCCGGTCCCGCCGTGGACCGGATCTGTAATTCCAGTCTCGAAGAGGTGGTGTTTGCCAACTCCATTCCTCTGAAAGAAGAAGCCTTGGCTTCGGGCCGGATCAAGCAGCTTTCGGTTGCTCCCCTATTGGCCCAGGCCATTCAGTCGATTCATGAAGAGACCAGCGTCAGCGGTCTTTTCGTTTAAAGAGCAGTTCCGTAGTCGTTAGTTGAGTTTTCAGGAGCCTGTATGAGAAAGGACATCACGATCGCCGCCGAGGGCCGCGCCACGCGCGGTAAAAACGAAGCTCGGCGGCTGCGCGTCTCCGGACGCGCACCCGCGATCATCTACGGCACCGGCAGAGACCCTGTCGCGGTTGCCATCAGTCCGAAGGAAGTGAACAAGATTCTCCTCTCTTCCACCGGTCACAACTCCATCTTCGACGTTGCCGTCGACGGTGGTACCCCCGAACCCGTCATGATCGTCGACTGGTCGTACGAGCCCGTCAAGGGCAGCCTGCTGCATGTGGATATGCAGCGCATCGACCTGACCAAGCGGATCAAGGTGAAGATCCCGGTGCATGTGCACGGCGAACCGAAAGGCGTCAAGCAGCAGGGCGGGGTCCTCGACGTGGTGACGCGTGAGGTGGAAATCGAGTGTCTGCCGGATGATATCCCCGCGGATTTCCGTCTCGAGATCGCTTCGCTCGAAATCAACCAGGCCATCCGCGCCGGCGACCTGCAGATGACCAACTCGATGAAGTTGGTGGCGGGGCCGGAAGTGGTGATTGTCCACATCGTGGCGCCGAAGGTGGATGCCGAGGCCGCGGCGGCCGGCGAGCCGGAGGTCATCAAGAAGGGTAAGAAGGACGATAAAGCTCCCGCGGCCGACGCTAAGGCCAAGAAGAAGTAGTTTTGCAATAGTTTTTCATGCTGATCGTTGGATTGGGAAATCCCGGCGCGGAGTACGAAGAGACGTACCACAACCTGGGATTCCTCGCCATCGACCGGCTCGCCGCCGCCCACGGCATCCGGATGACCCGGGCCGAAGGCAAGGCGATTACAGGAGTGGGTCGGATTGCCGGCGCCGACGTGGTGCTGGCCAAGCCCCAGACCTACATGAATTTAAGCGGCGGCTCCGTGAAAGAGCTGCTCGGCAAGTACATGCTTCCAGTCGACCGTTTGTTGTTGATCTACGACGAACTGGCGCTCGACTGGGGCTCGATGCGGATCAGGCCGAAAGGCTCGGCCGGAGGACACAACGGTGTCAGTTCGGTCATCCGCAGCGTGGGAACGGAAGAAATTGCGAGGATTCGGCTGGGCATCCGCCCGGAGCATCCCGTGAAGGATATGAAGTCGTATGTGCTCGCCAAGATCCGGCGGGCACAGTTAGCCACGTTGGACCCGCTGCTCGACGAGGTTGTCGCGGCAGTGGAGTTCATCATCACCGGGGGCGTCGAAAAGGCCATGGCGCGTTTCAATGCGCGTCGCGCTTCCGGTGTTCAAGAGGAACCATGAGGACTTACGAAGAACTCTTTATTGTCAACACCAGCGCCACGGAAGAAGAACAGGAGGCGATTGTCGAGACGCTCCGCGGGGTGATTACCTCCGGCGGCGGTACGCTCGATAAGGTGGAAAAATGGGGTGTGCGGAAGCTCGCCTACCGGGTTAACCGGCAGATGGAGGGCATCTACATCCTGCTCGAATTCTCAACCCAGACGGCGGAGACGGCCAAGGAAGTGGAGCGCCGGTTGCGCGTCACCGACCTGGTGATCAAATTCATCACCGTGCGGATGGATGAACGGATGCGCCGCGTCGAAAAGCGGAAGAAGCGCCGCGAGAAGCGCGCCGCCCGCAAGCCGCAGATTACCGCTCCGCTGGCGCCGGTAACTCCAGGAGTGCGTCCGGAGATGCCGGCCGCCCCGGAGATGCCCATGCCCGCCGCGCCCCTTCCCCTCGAAGCCGGGCCGGCCTCTGCTGAGCCAGCCGCTGAGAACTAACGAGTAGGAGACCCTAGTAGGAGACTAAGACAATGGCAGAAACCAAGAGCGGAGGCCGCCCGATTGCGGCCAGCCAGCGTCCGACCGGTGGCGATAAAGCCCTGGCCGGCAATAAGAAGCAGTTTTTCCGCCGGAAGAAGGTGTGCCGGTTCTGTGTCGAGAAGATCGACCACATCGACTACAAGGATGTGAAGTTGCTCTCCTCTTTCATCTCCGAGCGCGGCAAGATCACGCCGCGGCGGATCTCCGGCGTTTGTTGCGTGCACCAGCGTCTGCTCGCCATGGCGATCAAGCAGAGCCGGAACATCGCCCTGTTGCCGTTCACCACATCGCTATAACCCCGAGGAGAATCCCCCAATGGAAGTCATTTTACGAGAGGATATCGAAAAGCTCGGCACGCGCGGTCAGTTAGTGAACGTCGCTCCGGGCTTTGCCCGCAACTTTCTGTTGCCCAAGCGTCTGGCCGTTCCGGCCACCGATGCCAACAAGAAGATCGTCGAACAGGAGCGCCAGGCGGCGCTGCGGCGGGAAGCCGTCGAGGCCGCTGACGCGCAGGAATTGGCCAAGCTGCTCGAACCGGTAACGATCGAGATCAGCATGAAGGCCGGCGAGAACGACCATCTGTTCGGATCGGTGACCGCCAAGGACATCGCCGATCAGTTGGAAGTCCGCAACTTCCACATCGATCGCAAGAAGATCGTACTGGCCGACCCGATCAAGACGCTCGGCGAGTTTGCGGTTCCGGTGAAGCTGCACAAACAGGTCACCACCAGCGTCAAAGTAATCGTCAAACGCGAAGAGTAAGCAATTCGGTGCTAAATTGATCGATGGCCCGGCGTCAGACGCTTGACTCCGGGCCATCTTCGTTAGGAGCATAGCGAGATGGGCTTTTTCGATTTAACCGGCCAGACGGCGATTGTAACCGGCGCGGCCTCGGGAATTGGCGCCGCCATCGCGCGGCGGCTGGCCAAGGCGGGGGCGACCGTCGCCATCGCGGATATCAATGGAGCCTCGGCAGCCGAAGTGGCTGCGACCATTCCGGGCGCGCTGGCGGTGGCCATGGATGTCACCAGCACCGAATCGGTGCAGGCGGCCGTCGACAGCGTCGTGGCGCAGACCGGAAGGGTGCATATCCTCGTCAACAACGCCGGTATTGGAGGCAAGGCCGCCCCGCTGTGGGAGCAGAGCATCGAGGACTGGCACCGCTGCATCGCCATCAATATGGACGGCGTCTGGAATGGCTGCAAGGCCGTGCTGCCGTACATGCGCGAGCACAAATACGGCCGGATTGTGAACATCGCCTCGGTCGCCGGCAAGGAAGGCAACCCAAACATGACCGCCTATTCGGCCACCAAGGCGGCCGTCATCGGCTTTACCAAGTCGGTGGCGAAAGAGGTGGCCACCGAGGGCATCTGCATCAACGCTGTCAGTCCGGCCGTGGTCCGCACCCCGATTCTGGACCAACTGACGCCGCAGCAGGTCTCCTACATGACCGACAAGATTCCCATGCGGCGGACGGGGGAGCCCGAGGAGATCGCCGCCGTGGTGCATTTCCTGGCGAGCCCCGACTGCAGCTTTGTGACCGCCCAGACCTACGATGCCTCGGGCGGCCGCGCCACCTACTAACCCACGAGTACCCTCTACCCATGCTTCTCCTGCCCTCGCAATATGCTGATGCGCCACTGCGCGACCTGCTGCACGAAGCCGGTCTGGGGCGCATCGGCGTCGACCGGGCCTTCGTTCAGGCGATTCTCGACCGCGGCCCCGGCGGCGCGGCCGCCGAGGTGGCGGCCTATGCCCTCGAGCAGCCGGAAGAGGATCGCGTCGAACTGTCGGTCGATCTGTTCTACATCCTGCGCGCCCTGCGGGACCCGGCCGCGATCCCTTTTCTGATCCACCTGCTGCATCAGGATGACGGCGAAGCGCCGGACGAGATCTACGAGGCGCTCGGCGAACTGGGAGAGGCGGCCGTTGAACCCCTCCTCGCTTTGCGCGAGCAGGCCGAGGGGGAGCAACGGGCCAACCTGGAGTTCCTGCTCGCCGGACTTGGCGTGAAGGACGACCGGATCCGGCAGATCCTGCTCGACCGGCTCGCCACCGACCCCGCCGACGCGGCCATCAACCTGAGCCTGTACGGCGACCGGGAACTGATCCCGGCGATGCAGGAGCGGCTCGACCGGATGGGAGAGGACGAACAGGACCAGAAGCGGGAACTGGAGTACTCCCTGCGCAATCTCGAAGCGCCGGTGATCGAAGACGGCCCTCCTCCATTTGATGTGTTCGCCAACTTCGAGGACGTGGCCCCGCCGGTGTGGGACGTTCTTGAGGCGGACGAGATCGTCGAGTTCCTGGCGCACCCCGACCCCGGCGTCCGCAAAGAGGCCGCCGAAGCGCTCGTCGATGAGGAGCCGGACGACGATCTGCTCGCGGCCTTACTGGGCGCCGCCGAGAACGATAGCGACCCGGCCGTCCGGGGAGCCGCCTGGCAGAGCCTCTCGGAATACTGGGAGGAGCCGGGCGTGGCCGCGAAGCTGCGGGACCGGATGGCGGACCCGAGCGCGTCCCCGCTCGAACGGGCCGGCGCCGCCATTGCCGTGGCTTCCAACGAGTTGACCCCGGCCGTCGAAGCCGTGCTACGGGAACTCTATGACCGCGATGAGACCCGGCCGCAGGCCATGCGGGCCATGTGGCGGACGTTTGATCAGCGCTTCTCCCCTATATTTTCCAAGCACTTGCAGGACCCGATCCGCCCCGTGCAAAACGAAGCCATTACCGGCGTGGGCTATCTCGGGATGGTTTACGAATCCAAGCACCTCGAACAGATGTTCGACGACCCCGACCTGCGCGAGCGCGCCCTATTCGCCTACGCGCTGTGCTGCGCCGGCGATACCACCCGGTCGAACGCCAAAAAGCTCTACCGCAGGATCGCTGACCTCGCCGGCAGCCTCGACGAGGAGGAGAAGGCGGTCGTCGAAACGGCCATCGATACGCGCCTGGCCCTGCATGGTCAGGAGCCGGTCTTCGCGCGGCCGCATGATCATTAGGCCGCAAGGGAAAGTGAGAAAACGTTTATAAAGTGAGAAAACGTTTATACTGTAGGCGTTGAGCCTTGCTCCATGCCAGCCCGTCCCTCCATTCGCGTGGCCTACTTCACGGACTCCTTTGCGGAGGTGAATGGATTGGCGCGTACCAGCCGGGAACTGTCCGGCTTTACGCGTCGAAACGGCCTGCCGCTCCTGCTGGTGCGGCCGGGCGAGGAGACGGCCAGCTGGTCCGAGGGCAACCAGATGCACGTGCAGCTGCATCGGGCGGTTACGTCGATCCCCGTCGATAGTGAGCTGTCGTTTGACCCGCTCTTGCCGCGCCATCTGCTGCGGCTGCGAACGGCGATCCGCCGGTTTCGGCCGGACGTGATCCATGTCACCGGGCCGGGCGATATCGGGCTGATGGGGGCTTATTTTGCCTTCTACTACGGGATCCCGCTCGTTGCCTCCTGGCATAACAACCTGCATGAGTTGGCCGCCCGGCGGCTGCATCTGCTGCTCGATCAGCCGCTGTTTTCGCTCGTACCGCGGGCCTACGCCGCGTTTGTCACGTCGTTGACCGAGCGGGGGGCGCTCGAGAGCGTGACGCTTTTCTATAAGCTGGCGCGCCGGCTGTTTGCGCCGAACCCGGACCTGGTCCGGTTTCTGGGTGAGCAGACGGGCAAACCGGTGCACCTGATGCGGCGGGCGGTGGATACGAATCTGTTTCATCCCGGCCGGCGGCTGCGCCAGGACGGAGCCTTCACGCTCGGTTTCGCCGGCCGTCTGCAACCGGAAAAGAACGTCCGTCTGCTGGCGAACGTGCAGCGGGCGTTGCCCGGGGGGCACCACCGTTTTCTCATCATCGGAGAAGGATTTGAAAAGGCGTGGCTGCGGCGCCGTTTGCGGCGCGCCGAGTTTCGCCATTTCCTCGACGGCGCCGAGCTCGCCGGGGCCTACGCGGGCATGGACCTGTTTCTGAACCCGTCGCTCACCGATACCTACGGCACGAGCACCCACGAAGCGCTCGCCAGCGGCGTGCCGGCCATCGTGATGAACCAGGGCGGGCCGCAGCATCTGATCGAAACCGGGGTGAACGGCTACGTCTGCCAGAGCGAAGCGCACTTTGTGCGGCGGGTTGCCGACCTGATTGCCAATCCGGTAGAGTTACAACGAATGCGCCTCGAAGCGCGGGAATCGGCCTGCCGCGTGAGCTGGGACGGCGTCTTTGACGACGTGTACCATGTATACGAAGCCGCTTGCGGCCATCATCCGACCGACCTTCGAGTAGCCAGTTGAATCAACCATCCTCCTCTCTCCTCCGCCAGCTTGGGCTGGTAAGCGCCACGGCGCTCGTCATTTCGAACATGGTGGGAACCGGGATCTTCACGACCACCGGTTTTCTGGCGGGCGACCTGGGGGCGCCCGGCGTGGTCCTGGGAATCTGGGTGGTAGGGGCGATTGTGGCGCTGGCGGGTGCTTTCTGCTACTCGGAGCTGGGCATTAACTTTCCGAGTTCCGGCGGAGAGTACGTCTACCTGACGCAGGCCTACGGACCGACCTGGGGCTTCATGGAGGGTTGGATCTCCTTTACGGCGGGTTTCTCGGCGCCCATCGCGCTGGCGGCGCTGGCTTTTTCTGACTATCTGGGCTACTTTTTTCCGGCCCTCAAGCAGGCCAGCTCGACGGCCATCGGGCCGTTTACGGTGGGCGGAGCACAGATGGTGGCTTCGGCGTTGATTGCGGGCTTTGCCGTGCTGAATCTGTTCGGGATCCGGCTGGCGGCGAGTGTGCAAAACGTCCTGACGGCGGTGAAGCTGAGCGTGATCGTCGGTTTTCTCGTGTTTGCCTTTGCCGTGGGCAAGGGCGATTGGGGGCATTTTGAACAGGCGGCGGTGCGGACGTCCACCTCGCCGCTCTGGGAGCAGTTCGCCACCAGCCTGATCTTCATCTATGTGGCGTACTCGGGCTGGAACGCCGCTACCTACGTCGCCGAGGAGTTGCGGACCCCGGAGCGGACGCTGCCGCTGGCGCTGACGCTCGGGACGGCGCTGGTGGCGGCGCTCTTTGTCGGGTTGAATCTGGCCTACATTTACGCCCAGCCGCTCGAGCAGATGAAGGGCGTGGTCGCGGTCGGCTCGCTCTCGGCTTCGAACCTGTTCGGACCGGAGGTGGCGAGCCTGTTCAGCGGCCTCATGGCGGTTTCGCTCCTGGCCACGGTGAACGCGATGGTCACCATCGGTCCGCGGGTCTATTATGCGATGGCGCAGAACAAGGCGTTTTTTCCGGCCGCGGCGCGGGTCCACGAGCGGTGGCGGACGCCGCACATCGCCATCGCCATGCAGGCGGTTTGCGCCGTGGCGATGTGTTTTCTCTCCTTCCGCGACCTGATGTTCTACGTCGGATTTCTGCTGAACGCGTTTTCGGTGCTGGCCGTGGCCTCGCTGTTCGTCTTCCGGAAACGGGCGGGCTGGCAGCGGCTCGGGGTAGTCAACTTCGCCTGGCCGCTGATTCCTGCCTTCTACATTCTGGTGGGGGCCTGGGTGGCGGGATCGGGCTTTCTGATGCGGCCGTCCGTCTCCCTGGCCGCCCTGGGTACGGTTGCTCTAGGTGCTTTTGCTTACAAGATTTTTCTTGCACCGCGCCGCGCCGCCGCCTAGCATCGAAGCATGGGGATTCTGGTGGTTTTCTTCGCCGCGGCCGGTCTGCTGGCTGCCGAGCCGGACCTGTCCGGCACCTGGCGTTTAAATCTCGAAAAGAGTGACTTCGGGTCGGCGCCGCGGCCCGGGGCCGTCGTGACGAAGATTCGGCAGCGGGGCGGGGAACTGGCCGCCGAGTCGACGGCGAACGGGCGGGTGAGCCAGTACCGCTGGACTCTCGATGGCAAGGAGTCGGTCAACGTGATCGGGGGCAACGAGGTGAAGGCCGTGGCGGGTTGGCGGGGGCCGATTCTGCAGGTGCGGTCGAAGGTGACGGCACAGGGCCGCGCGTTGTCGATGACGGATCAGTACAGTTTGTCGGCCGACGGGCGGGAGATGACGGTGTTCCGGACGATCACCGGTCCGCAGGGCGAGGTCGAGCAGCGTTACGTCTACGACAAAGACCCGAGCAGTAAGTAAGGTCTTTTCCCCCGGTACCGTAACCGTTTCTGCGGATTGGTCCAGCCTCGGCACCGTGATGAACTGATGGTGTCGGCCGTGTCTACTCATGAAGCGGAATCTGGTTCCTTTGCTTGGTATCGCGTTTGTTGTCGCCGTGGCGACGACCGGAATTTTTTACGGCCTGTTTGTGGGCCGGATTCGGGATAGCGAGGCGAGTGCGGCCAAGCGGACGATTGTCGTGGCGGCGCGAGCGATTGACCGGGGCCGGCAGGTGGATGCGGCAGACCTGAAGCTGTCGCCCTGGGCCGGGGCGCTCCCCCCGGGAGTGTATCAGCGGGTGGAGGATGTGGTCGGCAAGACCATCTACCGTCCCGCGCTGGAGAACGAGCCGATTACCGAAGACCGGACGGTGGTCGAGGAGAACAAAGGGGAGCGCGGCGTTATCGCCAGGGGGATGCGGGCGATCTCGGTCCGGATCTCGGAATCGAATGGTCTGATGCCGTTTTTGCGGGCGGGTCACCGGGTGGATCTGCAGGTGGTGAATCTGCGGGGAAATGATCCGGTGGTGCGCACCCTGTTGCAGAACGCTGAGGTGCTCAGCGTGCAGGGGGCCGAGAACAATGGGCAGGCCTCGGTACCGGTGGTGAACCTGCTCGTGGATCCGCGCGATGCCGACCGCGTGGCGCTGGCCGATTCGGCGGCGCGCATCCGGCTGCTGCTGCGCAATCAGACGGACGAGGAGCACTTGGCGCGGCCGGCGGTGGAGTTCCGGCAGGTGTTTACCGAGCCATTGCTGCGCGCCCCGGCGACCCCGGCGGCCGCTCCCGGTCTGGCGCCGGGCGCTCCCGTGGCGCGGGTTGATTTTGAGGTGAAACTGGTGAGCGGCCGGTCCAGTTTCTTCGAGGACAATGCGAGCCGACTGACGGGCCCACCGCAGGAAGCGGCTGTGCGCATTGCCGCGCTGCAGCGGGGCGTGGCCAGCGATGCGGTGATGCGGCCGCAGGAGTTACTGTCGGCCGAAACGCTGCGGGCCGCGGATCAGGGGGCGGTGATGGTCCGCGCGGGGACGAGTTGGAAAGCGGCGAACGGGAACGCCTGCGGGCTCCGGATTCAACTTCTGCCTCGCCTGGGCGGGAACGGAGCCATCCGCCTGCGCGTGGAGCCCGAGATGACAATGGAGTGGGGGCAGGGTTCCACCACGCGGCGCGTGGTGGCGGATGTCGATTTGTCCGATGGGCAGACAATGGCGCTATCCGGTTTTGGCCGCGCCGCCGAGTCCGCCAATCTGCTGCAGAAGATCTTTGGCGGCCGGGTCAACCCCGGCGCCAGTCAGGACTTGGTTGTGCTGATCACCCCGCGGGTGATGGCGCCCGTCGTACAGGCCGCCCGGTAGGATTCCGATGGAGTTCGCCCTGATCCTGGTCATCTTTGCCGGCACGTTCCTGCTGGCGGCGTTGGTGGTCCTGGTCGTCTCCTTCGTGCAGAGCCGGTTGGGCACGGCCGCTCCGGTGCCGGAGACCGCTGCGGGCTTCGAGGAGTCGGAAGTCGGTCCGTTGTTGCGGGAGGACTCGCTCAGCTCGATCAGCCTCTGGCAGGCGCTGCTGCGGCGCCTCGATCTGATCGATAAGCTCAAACAGCGGATGGATGAGGCGGATCTGCAGTGGTCGGTGGGCCGCGTGACGCTGACCATGTTGCTGTTGGGGGGCCTGTTCTTCGCCCTACTGCAGGATAGCCGGCTGCTGCCGCCGGGCGCGGGTTTGGGGGGATTTGTCCTCGGTGCCTGGCTGCCCTATTGGTTGATCGGCCGGAAGCGGCAACGCCGCCGGGAGCAGTTCGAGGCGCAGTTCCCGGATGCGCTCGAAAGCTTGGCCCGGATGATGCGTGCCGGCCACCCCCTGGCGAGCGCCTTCGAGGTCTTGGGTGCCGAGGTCCCGGCCCCGTTGGGCGCTGAGTTCCGGCGGATGGCTGATGAGCGGCGGCTCGGGGCGCCGCTCGATGAGGTCATGGAGAGCTTCGTGGCGCGGGTGCGCGTCGATGAGGTCCGGCTGTTCGTCGCCGCCACGCTCCTGCAGGCCCGGACCGGAGGGCGTCTGACGGAGGTGCTCGAGCGGCTTGCCGAGACGCTCCGCGAGAGCGCGGCGCTCCGCGGCGAGGTCCGCGCGCTTTCGGCCCAGGGCAAGATGACCGGCACGGTGCTTACCCTGCTGCCGCTTGGCATCGCTACGATGCTGTATGTCACCGCACCCGACTTCCTCTCCGTCCTGTTCCGTCATGCCTATGGCAAGTACATGATCTGGGCCGGGATTGCCTGTGTACTGACGGGGCACCTGGTGATTCAGCGGATCGTCAAGGTGAGGATTTAAGTATGAGTCCGGACGTTGCGCTGGCCGGCGGCTTTTTTCTCCTGGTGCTGGCGCTGGTGGGCGGCGGCGGGTACTGGTATCTGCAAAAGAGAGACGCCACCGGTGCGGATGCTGACCCGGAGCGGCTGCTGACGGGCACCCTCGAGGCCGTTGGCGCGGCGGTGCCGGCGCGGAGTTCGCAGGCCGAGCGTTATCGCCAGCTGCTCCGTTATGCCGGCTACCGGCAGCCCGAGGCGCTGACCACCTATTACGGTGCCAAGGCCGCCACCACGGTAGGACTGGGCACCGTGGCCAGCGCCGGTTCCTTCCTGCTGGCTGATGGGGGAGTCCAGTGGCTGGTGGCGCTGCTGGCCGGCAGCGGCCTGGGCTATCTCCTGACGGACCGGGTGCTCGTCTGGCTGGGCAACCGGCGGGCCGAGCGCCTGAAGCGCAGTCTCCCCCTCGCCCTGGAGTTGCTCGTGCTGGCGCTCGAAAGCGGGCAGTCCCTCGATGGCGCGATGCTCGATACGGCCCGCGAACTCGAGAGTTCGCACCCGGACCTGGCCCGGGAGCTGGCGAGCGTCCCACCCGGGATCCTGTCCACGCGCAGCCGCCAGGACCAGCTCCGGCAGCTGCTGAATCAGAACCAAGAGCCGGAAATCCGCCGCTTTGCGCAGGTGCTGCTCGACAGCGATCGTTTCGGAACCAGTCTGGCGGCGGCGCTGCGGAACCAGACCCGCTACCTGCGGACCAGCCTCCGGCAGCAGGCCCAGGAGCAGGCCCGCAAGGTGAGTGTCAAGCTGGTTTTCCCCGTCTTTTTCTTGATCTTCCCCGCCGTGCTCTTGGTGACGCTCGGTCCGGCCGTGCTGCAGTTGATGGATTCGCTGCAATCCGGCTTCGGCAGCGTCATCCGCTGAGGCGCGGCAGGATCCGGTCGACAATCTCGTCGCCGATGGCGAGCGAGGCCGTCGCGGCAGGGCTCGGGGCGTTCAGCAGGTGCAGCGCCTTCTCGCCGTCGACGATCAGGAAGTCCTGCACCAGATCCCCATTGGGCAGCATCGCCTGCGCGCGGACCCCGGCGCCGCCCCGCTCAATATCTCCCGGCTGCAGGGCCGGAACGAGCCGCTGCAGGGAGGCGCAGAAGAGCTGGTGGCTGAGCGAGCGGCGGATCTCGTAGCTGGCCATGGAGGGATAGCGGGCCAGGAAGCGCCAAAGCCCGGGGAAGGAGAGGGCGTCCCAAAGGTCGGGAAGCGAGACCTGCGTCCACCGGTAGCCTTCCCGGGCAAAGGCCAGCACCGCGTTGGGGCCAGCCTCGACGCCGCCATGGATCAGGCGGGTGAAGTGGACGCCGAGGAACGGAAATGCCGGGTCGGGGACCGGGTAGATGAGGTGCCGGACCAGATGCTGGCTGGCCGGTTTCAGCATGTAGTACTCGCCGCGGAAGGGGATGATCCGGGCTTGGCGGCGCTCGCCGGCCAAGGCGGAGACCCGGTCGCAATGGAGGCCGGCGCAGTTGATGAGAAAGTCGGCTTCGTATTGGCCATTGAGAACCCAACCGGGCCGGATGGAGGTGATCGGGCAGTTGGTGCGGACCTCGGCGCCGGCGGCGGTAAGCAGGCTGGCCATGGTCTGACAGACCTGGGGGTAATCGACGATGCCCTCTTCGGGAACCCGGAGCGCGAGCAGCCCGGCCGCGTGAGGCTCAATCTCGCGGATCTCGCCGGCAGAGAGCAGGCGCAGGCCGGACAGGCCATTCTGCTGGCCGCGCGCGTGGAGATCGTGCAGGCGGGGCACTTCGCCCGCTTCGGTGGCGACCACCAGTTTGCCGCAGATCTCGTGCCGGATGCTGTGCTCCTGGCAGAAAGAGACCATCTGCCGGACACCCTGGACGGCCAGGCGGGCCTTGGCCGAGCCGGGTTTATAGTAGAGGCCAGCGTGCAGGACGCCGGAGTTGTTTCCCGTCTGGTGGCGTCCCACGGCGGCCTCCTTCTCAAAGACGGTGAGGCGCAGATGGGGCAGGCGTTGCTGCAGGCGAAGCGCCGTGGCGAGGCCGACGATCCCTCCGCCGATGATGGCGACGCGGGTGGGGGGCATAAGCAACTAGGGTAGCGCGCCAACGCTGCGGGACGCCGCGGCCCGCGCGAGCCCGCCGGCCCAGCCCCAGGCGCCGGATAACACGGCCGTCCCAAGCGCCGCCCGCCCGCGCTCCCAATCCCCGCTACCGGATCGCCAGACTCACGGTGCGCGGACTGCGGACGCCGGCCACTTCCAGCACCACCGGCACGATCCCCGGGTCCAGGTCCCGCGGAACGCGGACGTTGAGCTGCGTCAGACCGCTGACCACCCCCGGGGTGCTGCCGGCGAACAGAACCTCGGCGTCGCGGTCGGCGAGGAACACCTTCACCGTCTGCGCGGGCCGGGGCGGAGTGGACCCGGTCACCTCCCCATCGGCCTGCGCCGGGGTGGTGCGGCCGGTCCCGGTAGCGTAAAGGACGACGATCGAGCCGCGGGCGGCCGGGTTCGCGGCCGTGTTGACGCTGCCGTTCTCGTTGAGGAACGCTCCGCCGCCCTGGCCGGAAGAGTTAAACGTGAAAAACGCCGGACCCGCCGGCTGCACGGGTACGCTCAGCGCATTGGTTGTGCGGCCATCCACTTCGACGCGGAGCGTCACGGTATTCTCCGGGATGCCATAGGGCACCACGCAGTTGATCTGGTTCGCCGAGACATAGGCAAGCGGGGCCGGAAGGTTGTTAAACAGGACGCGGGTACCGTTCAACTGCGTGGCCACCCGTCCCTGACCCGTCAGCGCCACGCCGGCGGGCGCGGCCGGACCGATCTTCCAGCCATAGAGCGAGAGGATCTGGCCGGGGGCAACGGCGCCGCCGAGTTGGCTGGCCGCGTTCACCGTTCCTGCCAGGGTGATCTGATTGGGGCTCGCAAAACGGGCCGAGACAAACAGCTCCTCATCCACCGGCACCTGGGTGACGGACTCGACGCCCGAGGCGGCATCGCCCCAGCCGGTGAACTCCAGACCGGCGCGGGGCGCGGCCGTCAGGGTCAGCGTTGTACCCGCCGGAACGAACCCATCGGCCGGCAACGGCGGTACGACGCTGATCGTGCCGCTTCCCGAAGGCGAGGTCAGCAGATTGACCCGGTGTTCGGCGCTGAAGTCGGCGGTGAGGGTGGCGGACGAGGAGGTGGCGGTGTAGGTTTGGGCCGCATCGGCGCCGACAGACCATCCGGAGAAGCTGTAGCGGGAACTGGTGCCCGGGAGCGTCTGCGTCGGGGTGGCGACCCGTAGCGTATGCACCGTGCCGGGGGCCCAAACAAAGCGGCGGGGGGTGGTAATCGTGGTCTCATCGACGACAACCCGCAGGCCGGGAGGATTCGAAGTGATCGTGGTGACCGGGCTGTTGGTGAAGTTGGCCGAGTAGCGCAGGTCGGTGTCGTTCAGAGGAATCTGGATAGGATTCGCGCTCCCATGGGAGTTGAAAAAGCCGAATCCGGACCAGTTGGTGAAGGTGAACCCGTTCGCGGGCACGGCACCGAGCCGGATGAGGGAGCCGAGCGGGACGAGCCCGTTCTCCGGGGCAGGGGTCAATTCGATGTTGCCGGCCGGGACGGGGCTCGCCGCCGCCGGGAAGGCGAACAGCCGCCGGTAGTGGGCGGTGAACAGGGTGGTGGACGGGGAGACGGTGATGGTCTGCGTGGCCGGGCCGAAATTGGACCAGCGGCCGAACACCAGACGCAGCGAGTCCTGCGTCTGGTTGCGTGCTTCGAGGGTGTGCGTGGAGCCGGTGGGCCAGTCGAAAACGGCGGGCGTGGTGACGGTGATGCCATCGACGTCCACGTTCAGGCCGGGCGGGTTGGAGGTAATGGTGGTCCGCCGCGGCGGGGTCCCGTAGATGCGGGTGATGGTGTCGATGTCGGAGGGCGACAATCCGGCGCGCTGGCCGATGGGGATGCCGCGGGGGATGGTCTGCATGGCCAACCGCAGGGGCAGTGCAAAGCCCGATCCCGAGTAATGCATGATCGAATCATAGGGATAGGGGCCGATGTCTTCGCCATCCCGGAGCGAGACGATGTACTGGCTCCTGTCCGCGCGGTTGATCGACTCGAGGTCGACGTCGACGAACAGGTCCCGGTCCTGCCGGGACTGCGTGTGCCAGAGGCCAACCGCGTGGCCGATCTCGTGGATGACCGAGCCGAGGGGGCAATCGTCGGGGAGGTTGATGAACTGGCGGCCCCCGATGCGGCCGACGTTCGACGAGCAGGCGAACCCATTGCGGCGGCGAAACTGGATGTAGTCGGCCTCCGTGGTGCGGGGGATGAGCCGGATGGGCGTGTTTTCGTTCCAGGCGCGGATGGCGCCTTCGACGCGGGTGGTGATCTCCGGCACATCCTCGTCAATCACGTAGGGGACCGTCGCGTTCGGCCACCGGAAGCGCTGGCCGAGGACGAGGCTGGAGGCGCGGGGCGATTTGCCCTCAAACTCGGCGGCGGGACCAAGGACGATATCGCCGAGCAGCGCTTCGCCGTCGACGACCTGGTAGCGGATCAGGCGTCCGTCGATTTCCGTCTCGCGCCAGACGGGCGGCTGGGCGGCCAGGGGAAGAGCAAGCAGGAGAGCCGTAAGCAGTTTCATGCCGGGGAGAACAGCGAGATGCCCGCAACGCCGGCAGCGCCCGCCTCTTGACAGTGTGACGCGTTTTCGCGCGTGATGCCGCCGAGGGCGAACACCGGGATGCGCACGGCCCGGCAGGCCTCGTGGAGCCGGTCGAGGCCCAGGCCGGGGTGATAATCCGGTTTGGAGAAGGGTTGGAAGACGGGGCTGAAAAAGGCGTAGTCGGCCCCCTCGTCCTCGGCCTGTCGGAGTTCGTCGACCGTGTGGCAGGAGACGCCGATGAGGAAACCCGGCGGCGTGGCCGGCCGGAGACGGCGCGGGGCGGGGCTGCCGGCGGGCAGGTGGACGCCGGCGGCCCGGGCGGCGAGGGCGACATCGAGGCGGGTGTTGACGATGATCTTTTGGCCGGTCGCCTCAAGCAGCGCCTGGCGGGTGAGGGCGTAGAGCTGGCCGGCCGGGAGGTGCTTGGCGCGCAGTTGGAACCAGTCGGCCCGCGGGTGGAGCGTCGGTTGCTCGGCGATCTGGCAGTAGAGAAACGGGTGCACGGGCAACTCGGGGCCAACACGAATCCAAAGCGATTATAGCGATTTGGTTTAATGGATTCTGATGCAGATCGTGGGTCGGCGGGCGGTAGTAACGGGAGGGGCGTCCGGTTTGGGCGCGGCGACGGCGGCGATGTTGCGCGAGGCCGGGGCCGAGGTCCGGGTGCTCGACCGGGCGATGGGGCAGGATGTGCTGCGCGATAGCGACGTGGAACTGTCCCTGTTGGGCGGGGTGGATATCGTGGTGAACTGCGCCGGGGTGGCCACGGCGCAGCGGACGGTGGGACGGGAGGGGCCGCTGGCGCTCGAGGAGTTTGAGCGCGTCATCCGGGTGAATCTGCTGGGCACGTTTAACGTAATCCGGCTGGCGGCGGCGGCCATGATGGAGAACCCCGCGGGACCGGACGGGGAGCGGGGCGTAATCATCAACACGGCCTCGATTGCGGCCTTTGACGGCCAGATTGGGCAGGCGGCTTATGCGGCCTCAAAGGCGGCCGTGGCGGGGATGACCCTGCCGCTGGCGCGGGAGTTTGCGCGCGCGGGCATCCGGGTCGTCTCGATTGCGCCGGGCTTGATGGATACGCCGATGATGGACGTGCTGCCTGCGGCGGTGCGCGAAGAAGTGGGCCGGACCGTGCCCTTTCCCAACCGGTTGGGCCGGCCCGAGGAGTTCGCCCTGCTCGTGCGGCAGGTGGTGGAGAACCCGTATTTAAATGGCGAAACAATTCGTTTGGACGGCGGCATACGATTAGCCCCCAAATGAACATTTCATCTGTGTTATCCTCTTTATTGACATCAAACGATTAAGGGAAGACTAAGGAGTATCCACTTTACGGCATGGCACTGGCGGCGGAATCGAAACAAGAAGTAATCGCGAAGTATAAGATCCACAAGGATGATTGCGGTTCGCCAGAGGTCCAGGTTGCGATCCTGAGCCAGCGCATTTCGCAGTTGCAGGATCATTTCAAGGCCAACAAGAAGGACCACAGCTCCCGCCGTGGACTTCTGATGATGGTAGCCCGGCGGCGTCGGCTGCTGGATTATCTGAAGGGCATCAGCCCTCAGCGCTACAAAGCGCTCATCACCGGTCTGGGCATCCGTCGTTAGAGGAAAGCTGAAGGGATTTCCGCTCTGGTGGCGGAAAGGACTGCGCGTACAATCGCTCCTCGCGTCTCCTTGATTTCGAGTCAATTCGGTTCAAGGAATAGCAATGCTTCATAAAGTAGATATTGACCTGTTTGGCGTACCGGTCTCTTTTGAGACCGGTCACATGGCTAAGCAGGCAAACGGATCTGTGATTGTTCGTTCGGGTGATTCGGTGGTGCTGGTCACCGCCTGTACGGCTCCCAAGCCGAAACCCAATGCGGATTTCTTTCCGCTGACGGTCGATTATCGCGAGTATACCTACTCGACGGGCCGCTTCCCCGGTGGATTCATCAAGCGGGAAGGGCGTCCTTCGGAAAAAGAGATTTTGACGAGCCGGATGATCGACCGCCCGATCCGGCCTCTTTTCCCGGAAGGCTATTCGCACGAGACGCAGGTGATCGGCATGCTGCTGTCGGCCGATCCCGCCCGCGACCCGGGCACGCTGGCCATTGCCGGCGCGGGAGCGGCGCTCGCGATCAGCGACATCCCGTTTCACCACGTCCTGAGCGCGGTCCGGGTGGGGAAAGTGGACGGCAAGCTGGTGCCGAATCCCTCCTACGCCCAGGCGGCTGTCTCCTCGCTGAGCATCATCGTGGCCGGTACCGATAGCGGCATTGTCATGGTGGAAGCCGGCGCCGAGCATGTACCTGAGGCCGAGATCCTCGAAGCGATCGAATTCGGTCATGAGTGCTGCAAGAAACTCAACGCCGGGATCCGCGCGCTGATGGCGCTGGCTGGCAAGCCCAAGCGCGAGTTCACCCCGAAGGTGATCAATCAGGAACTCCTCGACCAGATCGATGCGTTCATCCGCCCCGAACTGAGCGACGCCCTGAACACGCAGAAGTACGGCAAGCTCGAAAGCTACGCCCGCATTGACGCCGCCAAGGCCAAGGTCGTCGAAAAGCACCCGGAAGAGCAGCACGCCGAAGCCAAAGAGCTGTTCAGCATGCTCAAGGAGCGTATCTTCCGCGACGAGATGCTGAAGGACCGCCGTCGTCCGGACGGCCGTGCCTTCGACGAAGTTCGCCACATCGAGTGCGAAGTCGGCATTCTTCCGCGCACGCACGGTTCGGCTCTGTTCACCCGCGGCGAGACGCAGGCGCTGGTCACCACCACGCTCGGCACCAAGGACGACGAACAGCGCATTGAACTGCTCGACCCGACGGTTCTCTCCAAGCGCTTCATGCTGCACTACAACTTCCCGCCGTTCTCGGTGGGCGAAGTAGGCTTCATGCGTGGCGCCGGACGGCGCGAGATCGGCCACGGCGCACTCGCCGAGCGGTCGATGGCGGCCGTGGTTCCCTCCGAAAAGAAGTTCCCCTACACGATCCGCGTCGTCAGCGACATTCTCGAGTCGAACGGCTCGAGCTCGATGGCCTCGGTTTGCGGTGCTTCGCTTTCCATGATGGATGCCGGCGTGCCGGTGTCGAAGGCCGTGGCGGGCATCGCCATGGGTCTCGTGAAAGAGGGCGACGATTACGCCATCCTCACCGACATCGCCGGTGCCGAAGACCACTACGGCGATATGGACTTCAAGGTATCCGGCTCGGCCGAAGGCATCACCGGCCTGCAGATGGATATCAAGGTCCCGAACGTCACCACGGAACTGATGAAAGAGGCCATGGAGCAGGCGCGCAAGGCGCGGTTGCACATCCTCGACATCATGGCCAAGTGCATCGATAAGCCGCGCGGCGACCTGTCGCTGCACGCGCCGCGCATCCACACCATGACGATCCCGACCGACAAGATCCGGGAACTGATCGGCCCCGGCGGCAAGATGATCCGCAGCATCACCGACGAGACCGGTTGCAAGATCGACATCAGCGACGACGGTACGGTGAACATCTTCGCCACCGACGGCGTGGCCGCGCAGAAGGCCATTCAGCGCGTGACCGATATCTGCGCCGTCGCCGAGCCGGGTAAAACCTACCTGGGCAAGGTAGTGCGCATCGTCGACTTCGGCGCGTTCGTTGAAATCTTCCCCGGCACCGACGGCCTGCTGCACATCAGCGAGATCGCCGAAAGCCGCGTGAAGGAAGTGCGTGACGAGTTGAACGAAGGCGACCAGATCATGGTGAAGGTGCTGGCGCTTGAAGGCAACAAGATCAAGCTGAGCCGCAAAGCAGTGCTCAAAGAGCAGCGCGAGAAGCTCAAGGCGGAAGCCGGTCAGTAGGTCCGCTGCGCGCAATTGAAACAACGGCCGCCCCGGGAACCACCCGGGGCGGTCGTTTTCGTTGTCACCTCCCGCCGCCGGCCTGCATCCTAGCATGCAGATGGGTGAAATCCTCCTTCCGCTGGCGATGATAGCCGGCTACATTCTGCTGATGCGCTTTGTGCTGCCTAAGTTGGGCGTGCCCACTTGAATGAGCGGCTGCGACGCCGGGTCCCGGCGTCCGGATGCCTCACTTGCTAAAGGTCAGCACCCACCGCGAGTCGCTCCCGACAAATAGGCGGGCCCGGCGGCTGACGCGCTTGTCGGTCTCCCCCGAGCCAAGGCCGAGAGCCATCGGATACCAACCGACGTTAGCGAGAATCTGCCGCGGCGGCGTCCAGCCTTCCGGCTTGGCGAGGTCGTCGGCGAAGCTGATGTAGATCCCCTCCGGCGGCCAGCCCGGTTCGCAGCAGGCCCGGTTCATCAGCATCACGTACTTGTTCAGGTGGGTGTTGTAGTGCAGGGACGGGCCCCAAAAAGCGTCCGTGTTCGGACTCGCCCAACTGACCACCGCCGGTAGGACAGCTTCGCTGAAACCGCCGAGACCCGCTTCGTTCCACTCGCCGCCGTAGCGCTTCCAGACGTTGCCGGCGGGGGACAACCGATCCTCATAGGCGAGGCGGGCGACGGCAATCCCCTGGGCGCTCAAGGGGCCCGCATAGTTGGAGTAGTAGATGTAAAAATACCGGCGCTCCTCATCAAGCAGGACGCTGAAATCGCCGTTGCCGCCCGCAAAGTACCCGTTTTCGGCCGTACAGTCGGCCTTCTCGCCCGAGGAGAGAATGATGCCGAGGTCGGAAAAGCTGATGCCGTTGTCGGTCGAGACCAGCATGCCGATCTCGGGCGCACTCAGATAACGACCCTCGCAACCGGCGCCGACCTCGTGGTGATACCAGGCAAAGAGCGTACCGTCGGGTTCAACGTGGGTGGCTTCGATCCACATCGGCACGTGCGCGTAGCTATCCAGTTTCACGGCGCGGACGCGGCGCAGGTTGGTCACATCCGTGCCCTCGCTCCGGACGGGCATCCCGTCGGAGTTGAAAACGATCATCTGCCCATGGCGCCAGTGCAGGGGGCTGTTCGAGTCGGCAACGCCGGGGAACCATTGGAGCTCCTCGGGCGTAACCGTAACCTGCTGGGCGGACGCACCCAGGGCGAGTACGGAAAAGCAGACGAGGACTCGTATACTAATCGGAATGCAACTGAGCGCTGTCGATTGGTTGGTGGTCGCGCTGTACTTCGCGTTGAACATCGCAATAGGCTTTTACTACAAGGCGAGGGCCGGTAAGAGCGTTGAAGAGTTCTTCCTGTCGGGCCGGGACGTGCCGTGGTGGCTGGCCGGAACGTCGATGGTGGCGACGACGTTTGCGGCCGACACACCGTTGGCCGTTACTGGCATGGTAGCGCGATACGGCGTCGCGGGAAACTGGCTGTGGTGGAACTTCGTCGCCAGCGGTATGTTGACCGTGTTCTTTTACGCCCGGCTGTGGCGGCGCAGCGGGGTCACCACCGACATCGAGTTCTCCGAAATTCGCTACGCCGGCAAGCCGGCCGCCTTCCTGCGCGGCTTCCGGGCGCTCTACTTCGGCCTTCCGATCAACTGCATCGTGCTCGGCTGGGTCAACCTGGCGATGGTAAAGATTCTGATGATGATCCTCGACGTCGATAAAGCCACGGCGCTCGGCATCGTCATCGGCCTCATTGCCGTGACCTCGTTCATCTCGACGCTGAGCGGCCTGTGGGGCGTCCTCGTCACCGACGTCGTGCAGTTCTTCATCAAAATGGCGATGGTCATTGTGCTCGCCTACTGCGCCGTCGACGCCGTGGGCGGGATGGACCAGATGCTGCTGAAGCTCGCAGCGTTGGACCGCGCCAAAGGCATCGCCCCCGGCGGCACCGGCGGAGTCCTCAGCTTTGTACCCGACCTGAACTCCCCCTGGATGCCGATGATCACCTTCCTCGTCTACATCTCGCTCAACTGGTGGGCCGTCTGGTATCCCGGCTCCGAACCCGGCGGCGGCGGCTACGTCGCCCAGCGGATGATGTGCGCCAAAGACGAACGGCACTCGCTGCTGGCCACCCTGTGGTTCAACATCGCCCACTACGCCCTCCGCCCCTGGCCCTGGATTCTCGTGGGCCTGGCCTCGATTATTCTCTACCCCGACCTCGCCGACAAAGAGTCCGGCTACGTCAAGGTGATGATCGATCATCTGCCGCCCTCGCTCCGCGGCTTAATGGTCGCCGGCTTCGCCGCGGCCTACATGTCCACCATCGCCACGCAACTCAACTGGGGCGCCAGCTACATCGTCAACGACTTCTACCGCCGCTTCGTCCGCCCCGAAGCGACCGAACCGCAACTCGTCCGCGTCTCGCAACTCATTACGGTGCTGCTGACGGTCGTCTCGGCCGTCGTCACCTTCTACATGGAGTCCATCTCCGGCGCCTGGAAGCTGCTGATCGTCACCGGCGCCGGCACCGGCGGCGTCCTGCTGCTGCGCTGGTACTGGTGGCGCATCAACGCCTGGAGCGAGGTGGCGGCCATGAGCGTGGCCTTCGTCGTCTCGGTGGCGTTGCAACTCGTCTGGGGCCTCGACTCCGATAACCCCGAGCAGTTTGCCTATCTCATGATGATCACCGTCGGCCTGACCACGGCCGCCTGGCTGGCCGCCACGTTCCTCACCGCGCCCGAAAGCCGGGAGACGCTCGTCGCCTTCTACCGGCGCACCCGCCCCTCCCGCACGGGCTGGGGACCCGTCGCCCGGCTGGCGCCCGACGTGAAGCCCGCCGCCGACGGCCTGGACAATCTGCTGTGCTGGCTCTGCGGCTGCGTCATGATCTACGGTTCGCTGTTCGGCATCGGCAAAATCGTCCTGCGCGAGACCGCCACCGGCGTAGGCATGCTGGCGGTGGCGGCCGTGGCCGGCGCCGTGATCTATTGGAATCTCACCCGGCGCGGCTGGGCGAGTATTGTCGACTGAGGAACCCGATGATTACACGACGCACTTTACTGGCCGGCCTGGCCGCACGCCGCAAACCGAACCTCCTGTTCATCATCTCCGATGACCACGCCGCCTACGTCATGGGCTGCGACGGCAACAAAAGGGCTAGCACCCCCAACCTCGACCGCCTCGCCCGCGAAGGCGTCCGCTTCGCCCAGCACTACTGCAATCAGCCCGTCTGCACCCCCTCCCGGCAAAGCCTGCTCACCGGCCTCCTGCCCTCGGCCGCCGGCGTCACCGTCCTCCAGACCTCCCTCGACCCCGCCCGCCCCAACCTCGCCAAGCGCTGCCGCGAGGCCGGCTACAAAACCGCCGTCTTCGGCAAAATGCACCTCAACCGTCCCTCTTCGCCCGGCCTCTACGGCTTTGAGACGATGATGGCCGAACGCGAGATCAACCAGGCCTGGAGCGGCAGCCCCGTGCTCCAACCGACGCCCGCCGGCGTCGCCACCAAGCCCCCGTGGAAACCCTTCCGCGACCCCGCCCGCATCTGGCTCAACGGCGAAAAGCTCCCCTACCCCCGCTACTACGACGAGATGCGCGGCACCTTCACCGCCCGCCAGGCCACCCGCTGGATGGAGGAGCACCGCGAAGAGCCCTTCGCCCTCTGGGTCAGCTTCCCCGACCCCCACTCGCCCTTCGATTTCCCCATCGACATGGCCGCCCGGTTCCCCGCCGCCTCCTTCGACGTCCCCCGCGTCGGCCCCGAGGACGCCTGGCAGATCCCGCTCATCTTCCGCAATCTCAGCCCGGAGGAGAAGCAGGGCATTCAGGCGGCTTACTACACCTCGGTCGCCATGCTCGACCGCAACGTCGGCGAAGTGCTCGACACCCTGCGCCGGTTGAACCTTGAAGACGATACCCTCGTCGTCTACCTCGCCGACCACGGCTACTGCATCGGCCAGCACGGCCGCTTTGAAAAGCACTGCGGCTACGAGCCGGCGCTGCGCGTCCCGCTCATCATCCGCTTTCCCGGCCGGGCCCGCCGCGGGGCGGTGGTCGAGGCGCTCACCGAGCACGTCGACGTCACCGCGACCCTCGCCGATATGCTGGGCCTTGGGTCGCTGCCCGGCCAGCACGGCACGAGTCTGCGGCCCTACCTCGAAGGCAAAAAAGCCCCCGGCCGGTCGCACATCACGAGCCAGTATCTCGAAAACGAAGAGACCTTCCTCAGCAGTCCCGACTGGAAGTTCATCCACTGCTCGGGCAAGCGCAAGCGCGGCGACGGGTACGAGACGGAACGGCCCACCCCGGGCCGCTACATCCGCCTCTATGACCGCAAACGCGATCCCGGCGAGTTCACCGACGTCGCCGCGAAGTACCCCGAGGTCGTCAGGCAGCTGCAGAACCTCGTGCTCCAACGCTATCGCGCAACCCATCCCGATGCCGCCGCCGAACCAAAGAATCTACCCGCCGCGGAGGCCATCGACTTCTACGTTCGCCCCCGCGATGCATAATTCGGACAAAAATGTAGACATTTGATCGACTCCGGTGTAAGCTGGGGTTGCCATGAAGAAATTCACCAAAATTCTCCTTGCCGTAGACTTCGCCCCCCAGTCGATCCTGATGGCGCATCAGGTGCGCGCAATGGCCCAAGCGAGCGGGGCCGAGATTGTGGCCGTGCACGCCATGCGGCCGTTTGAGTTGATGGTGGAGGGCATGGACGTGCCCGGCGCCGTGGTCCTCGAATGGTACGAGGCGCAGAAGCCGCTGCTCGAACGGCAGTTGACGGCGTTCTGCCAGGAGCATCTGGGCGCTTGCCGCTACCGGACGTTCCTGGTCGAGGGCGACCCGGCGGGAGAGATCCTCCGGATAGCCCATGCGGAGTCGGCCGATCTGGTAGTGCTGGCGACGCATGGCTTTGGCGTCTTCCGGCGTCTGATTCTGGGTTCGGTCGCCGCCAAAGTGCTGCACGATTCGCCGCTGCCGGTGCTGACGGGCGCCCACCTGCAGGAGCCGCGGCCGGGCAGCGGGACGTTCCGCAAAATTGTCGTGGGCGTAGACCTGGCGGCCCGCACCGGCGAGGTGCTCGCGGCGGCCCGGGAGCTGGGTGCCGAGGAGATTACGGTGGTCCATGCCATGCCCGTGGTGGGTGACGGCGTGCAGCCGTCGATGGATCCCTCCTGGCGGATGGCCCTGCAAGCGGCGGTGAGGACGACCTTGCAGGAGGCCATTGAAAAGGAGGGACTTACGGCCAGGACGGTGATCGAAGCGGCGGGGCCGGCCCAGTTGATTCGTCGCGTCGCCGTCGAGCAGGGCGCCGATCTTGTGGTGATCGGCCGGCACTCAGACCACTCGCTGCTGGGCCGGTTGACCGCGCAGGCCTACTCGATTGTCCGCGAGTCGCCCTGCCCGGTGCTGAGTCTCTAGTCCAGGCGGCGAATCCGGATCTTGCGGAACTGCGCAATCGAGTCCGCGTGGTTCTGCAGCGCCACGGGGCTGGCCGGGCCGGAGACTTTGGCCGAAAGCACCGGCTTACCGTTCACCCAGTGCTCCAGCAGGCCACCCCGATACCGTAGCCGCAGAGTGTTCCACTCGCCCGGCGGATGGGCCGGCGATGCCGTGGGCGGGATCTTGTTGTACAGCGCTCCGGTATGGCGGTTCCGGCCGCGGGCGCCGTCCGGATGGCGCTCATCGTCGAGCAGTTGGAACTCAAGCCCTCGCAGGTAAAGCTCGCCTCGCGCGCCCGGCGGGAGTTCCGCGCGCTGGATCCGGCGGCCGTCGAGATACCCGGGTTTCTCGTGAAGCAGAAAAATCTCCTCGGTGATGTGATGCTTCACCCCGCTGTTGCCGCCAGGTTCGAGGCGCCACTCGAGCGTCAATTCGAAGTTATCGAACGTTTCAAGCGTAATCAGGTCTTCGAGCAGCCGCGGATCCCGCACCGTCGTGAACACCCCGTTGGCGAAGGTCCAACTGCGGTCGGCCAGGGGACGGAAGTGCGCCGGCGAATCGAGACGCAACCACTTGCCCTCCGAAAAGGCGGGCAGCGCGAGAGCAAACAGCAGGCAGAGAGGCCGGAGCCGGGTCATGCGGGCAGGGCAGGGAACAATCATCATCGAACAGACCTTCAGTATGGCCGATCCGGCGCGCCGGGCGCACCGGTTTTACGGCGCGGCGTTCACCCAGTAGCCGGGGCGGCTGCGCACCTGTACCTTCCCGCTCACCCCCACCTGCACCCGCAGCGCGTGATAGCCAGGCTTGGGTTCGTTCGGCAAAAAGCTGATTACGTACTGCGCATGGATCTCCTCGCCCAACTGCTGAATGGCTTTTTCAAGGCCGCTCAGCCGCGTAAACGGGTATTCCGCTCCGCCCGTGGCGGCAGCGAGTTTCTCGGTGGCCTTCTCCTTACCGAGCCGGGCGAGTTCGCCGATGCCGCCCAGCAGGTCGGTTGATTGACCGCCCGAGTTGGCGGGAATCGACTCGCCCACCGGATCAGAGACCGGCTTGCCCGAAGGCAGCGGCAGCGGGCGCGTGCGCCGCGGCGGCTGTACCTCTTCGGGCTTGGCGAGAAAGCCGGTGCGGAAGGCCGAGTAGGTGGCGGCGTAGACGGTCACCCCGGCCGTCTGCGCGGCGCGGATCACGTCGTCGAGCTTGGCCTCACTGCCGCGGTCGCGCGTCTCGGCGATCAGCAGCAGAACGCGGCGCGAGTTCGGACGGGCGTCCAGCAACCGGATCGCCTCGGCGGCGGCGTCGAGCAGATGGCCCTCGGTGGGCGCACGGGGTTCGAGCCGGGCGAAGGCGCCCGCGAGCGCGTCGACATCGCGGGTGCAGGGCTGCCGGAGCACCACCGCATCGGAAAACGAAAGCAGCCCGGCGCAACCGCGCTCCCCCGCCACCAGCGGCTGAATCATCGCGCCAATCTGGCGCACCTTGACGAGCGCCGCCGCCGAGATGCCCGAGGTCTGTACGGCCACCAGCAGCGACACCGGCGCCACACCCGTATCAAACGTATCGAGTTCAAACGGCTGCCGGGCGTTCTGGTCGAAAAGCTGGAAGCTCTCTTTCGTCAACCCGTCCACGGGACGGCCCTTGGCGTCCCGCACCGTCACGGGCACCACCACCAGGCGGACCTGGGTCCGAAAACCGGCCTCCTGCGCCGGCAGAACGCAAGCGAGCAGGAAGGCGATGGCGCCGCGCATCCGCTAGACCGGGTCGCCGTCGTGGTGCGGCGCGAGCTGGTCGAGGATCGCCGTCTTTTCGGGCTTCTTGTAACGCTCGATCTTCGACCCGATCGGACCCTTGGCCGTGCGCGAGAGCAGCGTCGAAATCTCCTGGCGATTCATCTTTTGGAAGGTCTTCACGGTGAGCACATTTTCTTCAAGCTGCTGCACGGTTTCCACCCCCGAGACGAGCGTATCCACATCGTGGCTGAGCGTGTAGCGGAGGCACTCGGCGATCGTGGCGATGTTGGCCTTCGTTATGCCGCCAATCGCGTTCGACTTCATGGCGAGCAAGCCCAGGCCCTTGGCCCGCACCTTCGGCAGCACATGCTGGATGAAGCTCAGATAGTGCGGGTCAATGAGATTCACCGGGTGCTGCACCGTCTCCCAGCCGTCAAATCCTTTGAGCAGCGCCTGATGCACCTCGGGGTCATGATGGCCGGTGAATCCGATGTGGCGCACCATGCCCTTCTTCTTGGCCTCGACAAACGCTTCGAGCGAGCCGCCGGGGCCAAAAATCTTCTCCACCTCGTCCATCCGCGCCACCTCATGGCAGCACCATAGATCGAGATAGTCCGTATTCATCCGCTTGAGCGTCATTTCGAGCTGGCCCATGGCGGATTTCTTATCGCGCAGCTCGGCCTTGGACATCAGCAGGACCTTCTTCCGCAGACCGCCCGTGAGCGCCTTGCCGTAGACTTCGTCCGACTTGCCCTGATGATACTTGGCGGCCGAATCAAACATCACGACGCCGAGATCGATGGCGCGGCGGATGATCTTGATGCCCTCCTCCTCGCCCTTCACGGCCATGTGGTAGCCGCCGAGCGTGAACCGGGAAACCCGCAGGCCGGACTTGCCGAGCGTGGCCATGGGCATGGGGGCGTCGGCCAGCGCCGAAACCGAGGTGCCGAGAGCGGCAGCGGTGGAGTGGAGGAAATCGCGACGGTCCATGAGGGCTCCTTAGGGAACGAGAGTAACTCGCTTAATTGTATCGAGCCGCGGCCACGTCCGCTCAAAGTAAGCGTTGCCTTCCTGCTGCGCGAGCTTCGGATCCGGCCCCGGCCCGAGCGGCGCGATGTCGCCGTAGACGAAGGCCAGTTGATCGAGCACCTCAAGCCCCTCGGTCACCTTGCCGATCGGCGCGAAGCCGTCGCGGTCGAGCGCCGAGTTGTCCCGCAGGTTGAAGAACAGCTGCGTCGAGCGCGTGTTGGGGCCGCGGGTGGCGAACGTAAGCGTGCCGCGCACATTACTTTGCTTCACCGGATCATCGACGATCTCCCGGCCCGCCCAGAGGCGATTCGTCTTCGGATCTTTGTGGATGCCCCATTGCGCGACGAAGCCCCGCACGACGCGGAAAAACTTCTGCTCGTCGTAGAACTTCTCCTGCACGAGTTCGTAGAACCGATCCGCGCCGAGCGGCGCCCACGCGCGGTTCACGGCGACGACAACATCGCCCTTCGAGGTCTCAAACCGCACCGAAAACTGCTCCGGCGCCTGCACCGGCGGCTTCGGCTTTTCGGCCACCTTCGCCGGGCCGCAGGCCGCCAGCAGGGCGAGGGCGGGAATCCAGATCTTTCGCATCGCGCTATTTCGCATCGCGCCAATTGTCCCCTACTCCCGTATCGACGACAAGCGGCACGGCAAACTTACGGACCGACTCCATCTCGGTCTTCACCAGATGCGTCAGCGCCTCCACCTCCCCGGGCGGGGCTTCAAAAACGAGTTCGTCGTGCACCTGCAGAATCATTCGGGCGGCGAACTGCCGGCTCGCGAGCGCCGCGGCGATGCGGATCATCGCCAGCTTGATCAGGTCGGCGGCCGAACCCTGCAGCGGCGTGTTGACGGCCGTGCGTTCGGCAAACGAGCGGGCGTTCGGGTTGCGGCTGTCCATATCGGGAATCGGGCGCCGGCGGCCGAACAGCGTCTCGGCGTAGCCTTTGGCGCGCACCTCGGCGATCGTCTTTTCGATGAAGTGCTTCACCCCGGAGTAGCGGGCGAAATAGGCCTTGATGTACTTCTCGGCTTCGTGTTTGGGGATGCCGAGCGCCGTCGCCAGCCCAAAGGCCGTCTGGCCGTAGACGATCCCGAAGTTGACGGCCTTGGCGCCGCGGCGCATCTCCGGGGTGACAAAGGCCGCGTTGACGCCAAAGACCTCGGCCGCCGTGCGGGTGTGGATGTCCTCGCCGTGCTGAAAGGCATCGACGAGCACCGCATCGCCCGACATGTGGGCGAGCAGGCGCAGCTCAATCTGCGAGTAGTCGGCGACGACCAGCTTCCAGCCGGGCGGCGGGATGAAGGCGGCGCGGATCTCGCGGCCGAGTTCGGTGCGGACGGGGATGTTCTGCAGGTTCGGGTTCGAACTCGACAGGCGGCCCGTCGCCGCCCCCGTCTGCTGGAAGGTCGTATGCACGCGGCCGGTTTCGGGCCGGATCAGCGCCGGGAGCGCGTCGACGTAGGTACCCTTCAGCTTCACGAGGCCGCGGTACTCGAGCACGCGGGCGGCGATCGGGTGGGCGAGGCCTTCGAGCACATCGGCGGCCGTCGAGATCTGCTTCTTGCCGCCCTTGGTCGGGGCCGGGAGGTTGAGGTCTTCAAAGAGGACCTTCCCCAGCTGCTGCGGCGAGTTGATGTTGAACTCGCGTCCGGCCAGGCCGTGGATCTCGCGCGTCAGCCCCTCAATCACCGTCTCCATCTTGGCCGACATCACGCCCAGTTGCTTGGGCTCGATCAGTACGCCGGTGCGCTCCATGGCGGCGAGCACGGGCACCAGCGGCAGATCGATGGATTCGTAGATCTCGCGGGCGCCGATCTTATCGACCTCCGGGCCCAGCTTCTCGGCCAGGCGCAGGGTAAGGTCGGCGCGCTGGTCGGCGCGGGCGCCCGGCTTCTGGTGCAGATAGACCTCGCACAGCGCTTCAAAGGCGGCGTTGCCGGAGTCAGCGGTGAGCAGAAAGGCTTCGAGCAGCAGGTCGCGGGTCAGGTGGCGGGCGGCGGGGTCGGCGGTGTAGAGGGCCTTCAGATCGTGGGCGATCTTGGGCGTGTCCGATTGCAGGAACGTGAGCGACGGGCAGGCGCGGGCCTCGCCGGGCGCCCGCGCCACGCCGAGTTGGCCGTCGAACAGCGCCACGCCCACCGGCCCCGCCCCGGCCCAGCCAGGGAGCTCTTCGGCGGCGATGGGGGCGTAATCCTCGGCCACCTTCACCGGCTCCGGCGCCAGGTCGCGGAGGAACGAAAAGAACTCCATTTCGCGGTAGAAGGCTTCGAGCGTGGGGCGATCCGGGTCGGCGGCCGCGAGCGCGTCGAGCGACAGTTCGAGCGGCACCTCGCAGTGGATCGTGGCGAGGCGCTTGGACAGCTCCACCTGTTCGCGGTGCGTCGTCAGCGCCTCCCGGTAGGTCTTCTTGGTCAGGTTAGGGCCCTCGGCGAGCAGCTTGTCGAGCGTGCCGTACTGCTCGAGCAGCGCGACGGCGCCCTTGTCGCCAATGCCGGGGGCGCCCGGGATGTTGTCGATCGCGTCGCCCTTCAGCGCGAGCAGGTCGGCCACCTGCTCCGGCCAGACGCCCATGAACTCCTTCACCTTGTCCCGGTCATACAGCGTGTCGTCCTTGGCCGGATTGAGCATGGAGATGCCCGGGCCGACCAGTTGCAGCATGTCCTTGTCCGAGGAGACGATCACCACTTCGAGTCCAGTGGCCTGCGCGCGCCGGGCTAGCGTGCCGATGACGTCATCGGCCTCAAAGCTGTCGAACTCGAGGACAGGAATCCGCAGGGCCTCAAGCAGACGCTTGACGAGCGGCACCTGCGCGAGCAGGTCCGGCGGGGTTTCGGTGCGGTTGGCCTTGTAGGCGGCGAACTCGGTTTCGCGGAAGGTGGGACCGAGCGATTCGTAAACGGCGGCGAGGTATTCCGGATGGTACTTCTCGCGCAGCTTCTTCAACATGTTGTGGAAGATGAAGACCGCTTCGGTGGGTACGCCGGCCGAGGTCCGCATGGGCGGGGCATTCATGCGCATGCGAGCGTAATAGGCCCGGAAGATATAGCCAAACGAGTCGATCAGGAAGAGGCGCTGCATCGCCTCCAGGATACTCCAATGTGTCCGGATCACCTCACGTGTTGCCGGAAAGACACACTTTTCCTCTTCTAACTATTTTACTTTCAATTGATTACCATTTTTGGTATTCTTCGGTTTGCGCTTCGAAACAACGGTTGCACAACCAGTATCGGCCGAAGGAGTCGGACTCCACAGCGGGGTTCCCGTATCGATTACCATCCGGCCCGCGGCGGCGGGTACGGGCATTGTGTTCCGGCGAACCGACCTCTCTGACTTCGAGCTCCCGGCCAGTTGGCAGCACGTGGCACGCGTGTCCTACGCCACCAGTCTCATGCGGCAGGGCGTGCTGATTTCGACGACCGAACATCTGCTGAGTGTTCTCTACTCGATGGGCGTGGATAACGCCTATATTGATATCGACAATCTCGAAGTGCCGATTCTGGACGGCTCGGGTTTGCCGTTTGTCAAACTGCTCGAGCAGGCGGGCCGGCAGACGTTGAAAAAGCGGCGGAAGTATCTGCGGATCGTCAAACCGGTGACCGTCGAGCAGGGGAACAAGCGGATCACGATTCTGCCGGCGGACTCCTTTCTGCTCTCCTGTGAGATCTACTTCGACCATCCTTTGGTGGGCCGGCAGTCGATGGCGATGGAGTTGACCCCGGAGGGCTACGCCACCGAAATCGCCGCGGCGCGGACCTTTGGCTTTGAGTATGAACTCGACCAGATGCGGAACATGGGGCTGATTCGCGGGGCAGATCTGACCAACGCCGTCTGCTTCAACCGGGAGCAGGTTTTGAACCCCGGCGGGTTGCGCTATCCGGACGAACCCTGCCGCCACAAGATTCTCGATCTCATCGGCGATCTGGCGCTGATTGGCCGTCCGCTGCTCGGCCAGGTGATCGCCGAACGGGCGGGTCACGCTATGCACGCCGCGTTGGTAGCTCGCATCATGCAGGATAGTTCTCTCTATGAGATGGTGACGTTCGATCAATTGGCGTCCCGGGTGACCCACGCCATGGTCGGTTAAGGGCGGTTGGCGGCGCGGTGTTCCGGCACATTCCGAACATTCTGACCGTTCTGCGCCTCGTGGGAACCGCGCCCGTGGTGTGGTTGATTCTCGAACGCCGGTTTCGCTGGGCGTTACTGGTTTCGTTTCTGATTGCAGTGACCGATAGCATCGACGGCTGGATGGCGCGGCGATGGATGCTGGAGTCCCGCTTCGGCGCAATTATGGACCCGATTGCCGATAAACTGCTGGTCGGCAGCGGCTTCGTGGCGCTGTGGGCGGTAGGCGCGATGCCGTTTTGGCTGGTGGCGATGGCGCTCGGCCGGGATGGCGCCATTTTGCTGGCGGCAGCGGTGCTGCATCGGTGGAAAGGGGTGCGGGAATTTCCGCCGTCTCGCCTTGGAAAAGCGAACACATTTATTCTCATGTGTACCGTGGCTGCGGTATTCCTGGACTTTTACCCCCATGTTTTCTTCGGGATGAGCGCTGGCGCGATTGTGGTGAGCGGGGCGCGGTACGCTTGGCTTGGCTTGCGGGCTGTAAAATGAATTGACGATTTCCCGGCCTGGATATAGTCTGGATATAGGTAGGTCTACCGCTATGCGCTACACGCCTTCGAAGCAGTATTTGTGGGCCGGTCTCGTTGCTGCCGCCCTTGCGGTGATCTCCACGGTATTTGCGTCGCAGTGGCCCGCCGCGTTGGTCGCCTCGGTACTGTTTTTGATCACCGCCGCGGCCGTACTGTTACTGGCCTTTCGGCCGGCGATTGAGATTCAGGAGCAGGCGCTGCTCCTCGGAGAACGATCGATCGCCTGGACTTCGATTGCCCGCGTGGATCGAACCGGCTGGATCTCCCCGCTGATCGTTTCGTTGACCCTCGTTAACGATGAGCGCATCGTGATCGTCTTCCCGGGCAACCTGGACGACTCGAACGCGCTGTTGCGCCACCTGCGGCGCAACGCCCGGCAGGCTCTGATCGACAACATCCCCTACCCTCAGTTTTGGGGCGTCACGTTACCGGTTGCGCAAGCCGCTAAACCCGTCGATATTCCTCGGGTTCAGTTGCTCCGGCGGGAAGATGAGGCCGAGGTGGAGCGTCTCTACCAGTTGCTCAAAACGGTCGGTCATTTGGATACCCGCCAGCCGGACGAGAAGTAGCCCTTCGTGCGCGTTCTGCGGCGTGGCCTCTGGCCGGTTGCCCTGGTGGTGGCGCTGGTTTTGTTGCATGCCCAGTGGCTTCCCTCGCTCGCCTGGTTCCTGGTGCGAGCCGAGGCCCCGCGCCGGGCCGACGCGATCTTCGTCCTCGGCGGAGACCAGTACGGCGAGCGAATTCTCCACGCCGCCGCGTTAGCCCGTCAGGGCTTCGCGCCCAAGGTTTATGTCAGTGGCCCGTCCGGTATCTTCGACCACTACGAAAGTGATCTGTCGATCGAATTCGCCCGGCGGCGGGGATATACCGATGTGACGTTCGTCGCCCTTGAAAACGACTGTAAGTCGACCCGCGAGGAGGCCGAGCGCTACCTGCCGGAGTTCCACCGACTGGGGTTCCAGCGCATCCTGGTGGTGACCAGTAACTTCCACACCCGGCGGGCCGGGCGTATCTTCCGCGCCGTGGCGCGGGAACCGGAGGTCCACATGATCGCGGCGGCCGCCCGGGAGTTCCGCCCGGACGACTGGTGGCTCCGCCGGCAGGACCAGAAAAACCTCTTTATGGAATGGTCCAAGACCTTCGCCAACTGGATCGGGCTGTAACCGCATGTGGACCGCCCTACGGTTTCTCTGGCCCTACCTCGATCGTCATCGCCGGCAGTTGCTGCTGGGCCTGGGCGCGCTGGTCCTTAACGCCGCGTTCGGCGCCACGCTGCCGCTGATGATCCGGCGGGGCATTGACTCGATCACGGCCGGCGAACCGTGGCGGGTGACCGTCGAGGCGGCGGCCGCGCTGCTGGGCCTGGCGCTGTGCAAAGGCGTGTTTCAGTACTGGAAGCGGTGGATCCTCATTGGGGTTTCGCGCGATCTGGAGTACGATCTGCGCAACGACATCCTGGCGCACCTGCTGACCATGAGCCGCGAGTTCTACGCCCGTTTCCCCACCGGCGACATCATGGCGCGGTCCACCAACGACCTCAACGCGGTTCGCATGATGGCGGGTCCGGGGCTGATGTACTGCGCCGAAACGCTGCTTATCTTTCTGCTGGCGTTTGCCGTCATGGTCGCCGCCGATCCCGTGCTGACCCTCGCCGCGCTCGCGCCGGCGCCGGTGATCAGCTTCCTGGTCGTCTTTTACGGCCAGCGCATTCACACGCGGTTTGAGGAGATCCAGACGGTGTTTTCGACGATCTCGAGCCGCGTGCAGGAGTCCATTGCCGGCATGCGGCTGCTGCGGGCTTACGGGCAGGGCGAGGCCGAGCGGACCCGCTTTGCCGAACTCAATCAGGACTACATCCGCCGCAATCTGGAGCTGGTCCGCACCACCGGGATCTTCGAACCGCTGCTCCACGCCTTGACCGGCATCGCCTTCCTGATTGTGTTGTGGGTGGGCGGCTGGCGGGTGCTCGAAGGCCGCATCTCGCTGGGCAGCTTCGTGATGTTTCAGACCTACGTCGGCATGCTGATCTGGCCGATGATCGCCATGGGCTGGGTGATCAATCTGATGCAGCGCGGGACGGCATCGCTGGCCCGGATCCGGGAGATGCTGAACACCGCGCCGTCGATCGCCGCCCCGGCGCGGCCTCGCCCCGTGCCCGGGGTGTTGGCGGGCGAGGTGGATTTCGAGGCGGTTTCTCTCCTGTACCCGGCCGGCGAGGCGTTGCGCGGGGTGAGTTTTCGGGTGGCGCCGGGCGAGACGGTGGCGATTGTGGGTCCCACCGGCGCCGGAAAGACGTCGCTGACCCAGATGGTGCCCCGCTTGCTCGATCCGACCGGCGGTACCGTTCGAATTGACGGGGTGGACGTCCGCGAGTACGATCCGGCGGCGCTGCGGCGGCAGATCAGCATCGTGCCGCAGGAGACGTTTCTGTTCTCGATGACGCTGCGGGAGAATATTACCCTCGGCCGGCCGGGGGCGAGCGAAGAGGAACTGGCGCGGGCCGTGGCCATCGCCGGACTGGTGGAGGACGTGGCGGGGTTTCCCGCTGGCCTCGATACCAGGATCGGCGAGCGCGGCATCACCCTGTCCGGTGGTCAGCGCCAGCGTGTCGCGATTGCGCGCGCCATCCTGCGCGACCCCCGGATTCTGGTTCTCGACGATGCGCTGTCGAGCGTCGACACCGTCACCGAAGCGCGGATCCTGGCCGAGTTGGGCGCCGTCATGAAAGGGCGCACCACGCTGTTGATTTCGCACCGCGTTTCGACGATCCGCTACGCTCACCGCATTGTCGTGCTGGCCGCCGGCGGGATCGTCGAAATGGGCACCGCGGAGGAGTTGCTCGCCCGCCGGGGCTACTTCGCGGATCTGGTGCGTAAACAGCAGCTCGAGGAGGAGATTGAAGCCCTCTAACCCGCAAGGCTCTCCGCCGTGGTATTTTTAAGATCTGTAGCATCTGTTGTTGTGTTCGGTTCATTCCCATCGTTCGATCCTGCCCAACCAGCCGCGCTGCATTTCTCAAGGAAAGTAAAATGACTAATATTTTTGTCGGAAACCTTAGTTTTCACACCACTGAGCAGACACTCCGCGCGTTGTTCGAGCAGTTCGGCAGCGTGGATCGCGTCAGCCTTGTCACGGACCGCGAAACCGGAAAAGCCCGTGGGTTTGGATTTGTCGAGATGGCCCAGAAGGCCGAAGCAGAGAACGCGATTGCCGCGCTGAACGGCCGCGAACTCGACGGACGGGCGATTAACGTCAATGAAGCCCGCCCGAAGGAAGATCGTGGCGGTGGTGGCGGCGGCTACCGCGGCCGGAGCGGCGGTGGCGGCGGTGGCCGTCAGGGCAACCGCTGGTAGTCCTGACCGCTTTGTAAAAAAAACGGGCCGCAGCCGTCACCGGCTGCGGCTTCGTTGTGTGGCTTCAGGTACAATGGACTCTTTGTGTGTTCAGGTCAGGTCTGCATCATCTCGTCTTTGCCAGTGACCCAGTTGGCGCCAGTGAAACCAGGTGGCCTTTCGGCGCGTCCCCCGAGAGTCGCAAAGTGAAAAGGATCTATCGCTTCATGCTTTCTTCCGGGCTCGTACGCCTGCTCCTGTTTGCGTTGATCGTGCACCTTGCCGGGCCGACCCTGGTTCGCGCGCAGCAACCTCCCCCGGCCCCCGCGCCGAAGCCGGCTGGTACCAAACCGGCCAGCCCATTTGAGGCCGTCCCCACGGCGCCCGCCCCGGCAACTCCTGCACAAACCACCGCCCCCAAACCAGCCAATCCTTTCGAAACGATCCCCACGGCACCCGCGGAACCGGCCAAGCCTGCCCCTGCCAAGCCGGGTCTGGTAGCTCCCGCCAAGCCGGGCCAGGTGGATGAGGTGATTGAGCTCATTGAGTTCCGCGGCGCGCGGCGCGTCCCGCAGGACACCCTTCGCGCGATGATCTTCTCAAAGAAGGGTGACAAGATCGACGAGGATGCCCTGCACCGCGATTTTATGTCCCTCTGGAACACGGGGCGGTTTGACGATATCGTGCTCGAGCGCGAACCCGGCCGGACCGGGTACATTATCCGTTTTGTAGTCGTCGAACGGCGCATTGTTCGTTCCATCCGCTATGAGGGCGCCAAGTCGCTCACTGTTTCTGAAATTCTCGATCGCTTCAAAGAGCGCCGCGTTGGCCTGTCGGTCGAAGCGCAGTACGACCCGAACAAAGTGCAGCGGGCCGCCGTTGTCCTCAAAGAGTATCTCGCCGAGCGCGGCCGCCAGTACGCTACCGTGGAGCCGGATCTCCGGCAGATTCCTCCCTCGTCGATGGAGGTCGTCTTCAAAGTGGATGAGGGCCCCAAGGTAAAGGTCGGCGCTCTCAACCTCGAAGGCAATAAGGTTTTCTCGGACCGGGCGGTCCGTCGCGCCATGCGCAGCCTGCGTCCGGTCGGCATTCCCCGGTCGATTTTGTTTGAAAACCTTTTCGCCAAGACGTTTGACTCCACCAAGCTCGAGCAGGACAAGCAGATGATCGTCAACTTCTATCAGGAGAAGGGTTACTTTACGACCCGGACGGGCGATCACACGGTGAAGATTCGCGACGTGGGCGGCAAAGGGTTCCGTATCCCGCTGTTCTACCCCAATAAGCCGGGTAAACGGGCCGATGTCACGATTCCTATTGAAGAGAGCCGGCTCTACCGGCTGAACAAACTCAATGCCGTCGGCATGAAGCTGTTCCGCACCCCCGAGGCGATCCTTCCGCAGGTGTACGGCATGAAGACGGGCGACGTCTTCTCGATTGCGAAACTGCGCAAGGGCATGGAGCAGATCCGGAAGCTCTACGGCGAGTTCGGCTACATCGACATGGTGCCCGAGCCCGACATCCAGCCGCAACTCGGTACCGATAAGATCGATCTGACCATCAACGTCGATGAGGGCAAACAATTCTTCGTGCGCCGCATTGATTTTTCCGGGAACGTTACCACCCGCGATAAGGTTATCCGTCGGGAACTTCTTGTCGACGAAGGCGACCAGTACTCGACGCGGTTGTGGGAGCTTTCGCTGCTCCGTCTGAACCAACTCGGCTACTTCGAGGCGCTCAAAGAGAATGAAGCGGCCGAGATCAAACGCGACACCCGGACCAATACGGTCGATATCACCCTGAAGGTGAAGGAGCGCGGCAGGAACTCCGTGCAGCTATCGGGCGGCGTCTCCGGTATCTCTGGTTCGTTCGTGTCGTTTGGTTATTCCACCAATAACTTCCTTGGGTTGGGCGAGACGCTCGGCATCAGCAGCCAGTTGGGCGACCGCATCCGGGACGTGACCTTTTCGTTCACGGAACCCTACCTGTTCGATAAGCCCATTCAGGCCGGCTTCACCGTCTATATGCAGCGGTTCAACTACGACCAGGGCCGGGAAGTGTCGCTGCTGTCCGGCCGGAACCTGATCCCGTACTATCAGGCGCTCGGTACGCAGAACCTGCTCAACTACGTCACCAACGGCATGGGCTTCACGGCCTTCGCCTCGACGCAGTTGAAGCGCTCGTTTGCCCGCGTGAGCATGACCTACGGCTATGACGTCTCCACGGTGAAGACGCTGTCCGAGGCCTCGAGCAACTACTTTAACTTCCTCTCCTTCCAGCGCACCGACGGGCCCAACCAGTTGGACGGCATCCGGACGAGCAAGGTGATCCCCTCCTACACCTACAACACGGTCGATCATCCGATCACCCCGACGCGGGGCCGGAGCCTGTTTATCTCGACCACCTTCGCGGGCACCTTCATGGGCGGTAACGTCAATATGGTGGAACCGACCGTCAGCGCCACCTACTTCCGCAGCGGCTTGAAGAAGGGCCATGTGATCGGTATGCGCGGCCTCGGCCGGTTGATCTCCGGCTACGGGGGACGCGTGGCGCCTCCCTTTAACCGCATCTTCATGGGCGGTGAAAACGACATCCGCGGATTCGACATCTGGGGGATCTCCCCGATCTCCTTCATCCCGAGCGAGGCCAGTGTGGCCGTGCTGAACGACGATGGATCGGCTCGCTTACAAAAGGTTCTGCAGGACGGCGTCGAGACCTTTGTCCCGGTCGCCCAGCGCATCCCCGTCTATCAGTTGACCACCACGGGCGGAGACACGCAGATGGTCGGCAACTTCGAATACCGGATTCCGATTTTTGGGCCGGTGGTTCTCGCCGCCTTCTTTGACGCGGGCGTTAACCGGATTTCGCTCAAGAACCAACTGCGCCTGAATCCGCGCCGGGTCGAGGAGTTGAACAGCCTCTTCCCGCAGGCGGGCTTCAATCAGCGGATTCCCGTGAACACCGAGACGGAAAAGATTCGCATGTCGACCGGTCTCGAAATGCAGATCATGATGCCCGTGGTGAACGCTCCCTTCCGCTTCTATTGGGCCTACAACCCGACGATCGTGCAGACCTTTCTGCAGCCGCCCGTCGTGCTCGACCGTTCGCAGTTCCCCAACCAGCAGACCTTTGTCAATTCCGTGGTGCAGTGGGGTCAAGCTACGCCGTTCTTTGAACGGCGCCGCGTGTTCCGGTTCACCATCAGCCGAACCTTCTAGTACAATCAACTTAACGTAATCCAGGAGCTTTCCCACTGTGAATCGCCAGATCTTGTGGCTGCCCGCCCTCTTGCTGGGTGCTGGTATCAGCCTTTTCGCCCAAGCCGCCCCGTCCAAGGTCGGTATCATCCACATCCAGAACGCCATTATCGGCACCAAAGACGGGCAAGCCGCCGCCAAGGCCCTCGAAGAGAAGTTCATGCCGCGGCGTAAGGAAGTCGAAAAGAAGCAGGCCGACATTGCGGCTCTGCAGAACCAGCTGCGCGCCTCCTCGAACACCGCCAGCGAAGATGTAAAGAACAAGCTGATGCGCGACATCGACGCCAAGCAGAAGTCGCTGCAGCGCGATGCTGAGGACTTCCAGGCCGAGGTCGACGCCGAACAGCAGAAGGTGCTCGGCGAGCTGGGCGGTAAGATCATGGCCGTCATTGACAAGTACGCCACCGACAATGGCTTTGCGATCATCATCGACGTCAGCTCGCAGCAGAGCCCGGTGCTGTACGCGGCCACCTCGATCGATATCACGCGCGAAGTGGTGGGTCTCTATGACAAGAACGCCCCGGGGGCTGCGCCCGCGGCGGCGCCCGCTCCGGCCAAGAAGGCGACCCCCGGCGCCAAGTAATGCGCCGGCTCCTCCTCGCTTGCGCCCTGGCTGGGCCCTTGGCGGGGCAGGATCTGGAGAAACTGTTCGAACAGGAATGGGAGCGATCCTCGCGGATCTCTCCCATTTTTGCTTCTACGCTGGGCGACCGGCGCTACGCCCAGCGCTGGCCCGATCTCTCCCCGGCGGTGCTTGAGCGGGACTATCGCGATACGCAAGCTGCTCTGGCGCGGCCGCAGGCCATCCCGCCGACCCCGGCGCAGGCCGTTAATCGCGGGGTGTTCGAGCGGATGCTCTCCGAACCGATCGAGGAGTATGAACTGGGCTGGCGGTTTGTGCCCGTCAACAGGCGCGACGGGATCCAGAACACCGCCGATCTTGCCAACCTGCTGAACTTTCGCGACGAACGGGACTACCGGGACTGGCTGGCCCGGCTCCGCGCCTTTCCGGTTGACATGGACCAGACCATGGCCCTGATGCGGGAGGGGATCCGGCGGAGGTTGGTGCAAGCCGAGCGGCAGTTGCAGTCCAACCCGTTTCTGGCGCCGTTCGCCTCCCAATCACCCATTTTGCGAAACGAAGCCAAGCTCGTCATCGAGACGGCGGTGTTTCCCTCCCTGCGCCGTTTTGCGCGTTTCCTCGAGACCGAGCACCTCCCTGCATGTCAGGCCCCGGAAGGCGCCCGGCTTTACGCCTATTTCGCCCGCAGCTTTACGACGACGACCCTGACCCCGGACGAGGTTCATTCGATGGGTCTGGCCATGGGTCTGGCCGAGGTGGCCCGGATCCGGGACGAGATGCACTCGGTGCAGCGTAAGGCGGGGTTTCCGAGAACGCTGGCGGAGTTCTTCCGCTATCTGCGCACCGATCGCCGCTTCTTCTACGCCTCCGGCGAGGAGCTGTTCGGGATGTATCCCGTCAACCTGGATCAGCCCGGGATGCGGCCCAAGTGGCAGATGATGGCGTTGCGTCTGCATGCGGCGGCGCCCGGTCACCACACGCAGATCGCCTACGCGCAGGAGTTGGGCATTTACGACGATCCGTATTCTAAGTTCGGCCAGCTCACCTACGAGATGTGGCGGGCGGTGCGGCTGGTGGTGGATACGGGCATCCATCACCAGCGCTGGAGCCGGCAGCAGGCGATCGACTACTTTCTGGCCCATGCCCCCCGGAGTGAACTGGACGTCACCAACGAGATTGATCGCTATATTTGCTGGCCCGGTCAGGCGCTGGGGTACAAAATCGGCGAGTTGAAGATAAAAGAACTGCGCCGGCGGGCGCAGGCCAAACTGGGCGCCCGCTTTGATGTCCGCGCGTTTCCTGACGTGGTGTTATCGACCGGGGCGGTGCCGCTCGACGTACTCGAAAAACGGGTGATGGACTGGATGAATGCTTACTAACTCGAAGCGCGTGGGGGCGAACCTGCTGGTGGCGATGGGCGTTGGGCTGCTCGGCTACGTGGCGTATTGGCTCTGGGGGCTGCTGCGGGCGGCCAAAGCCGCCGCGGACGCCGGCCAACGCATCACCGCCGGACCGATGCTGGTTTGGGTGTTGGCCCTGGTGCCGGTGGCGATGGTGCTACTGATTGCCGGGGTCGTGATCCGGACTAAAAGCCGCTCGGCTTGACCCAGAAGCTCTCTTTCCACACGCCGCCGCCGGGAATGGACTGCAACTCGGGATACTTGCCGGCGTGGGCCAGGTTGGCGCCGTTGGTGATGCCGGTCATTGGCTCAAAGCAGATGAATTCGCGGCCCGGGGGCGCGTAAACGACGGCTACCGGATACTTGGGCCCGTAGACGACGTCGATCCGCTGCTGTTTGCCCTGGACCGAGAAGGTGGCGTTGGCGGCGAGGCCTGTAAAGACGTCGTCGAGTTGGCGGCCCTGTAGGGTGACGGGTGAGGGATAGGGGTTCGGCTCCCGCTCGCCGGTCGGGGTCAGTTTTTCGTTCAGTTTGACGTGCTCCCGCGCCGGCAGTGTCACCTGCCAGGCATCGCGGGGGGCGTCGGTGAGCCGGTAGTAGGGGTGGAAGCCGATCACCAGGGGCATCCGTTCAAACGAGAGATTGGTCACCTCGGTCTGGACCTCCAGGTTGCCGTTCTGGAGCCGGTAGGTGATGTCGATGGTGTGGGCGAAGGGCCACTGGGCCAGGTAGGCCGGGACGCGGAAGAACTCGAGGCGGAAGGTGAGCCAGGCCATGTCCGGACCATCGTAGATGCCGATCATCTTCCATTCCGGGGCGTAGCTCAGCAGACCGTGAATCGGCTGCTTGTTCGCGTCGAGCCGGAGATTGCCAACGCCGGGGTCGAGCGCGTAATGCTTCCCGTTGGAGTAGAAGCCTTCGTGGTCGAGGCGGTTGGCCCAGGGGGCCAGGAACGGGGTGCCGAGCAGGGTGGGCTTGGCTTTGAGCTGGCTCAGTTTCTCGTAGGGTGAGTAGAGGATCTCCTGGCCCTTCACCTTCATGCTGTAGGCGTTGGCCCCGAGCGTGGGGGCGATGCGGACGACCACGTCGGTAGTCGTGTCCCGGAGCGTGTAGATGCCGATGCCATCGTCGATGGCGGACTTGGCTTCATAGCGGGCGGCTGTAAGAGCAGTGGTCATGAGCAGGGCGAGGAGGAGAGAGAGGCGCAAGTTAGTCGTACCGTTCGCGGAGATCGAGTTCGGTCTGCTCCTGACAGCACCAGCATTGGCCGGGGGTGTAAGTCCGGATGGAGCAGATGTCGCACCAGTATGTCACGAAGAGGCGTTTACCGTCTTTGAGGGCATAGAGCGCTTTCTTGTGAATGGGATCGATTTCAAGGGCGCCGGGTCCGCGGGACTGGCCGATCAGCTCGAGTTCGAGACCGATGACGCGGGGATCGTTCAGGACCCCGAGGGTGGGTTCATCCCCGGAGAGGCGAACGGGTCCGGCGGGGGAGGAGAGCACTCGTCCGGCCAGCAGTTTACCGCGCACAACCGTTCCAGCGGTTTGCGCCCGGGCCATCGAGGCGGAAATCACGGCAGCCAACCAGCAGCGACGTTTCACCCTTTCATTGTACCGATTGTTGCGGGGCAGCGATGGTTTCCGGGCCGGCAAGCCGGAACTTCCCGGCAACGCAGGCCCGCCGGCGCGCATCCGATAGGATGGGAGGCGCCGTTGCCGTGTTACGGATTCTACTTACTCTGTTTTTGGCTGGCCTGTCCGCTGCGAGCGCGCCGGCTCAGTTGTTGGAGGTGGGAGTCCACGGCGGGCAGCACCAGTTTTCCCGGGCGGCGCTCGGCAGCAGTTCCTCGCGTCCCGGCGCGCCCAATGAGTATAGCCTCGATGGCGGTTTCCGGCTCGGCTTCCGGATGACCACCAACTCGGATACGCATTGGGGGCACGAGTTCGGATACGCCTACAACCGGACGCAGTTGGTGTTTGACACGACGGGGCAGCGCCAGGGGATGGCCACGCACCAGGGGATGTACAACTTTCTCGCCTACACCACCCGGGAAGGGAAGCGGGTACGCCCGTTCGCGACCGGGGGAGTTCACTTTTCCAACTTCGTGCAGCCCGGGGCTTCGGCCACGCAGGGGGGCGGGTCGACGAAGTTTGGCATCAACTACGGGGGCGGGGTGAAGATTCGGGTCCATCCCATGTTTCTCATCCGGTTTGACGTGCGGCGTTATGAGACGCCGAAGCCCTACCCGCTTTTCAATCGTTCCGGCTGGATCCGGCAGATGGAGTACTCGGCCGGATTTTCCTTCTTTCTCTAGACCGACTCCTGTTGGTTCCGGATTTCAAACAGGTCGACTTCGCTACGCCAGGGCTGCTCCCGGTCGTAGACGACCAGGATCGGCTTGGCGACCGGAAAGCGATGGAGATACTGGGCCGGCAGGACGGGAGAGATTCCTTCGTACCAGCGTCCGTTACTTCCCTGGTAGGCGTAGGTGAACTGCGCCTGACCGGCGGGTTGTCGCGCGTCGGCGTGGGTGCGCACGCTGGTGGCCACGGCGTTGCCGTGGCGGAGCAGCCGCACGATACCCAGAATGTGCAGGGCGCGGCGTAGCAGGACGAAGAGACTGCCCAGAATCATGAGGCAGCCCAGGGCGAGTGTCCCGGTCCGGAGGGAGCGCTCGATGTCCTGGCGCTCACTCGTGGCCAGGTAGTAAAAATCCGGGCGGCGCCGATCGTAGCGGATTTCGAGAAAACCGGCCGTCCGGGCGGCCACCGCGCCGGGGCCCTCCAGTAGCGCTTCCCCCCGATGGAGCGTCGCGGTCTCGTCGAGGTACTCAAACGCGACCCAGTAGCGGTCCCCCCGGGGTTCGGTATCGAGAATGCGGGCCCGGAGCACATCGCTATGCTCGGCGAGATCCGCGGCGTTCCGGGTCATGAAGTACCCGGTCAAGGCAACCGTCGTGCCCAGCGACAGAGGAAGGAGTACGCCCAGCAGAATCAGCCGAAGCGACAATTGCCAGTAACCCCACATTCCACTCTCCATTCTGGCACGGAGGGAAGGGGCTGTGGCCTATGCTCCTTCCGCAGAGACGCTCTTGTCCTGAACGGTTGGCGCATCGCTGCGGGCGGCACTCAGCATCAAGCGACGGCCCTGGTATTCGGCCCCGTTTAACGCTTCGAGGACCTGCCGGGCGATGGGTTCGGTCGAGAATTCGGCGAAACCGAACCCGCGCGAATCACCAGTCAAGCGATGACGGACTATGGCAACAGCGACAGGGGGAAAACCGTGTTCCAAGAACCAGGTTTGCAGATCGGTTTCGCTCGCTTGAAACGAAATATTGCCGACGAACAGTTTTTTCATTACGTTAAGGAGGTTTCGACGAACCGAAGCCCCTATTGTTAACCATAATGAAGGAAATCTAATCGGGCAAGCGAAATTCCACTATCGTAGCTATTTTGCTGTACTGTTTTGCCGTTCGAAGACGACCGACTGCTCGAGAACACCGTTGGGGGTATCGATCTTGCGCTGCAACGTTAAGGTTTGTTTATCCGCAGACAAAGCGAGGCGGTCGATCAGTTCAATGGGGGTTCCGTTGAAATCGAGTTTACTTTTCGTGCTGAGGACCTCGCCGTCCCATTGCGAGACGGACTTCAGCGCGTTGCCGCGGATTTCGCTGGTCGTCTCGGTACCGTCGGTCTTGAGGTTGAGGATACCGCTCCACTCGCCCCGGTCGGAGGCCTGCGTCTCTTCAATTTTGACCGAGGGCTCCTTGTGATCGATCACCCGGGTGTACTTCTCGGGGCTCGGCATGGGGCCGAAGTTGCTTTTGGCAACATTGACTTTCCAGGTTCCGCTGAAATCCGGCGCGGCGGCGGCAGCGAAAGCGAGAGTGAACAGGGCCAGCAGGGGTTTCATACTGGCGAGTATAGCTCAGGAAGGCCTCACAGAAATCCGGTTTTGCTCGATAAGACTGTAACGCCATGCCATCAAACGCCGAAACGTGGAAATCCGTTCTGTCTGGTTGTCTTCCTAGTGTCGGCCGCCAGATGGAGTTCTGGATCAGCTTGGCCGCTCCGCCAGATCTGTTTGAGTATCTGATGGGGACGTTGCAGGGGGAAGAGGGGCACAAGGCTGACTTTCTGATGGAATCGCACCTGGTAGCCCGCGCGCTGCTCGAACCGGGTGCGCTTTCCGAGGGGCAGGCGCGGGAGTTGATGGCCGTTGCGATGACGCGGGACTCGCTGTTCGACATGAAGCTGTTGCAGCGTCTGCAGGCGGGCCGGGCCTGGCCGAACGAGGTGCCCTACCACGAGATTCAGCGGTGTCTGAATCTCGTGGAGGACGCTCAGGATCCCGGGCGGATCGCCGTCACCCTGCTGAAGTTCTCCCGGCATCCGGATCCGCGCATCGAGTCGAAAGCGGCGAAGCTGTTAGGCCGGCACCTGTTCAACATGGAGCGGATTGAGGCGTTGTCGCAGAGTCCGGATGATCGCGTCCGGGCCAACCTGATCGAAGGCATCGGCCGGCGGAAGGACCTTGAGCCGTTCATGCACTTTGTCGAGAAGGCGGCGCAGGACCCGTCCTACCGTGTTTCGACGATGGGACACGCCATCCTGGCCCGGCGGGGGCACAAGATGAGCCACACGATTCTGGCGATGCGGCGCCGGTCGAAGGATGATTCGATCAGTTGGGCGGCCAACTACGCCACCGAGGTTCTGGTGAAGCCTTATCTCCAGGCGGATGATTTGGCCAATCTAGCGACTGCCGTCAGCGGTGACGCGGCGCAACCGGCTGTGGTGCCGGCTGTAGCCGAAGTAAATAGCCAGTCCTAGGCCCATCCAGGCGAACAGGCGGAGCCAGTTCGACCAGCCCAGCCCGGCCATGAGTCCGAGGTTGACGAGTACGCCCAGCACCGGGACAACCGGGACGAGCGGCGTTTTGAACGGGCGCGGCAGATCGGGGTGGGTCTTCCGCATCACCAGAATGCCGCCGCAGACGAGCACGAAGGCGAACAGGGTGCCGATGGAGGTCATTTCGCCGACCACCGAGATGGGGGCGAAGGCGCTGAAGCAGCTCACGAAAACCATGAAAAGCAGATTGCTCCGCCACGGGGTTTGGAACTTCGGATGGACGTCGCTGAACAGCTTCGGCAGCAGACCGTCGCGCGACATCGAGAAGAACACGCGGCTCTGGCCGAGCAGCATGACGAGGATGACGGAGGTCAAACCGGCCAGCACGGCGATCTTCATCAGCACCGCGAGCCAGGTGTAGGGCATCTTGTTCAGCGCGAGCGTGATGGGGCTCGGCACGTTGAGCTCTTTGTAGTTCACAATGCCGGTGAGCACGTGGGCGTAGAGGATGAACAGAACGGTGCAGACGAGCAGAGAGCCGATGATGCCGATGGGCATATCGCGCTTCGGGTTCTTGGCCTCCTGCGCGGCGGTGGAGACGGCGTCGAAGCCGATGTAGGCGAAAAAGATCACCCCGGCCGCGCGGAGAATGCCGGACCAGCCGTAGCGGCTGCCGCCTTCGTTGAGCGGGATGTAGTTGCTGTGGTTGGAGGAGTCGACAAACGACCAGCCGATGGCGATGAAGACGATGATCACGGCGACCTTCAGGATCACGATGATGCCGTTGGCGCGGGCCGATTCCTGAATGCCGCGCATGAGCAGCAGCGAGATGGCGCAGACTATGAGCACGGCCGGCAGGTTGATGAGGCCGGTGACGGTGCTGCCGTCGGCGAGTTTGAGGGGTTCAAAGGGCGAGGTGATCAGGGCCGGGGGGAGATGGATTCCGAAGTTTTCGAGTAGTGAAACCAGCGTGCCGCTCCAGCTCACGGCGACGGTGGCGGCGCCCACGGCGTACTCAAGGACGAGGTCCCAGCCGATGATCCAGGCCAGGAGTTCGCCCATGGTGGCGTAGGCGTAGGTGTAGGCCGAGCCGGCGATGGGGATCATGGTGGCGAACTCGCTGTAGCAGAGCCCGGCGAAAGCGCAGCCGATGGCCGCGGCGATGAAGGCCAGCGTAATGGCGGGGCCGGCGTGTTCGGCGGCGGCGACGCCGGTCAAGCTGAAGATACCGGCCCCGATGATGGCGCCGATGCCGAGGGCGACCAGTTGGGCCGCCGACAGGGTGCGCTTGAGCTGATGCTCTCCGCCCTCTGACTCTTCAAGGATGCGCGTAAGCGGCTTGGTTGCAAAAAGACTCATGCGTTGACCTTCCCTTTCGTCCACCAGAAATATACCGGGATGCCGAGGAGTACAAGGATCAGCCCGGGCCAAGTAAAGCTTGGTTTGTACAGCAACAGCAACAGCTCAATGCCACCGGCCAGGAGGAGGTACAAGCCCGGCAGCAGCGGATATCCGAACGCCTTGTAGGGCCGGGGCGCTTCGGGGCGCGTCCGGCGCAGTACGAAGATGCCCACAATCGTCAGGATGTAGAAAAGCAAAACTGCGAATATAACATAGTCGAGCAGGTCGCCATAGCTGCCGGTGAGCGTGAGGCCGCAGGCCCAGAGGCACTGGATCCAGAGCGAGGTCGTGGGGGCTTGCGTCCGCGGGTCGAGTTGGGCCGCCTGGCGGAAGAAGAGATTATCGAGCGCCATGGCGTAGTAAACGCGGGCGCCTGCGAGGGTGAGGCCGTTGGCGCAGCCGAAGGTGGAGACCATGATGGCGGCGGCCATCACCTGCACGGCCACGGGCCCGAGGATGGCGCTGGCGGCGGCGGTGCCGACGCGGTCCTGGGCGGCGTTTTGAATCTGGTCGAAGGGCAGCACGAGCAGGTAGGCGTAGTTGGCGAGCAGGTAGAGAATGGAGACGAGGCCGACGCCGAGCAGCAGCGAGAGCGGGACGTTGCGCTGCGGGTTGCGGGTTTCGCCGGCCGTGAAGGTGACGTTGTTCCAGGAGTCGGACGAGAACAGAGACCCGACCAGGGCGACGCCGAGCACGCGGAGGGCGGTTAGGCCGTCCACGCCGCCGGCCCAGAAGTTTTCGCCAAAGTTGCGGGCGATGGCCGCTTCGTTGCGACCCACCAGGAAGGCGGCGCCGATCAGGCCGAGCAGCGCGCCGGTCTTGGCGACGGTGAAGATGTTTTGGACGAGCGCGCCCGTGCGGAGGCCGCGCGTGTTGAGCCAGGTGAGAAAGATAATGAGCGCGATGGCCACGCCCTTCTGGCTGAGTTCGGGGGCGAAGACGCCGAGGAACTTGGCGAAGGCGACGGCCACGGCGGCGATGGTGCCGGTCTGGATGACGGTGAAGAACGTCCATCCGTAGAGGAAGCCGGCGAGCGGGCCGAAGGCTTCGCGCAGATAGATGTACTGGCCGCCGGCTTTGGGCATCATGGCGGCGAGTTCGCCGTAGCTGAGGGCGGCGATGAGCGTCAGCAGCGCGGTGGCGACCCAGGCCATCAGCATCAGGCCGGGCGAGCCGACCTGGCGGCCGATATCGGCGGCCACGATGAAGACGCCGGAGCCGATCATGGAACCCATGACGATGGTGGTGGCGTCGAAGAGTCCCAGGCTGTGCTTTGGCGTGTTCATGAAGGGATCACCCTACAGTATGGAGGAGTCGGCGGGCTAGCGCAGATGCTGGATCCAGGCGCGGGCTGTCCGGGTGATGTCGCCCTGTTGCAGGGCGCCGATGACGGCTACCGAGTCGGCGCCTGCTTCGATGACGCTGGCCGCGGTTTCAAAGGTGATGCCGCCGATGGCGACCACGGGACGCTTGGACAGCGGGGCGATGGCGCGCAGGCCGGCGAGGCCGACGACGGGGTCCGGGTTCGTTTTTGAGGCGGTCGGAAAGATGGGGCCGAGGGCGTGGTAGACGACCGGTTCGTCGTTGGCGGCCTGCATCTGGGCGGCGTTGTGGGTGGACAGGCCGATCATATAGACCATCTGCCGGGCGAGGACGGGGGGCAGGTCGTCCTGGCCGAGGTGCAGCATGGCGCCGAGCAGGACGGCGACATCGGCGCGGTCGTTGACGACGAAGGGCACGCCGCGGCAGAGATCCGCGATGGCGGAGGCGGTTTCAAACGCCTGGCGGGTGAGGGGCCCTTTGTGGCGCCATTGGAGGATTTGGGCGCCGGCCTGGAGGACGGCGTCGGCGGCTTCGAGCGAATCAACGATGGGATAGAAGCGGGGGAGGATCATGGCTTGAGGTGCCGGTCGAGGAAGCGGGCGGTGCGTCCGAAGGCGTCGATCAGGGTTTCGTCGCGGACGAAGCCGTGGTCTTCCTGCGGGTAGAAGATCTCGTCAAACGGTTTGCGTTCGCGGATCAGCTTTTCGGTCAACTGCACGGCGTCCTGAAAGAGTACGTTTGAATCTACCATGCCATGGACGATTTGCAGGTGGTCGCGCAGGTTGCCGGAGAAGGTGATGGGGGAGCTGCGGCGGTAGGCTTCGGGGTGGGCGGCGGGCGTCGAGAGCCGCTGCTCGGTGTAGCCGGGATTGTAGTTCTCCCAGTCGTTGACGGCGGCCCAGGAGCTGCCGGCTTTGAAGGTGCCGGGGGAGAGGAACAGGGCCATGTTAGTCATGAAGCCGCCGTAGCTGACGCCCCAGATGCCGAGCCGGTTCAGGTCGACGCCGCCCCGGGCGCGCAGGTAGTCGACGGCGCCGAGGACATCCTGGAGGTCTGGTCCTCCCATGTGGAGGTAGACGCCGGTGTGCCAGTTGCGGCCGTAGCCGGAGGAGCCGCGGTAGTCGAGATCCATGACGACGTAGCCGGAGTTGGCGAGGTAGGCGTTGAAGACGTAGCGCAGCTCCTGATAGGAGCCCCACTGCTGCAAGACGGAGGAGGCGATGCCGGCGCCGTGGATAAAAAAGACGCAGGGGTACTGTTTGGCGGGTGAGTAGCCGGGCGGCAGGAGGAGCTTGGCCTGGACGGTGGCGCGGTCGGCGCGGGAAGGGAACTGGACGAACTCGGTGCGGGGCCAGTCGTAGGTGGAGAACTCGGGGCGGGGGGAGGTGGTGACGCGTTCGTCGTTGACGAAGAGGTCCCAGGGCGCGGAGAGGTTGGCGTGGCGGACGGCGAGGAAGCGGCCATCCTTGCTGAGGGCGCCGACGTTGAGGCCGGGGCGGGTGGTGAGCGGGCGTTTGCCGGTGCCGTCGGGGGCGATGCGATAGAGCTGGCGCTGGCTGGTGCCGGCTTCGGTGGAGCAGTAGACGATCTGGCCGTCGAGCCATTGGGGCGGGTAGCTGAAGTTTTCCGTGTCGAGCTCCCACGGGCCTTTGGTGAGCTGCACCGGGTCGCCGCCGGCGGCGGGGACCTTCCACAGATGGAGGAAGCCGTCGCGGTCGCTGGCGAGGAGGAGTGATTGGGAGTCGGGCGACCAGGCTTCGAACTCGGCGCTGACCCAGCGGTCGTCGTGGTCGGTGAAGATGGTTTTGCCTTTGCCGGTTTTGGCGTCGAGGACCTGGACGCGGCGGGTGTGGTGGTCGGCCGAGACGGTGGACAGGAGCAGGGAGCGGCTGTCGGGGGACCAGATGGGGAGGCCGGCGCGGGCACGGGTGCCGGGGAAGGCGTCTTCGAGTTGCACGGGTTTGCCGCCGGTGCTGGCGACCACGTAGCGGGTGGAGGCGGCGCCTTCGTCGCCGGCGACGCCGCGGGGGAAGGGGAGGGCGCGGGCGAACTGGCCGGAGTAGTTCATGAGCACCTGGGTACGGGTGGCGCCGGGCGTGGACTTGACGTAGGCGATGCGGGCGCCATCGGGGGACCAGGCCGCGGCGCCGGTGGCGCCTTCGGTGAGCTGGGCGAGGAAGCCGGTGCGGAGGTTTTGCACAAAGAGTTCGCCGGCGCGGCGGAACAGCAGGCGTTCGCCATCGGGAGAGAAGGCCGGGGCGGTTTCGGCGGCGCGTGTTTGGGTGAGGCGGGTGGGCGGGGCGCCGTCGGTGGGAACGAGGTAGAGGTCGCCGCGCCAGACGTAGGCGACGCGGGTGCCGTCGGCGGAGACGGCGAAGTCGGCGAGGCCGGCCGCGGGCATGCGGTTGGCCTTGAGCCGCTCGTCGTTTTCGTCGGGCAGGGGGTTGAACTCGTCGCGGGCGAATTCGAGATTGGTGAGGCGGAGGCGGCGTTTGGCGGGGGCGTGCCAGGCGTAGAGATCGAGGTGGCGGCGGCCCTCCTCATTCCACAGAAAGACAAGCACCGGCTTGTCTTCGGCCCAGGTGAGACGGTCGGGCGAGGTGCCCCAGACGAAGGGTCGGGTGTAGAGTTTTTCGAGCGACCAATCGGCGGCGGGGAGCGCGACCGTGGCGGCGAGGCAGAGCAGAATCCGGCGCATCGTGTTTCAGGCTACTCCATTCGATTAGGATGAGGGGATGGATCGTCGCAATTTTCTCTGGACACTGCCGGCCTCCGCCTACGGGTTCGGGGCGGGGCAGCGGGTGCCTCCCTTTTCGGGCAAAACGATGACGGGTGAGCGGTTTGACGCGAATTCGTTGAAGGGCAAGCCGGTGCTGATCCAGTTCTGGACAACATGGTGCGGCTACTGCCGGCGGGAGCAACCGGCGCTCGAAACGATCCACAAAGAGTATGCCCCGGGACAGTTGACGATGCTGGCGATCAACGTGGGCGAGACGCGGGCGCAGGTGACCGAGTTTCTGGCCAAGAGCCCGCGGTCGCCGAAGGTGGTGTTGACCGAAGATACCGATCTGGTGCGCCTGGTGGCGCCGAAGGGTTTTCCGGTTTACATTCTTCTGGGCAAAGACGGGCTGATGGAGCACCGGCAGGACGGGGCCGGGGGGATTCTGGCTTTGCGGCAGATGCTGCTCGAAGTCGGCCTTGGGAAGGGTTAGCCGAGGTCTTCGGGGAGCAGTTCGATATTTTTTTCGCCGGCCATCTTCTTTTCGATGTACTTCTTCATCCAGGCCTCCCAGCTCTTGCCAGCGGCGGTGTCGCGGCCGGTGAAGTGGAGGGCGCCGACATCGGAGTAGGGGACGGAGATCTTCTGGTCGGTGTCTTTCGGGAAGAGGCGGACGTAGCTGTCGGCGAGGGTGGGGCCGGTCCAGCGATCAAAGATGTAGCCTTCGATGGAGGTGCCGTCCCGGCGGGTGATGGTGACGTCGCCGCGGTAGTCAAACGCCTTTTCGAGGGCTTCGAGGACTTCGGCCTCGCTGGCCATTTGATAAGACGCGCCTGGTAACTCTTCGTGACTCACTGTTTGACTCCGGTTTTGTGTCCTTCGAGCTGGACTAGCTTGTCGGGGGTGAAAAGGGGGCGGGCGGGCTCCTTGAGAATTTCAAGGGCTTCGGCGTCGGGATGGCGGTCGAAGAACATTGCCCGGGCGCTCTCCCACAGGCCGCGCAGGGAGCCGAAGGTGAAGTCGACGGCCGAGGCCTCGTAGCCGCTGTGGACCATGCAGTTGGCGCATTTGGGGTTGCCGCTGGCGGTGCCGTATTTGTCCCATTCCACCGAGGCCATCAGTTCGGCGAAGGTGTCGGCGTAGCCGTCCTGGAGCAGGTAGCAGGGCTTCTGCCAGCCGAACAGGTTGTAGGTGGGCATGCCCCAGGGCGTGCAGTGGTACTCCTGCTTGCCCATGAGGAACTCAAGAAACAGGGGCGACATGTTGAACTTCCAGTTGGCCTTGCGATTTGAAAGAATCGCGCGGAACAGGCGCCGGGTGCGGGCGCGGCCGAGGAAGCTTTTCTGGTCGGGGGCTTTGTCGTAGGAGTAGCCGGGCGAGAGCATCATGCCTTCGACGCCGAGGGCCATCATGTCGTCGAAGAACTGGCGGACGCCGTTGGGGTCGGCGCCGTCAAAGAGGGTGGTGTTGGTGGTGACGCGGAAGCCGCGCGCGAGGGCGGCGCGGATGCCTTCGTAGGCCAGTTCGTAGCCGCCCTCTTTGCAGACGGAGAGATCGTGATGTTCTTTGTCGCCATCCATATGCACCGAGAAGCTGAGGTATTTGGACGGGGTGAACAGGGGGAGTTTCTCTTTGAGCAGGAGGGCGTTGGTGCAGAGGTAGATGTACTTCTTGCGGGCGATGAGGCCGGCGACGATTTCGGCGATCTGCGGGTGCATGAGCGGTTCGCCGCCGGGGATGGAGACCATGGGAGCGCCGCACTCGTCGACGGCGCGGAGGGCGTCTTCGACGGCCATGTTCTTTTTGAGCACGTGGGCCGGGTACTGGATCTTGCCGCAGCCGGCGCAGGCGAGATTGCAGCGGAACAGCGGTTCGAGCATGAGCACGAGCGGGTACTGTTTCCGGCCGGCGAGCTTCTGGCGGAGCACGTAGCTGGCGACGGTCCACATCTGCGAAAGCGGTACGGGCATAAAAGCGAAGTCCTATTCGCTTTTACCATTCCGGACGTGATAGTGTCAAAAAAATGCGCCGCACGCCGGTTCAGGAACGGAGCCTCGATACGATCCAGCAGATCTATCAGGGGACGTCCGCGCTGCTGGCGGAGATGCCGCTCGAGCAGATTACGACGAGCCGGATTGCCGAGGCGGCGGGGATTTCGGTGGGCGCGCTGTACCGCTTTTTTCCGGATAAGCAGGAGATTATCGACGCGATTGCGGTGCGGCACATGGAGGAGTTCCGGGGGCGGCTGCAGCGGCTGCTCGTGAAGTCGCTGCTGGCCAAGGGGCCGGAGTTTCTGGGGCGGGTGGTGGATGCCTACGTGGCGTTTTTGGACGAACGGCCGGACTTTCGGGCGATTGCGCTGGGCCAGCATGTGAGCGCCGCGGCGCGGAGTCAGCAGATGGCGCCGGGGGCGGGGCCGGGGGGGCTGGTGCGGCTGTTCATGGTGGAGTGGCTGGGGGTGAAAAGCTCGGCGTCGCTCGACCTGAAGCTGCGGGTGGCCACCGAGGCGGGGGAGCGTCTGATCCGCTATGCGTACGCGCAGCCGACGGTGGAGGAGCGGGGGCGGGTGTTGGCGGAGTTGAAAGAGATGCTGAGCCGGTATCTGTTTTAGGCCGGCGGATTACTTTTTTACGAGCCGGATGTGGAACAGCTTCGGCCACAGCTTGCCGGTGACAAACAGGCGCTTGCCGGCGGCGTCGTAGGCGATGCCGTTGAGCACGTCGGTGCCGGCGCGTTCGGGCGCGGGGAGGATGCCGGTGAGGTCGATTGAGCCGGTGACGCGGCCGGTGAGCGGATTAATTTTGACGATCCGGTCGGTTTGCCAGACGTTGGCGAGGATCTCGCCTTCCACCCATTCGAGTTCGTTGAGGTCCTTGAGCGGGCGGCCGTTTTCGAGGACGCGGATGCGGCGGATTTCGGCGAGGGTCTGTCCGTCGAGGACGCGGATTTCGTTGGTGCCGTCGCTGAAGTAGAGATGGCGGCCGTCGGTGGTGAGGCCCCAGCCTTCGCCCCGGTAGGAGAACTGGCGCTGCAGTTTGAAGTCCTGCAGCCCCCAGACGAAGCCGACTTCCGATTGCCAGGTGAGTTGCACGATGCGGTCGCCGAGCACGGAGATGCCTTCGCCGAAGAAGTGAGCGGGGAGGGAGAGCTTTTGGAGAACGACGCCGGTTTCGAGTTTCACCTTGCGCAGAGTCGAGCGGCCGTGCAGGCCGGTGCCTTCGTAGAGGAAGCCGTTGCGGTATTCCAGACCCTGGGTGAAGGCTTCCCGGTCGTGGGGATAGGTGTTGACGACCTGGTAGGTCCACTGGCCCGCGAGTGGGCTGGCGAGCAGGAATAGAGCCAGAGCTTTCATGCCCTCGTTAGCTTAGCAGGCCCAGTATGCGAAAATAGGGCTACAATGACGGAAATCGTTAAAGTTGTAGGCCGCGAGGTATTGGACTCGCGGGGCAATCCCACCGTGGAAGCCGATGTGTATTTGGTGGATGGCAGCCTGGGCCGCGCCGCCGTGCCGAGTGGCGCCTCGACCGGCGAGCACGAAGCCGTGGAGTTGCGCGACGGCGACAAGAAGCGTTACCTGGGCAAGGGGACGCGCAAGGCTGTCGACAACATCAACAAGAAGATCGAGCCGGCCATCATCGGCATGGATGCGTCGCGTCAGGCCGAAGTTGACGCGAAGATGATTGAGACCGACGGCACGCCGAACAAAGGCAAGCTGGGCGCTAACGCCATCCTGGCCGTTTCGCTGGCTACCGCGCGCGCCGCCGCGCAGAGCCACGGCATGCCGCTGTACCGCTACCTGGGCGGCGTCAACGCCTGCATTCTGCCGGTGCCGATGATGAACCTGATCAACGGCGGCGCGCACGCCGACAGCTCCGTGGACCTGCAGGAGTTCATGGTGGCCCCGCACGGCGCGACGAAGTTTTCGGATTCGCTGCGCATGGGCGCCGAGGTGTTCCACACGCTGAAGGGCGTGCTCAAGAAGCGCGGCTATTCGACCGCCGTCGGCGATGAAGGCGGCTTTGCGCCGAGCCTGAAGTCGAACGAAGAGGCGCTTGAAGTGCTGATTGAAGCCATCATCCAGGCTGGTTACAAGCCTGGTACGCAGATCTCGATCACGCTCGACCCGGCCGCCAGCGAGTTCTACGACAAGAAGAAAAAGAAGTACGTCTTCAAGAAGTCGGACGGCTCGGAGCGGACCTCGGAGCAGATGGCCGAGTTCTGGGCCGACCTCGTTTCGAAGTATCCGATCATCTCGATTGAAGACGGCATGGCCGAGGACGATTGGGCCGGTTGGAAGATTCTCACCGACACGATTGGTTCGAAGTGCCAGTTGGTGGGCGACGACCTTTTCGTTACCAACACCAAGCGCCTGCAGATGGGCATCGACAAGGGCATCGCGAATTCGATTCTCGTGAAGGTGAACCAGATCGGCTCGCTCACCGAGACCCTCGAAGCCATGCACATGGCGGCCGTGGCCGGCTACACGGCGATCAGCTCGCACCGTTCGGGCGAGACCGAGGACAGCTTCATTGCCGACCTCGCCGTCGCCACCGGCTGCGGCCAGATCAAGACCGGTTCGGCCTCGCGCACGGACCGCATTGCGAAGTACAACCAGCTGCTGCGGATTGAAGAAGAGCTCGGCTCACTCGCCAAGTTTGCCGGCCGCGCGGCCTTCAAGCGGTAACCATGGCCAAGCGACCCGTCGTTCTCACCATCCTGGACGGTTGGGGGTATTCGCCCGAAACCCGCGGCAACGCGGTTTATCTGGCGAAGACCCCGACTTTCGACATGCTGCAGCGGACCTTTCCGCATACGTTGATCCAGACCTCGGGGGAGGCCGTGGGGCTTCCCGCCGGGCAGATGGGCAACAGCGAGGTGGGCCATCTGAACATCGGCGCCGGACGCGTCATCCGCATGGATGTCACGCGGATTGATCTGCTCGTTCTGACGGGCGAGATCTATCAGGATCCGGTGTTGAAGTCGCTGATGGCTGCCGCGCGCGGCCGGCGGCTGCATCTGCTCGGGTTGGTGAGCGACGGCGGGGTGCACTCCTACAACACCCACCTCTATGCCCTGCTGGCGATGGCCAAGCGGGAGGGTTTGACCGACGTGGCCGTCCATGCGTTTATGGACGGGCGCGATACGCCGCCGCACTCGGGTCTGGGCTATATGCAGGAGCTCGAGGCCAAGATCGCCGAGATCGGCGTGGGGCGTGTGGCTACCGTCACCGGGCGCTATTACGCCATGGATCGCGATAAGCGCTGGGAGCGGGTCGAACAGGCCTTCCGTACCGTGGTGCTGGGCCAGGGCGAGAAGGCGCCGGACGCGGTGACCGCCGTCAAGCAGAGCTACGAACGCGGCACTACCGATGAGTTCGTCCTGCCGACCGTCGTCGGCGACGGGGCGCCCATCCGCGATGGCGACGCCGTGATGTTCTTTAACTACCGCGCCGACCGCGGCCGCGAGTTGACGCAGGCGATCCTGGACCCGAGCTTTGAGCCCATCTCCCGGTCGCTCGCGCCGAAGAACCTGCACTACGTCACCATGACGCAGTACGACAAGAATTTCGCCGCCTGGGGCGTGCAGCATGTCATTCCGGTGGAAACGCCGCAGAACATTCTGGGCGCGGTGCTTGAGCAGCACAACCTGCGGAACCTGCGCACGGCGGAGACGGAGAAGTATCCGCACGTGACGTTCTTCTTCAACGGCGGCATTGAGAAACCCTTTTCGACCGAAGAGCGCGCGATGGTGGCCTCGCCCAAGGTGGCGACCTACGACCTGGCGCCGGAGATGTCGGCGCAGGGCGTTTGCGACATCGTAAAGAAGGGCCTCGTCGACAACACGTTTGACGTCATTGTCGTTAACTTTGCCAACCCGGACATGGTGGGGCACTCGGGTCAGCTCGAACCGGCCATCCGGGCCTGCGAGAAGGTGGACGATTGCCTGAGCCAGATCTGGCCGCTCATTCAGCAGCGCAACGCGGCCTGGATTGTCACCGCCGACCACGGCAACGCCGAGACGATGATTGATCCGGTGACGGGCGGACCGCACACCTACCACACGACTAACCCGGTGCCGTTTATTCTGGCGAGCGACGGCCGGCAGTCGTTGCGGGCCGGCGGCAGCCTGCGCGACATTGCGCCGACCGTTCTGGGCCTGTTGGGCGTAGAAAAATCGGCCGAGATGACGGGCGTGGACCTGCGCGTTCTATAATGCGGCGTGGCTTCGCCTTCCTTCTTAACCCGTCTCACTGAGCAGCACCGCTTCCGCTACTACGACCTTTGCCTGTCGTTCTTCGTGGTGGTGCTGCTGATTTCGAATCTAGTGGCCCCGAAGATCTGCCAGATCGGCCCCTTCACGCTTTCGGGCGCGCAACTGCTGTTTCCGTTGACCTACATTTTCGGTGACATTTTCACCGAGGTCTACGGTTACGCCGGTTCGCGCCGCGCCATCTGGCATGGCTTTCTCGCGCAGACGCTGCTGACCACGCTGGCGATGACCATCGTGCAACTGCCCCCGGCGCCGGGGTGGGAGAATCAGCAGGCCTTTGAAACGGTGTTCGGCTTTCTGCCGCGGCTGGTGGTGGCGAGCCTGATCGCCTACTGGTGCGGCGAGTTTGCCAACTCCTTCGTTATGGCGAAGATGAAGGTTCTCACCAAGGGCCGGATGCTGTGGACGCGCACGATCGGGTCTACCGCTGTGGGCCAACTGGTCGATACCGTCATCGTCATGATTGTCGGCTTCGGCGGCACCATGTCGTGGGAGTTGATTTTCAACCTCATCTGGTCCGGCTACGTCGTGAAGGTCGCCTACGAGGCGGCGGCCACGCCGGTGACCTATCTGGTCGTCAATGCCTTGAAGAAGGCCGAGGGGGTTGACCTGTACGATACCGACACCGACTTCAACCCGTTCGCCCGCATGAGCTGAGTCTGGTATTCTAATAGGGTTGTCGTTACACACTGAGGGGGTGAATTTTTTTTGGCTGAAGTATTAGTCCAAGACGGCGAAACGCTCGAAAATGCGTTGCGTCGCTTCAAGCGCAAGGTGCAGCAGGAAGACATCATTAAGGAGATCAAGCGTCACTCCTTCTACCTGAAGCCCGGCGAAAAGCGCCGCACCAAGGAAGCGTTGGCCCGCAAGCGCAACCGCAAAAAGCGGAGCAAGGATGTGGAGTAAACACGATGTCGAGTAACCTCCTCGGCCGGCTGGAAGGGCGCCTTTTACTGGGCGCCCTTCTGGCGTTTGGCCTGTATGCACAGCCTTACGATCTGGTGATCGCGGGTGGCCGGGTGATGGACCCGGAGACGAAACTGGACGCCGTCCGTTTTGTGGGGATTCGCAACGGCCGCATCGCCGCCATCAGCGCGCAGCCGCTCTCGGGCAAGCAGACGATCGACGCCAAGGGCCTGGTGGTAGCTCCCGGCTTCATCGACCTGCATTCGCACGGGCAGTCTGATGACAACTACCGCTACAAGGCCCGCGATGGCGTGACGACGGCGCTCGAGATGGAAGTGGGCGTCTCGCCCGTCAAGCCCTGGATTGCGGAGCGGGAGGGGAAGGCGCTGATTCACTTCGGCGCTTCGGCCGGCCACATCCCCACGCGGATGGCCGCCGTGGGCGATACCTCCGACTGGCTGCCGCGCGGTCCGGCGGCGACGCGGGCGGCCACACAGGCCGAACAGGAAAAGACGCTGGCGCTGCTGCGGCAGGGGCTGCGGGAGGGCGGCCTAGGCATCGGCATGGGCATCGCCTACACTCCGTTTGCGAGCCGCACGGAGATTCTCGATGTGTTCAAGCTCTCGGCGGCGGTGAAGGTGCCGGTGTTTGTCCATATGCGGAGCGGCGGGCGGAAGGATCCCGGCGTGGTCGACGCGCTGCAGGAGGTGATCGCCGATGCCGCGGCTACCGGTTCGCCGCTGCACGTGGTGCACATCAATTCGAGTTCCGGGCGCGCCTGGGCCGATGCGATCGGCATGGTGCGCGGGGCGCGTGCGCGCGGCCTGGACATTACGACGGAGGCCTATCCCTACGTCGCCGGCATGACGCGGCTCGATTCGGCCATCTTCGATCCCGGCTGGCGGGAGAAGCTCGAGGTCCGCTTCGAAGATCTGATGTGGGTGGAGACGGGCGAACGGCTCACGGAGAAAACCTTCGCGGAACGGCGCAAACAGGGCGGAACGGTCATCACTTTCACAATGCGCGAGGAGGATGTGGACCAGGCGATTGCGGCGCCCGATGTGATGGTGGCGAGCGATGGCTGGATTACGGAAGGCAAGGGCCATCCGCGCGCCGCGGGCACCTATGCGCGGGTGCTGGGCGTCTATGTTCGCGAGCGCAAGGTGCTGACGCTGATGCAGGCGCTGCACAAGATCAGCTACATGCCGGCGAAGCGGCTCGAGAGCTTTACCCCGGTGATGAAGCGCAAGGGGCGCCTGCAGGTGGGCGCCGACGCCGACATCGCGATCTTTGATCCGGCGACGGTGATTGACCGTTCCACCTACCAGAACCCGGCGCAGTACTCCACCGGCATCAAACACGTGCTCGTGAACGGCGTGGTGGTGGTTCAGGACGAAAAGCTGGCCGAAGGTGTCTTCCCCGGCCAGCCCATTTTGAGCGCGGTTACAGTCCCTTAGGCTTCACTTGTTTAAAGCCGGTGGGCACGGCGAACAGGGCGGCGTCCACCGGTAGGGAAGAGAAGTTAGCCGATTCGGTGAGCATCTCCATCATGCTGGCCGCGGAGGAGAAGCTTCCTTCGACGGGCAGGGTGCTCTTGGCCGGCGCGGCGGCCGCGGGAGCCGGTGCGGCGGCCGGAGCCTCTTCCGTTTTCTTCTTGCGTCCGAAGCCGCCGAACCGTCCGCCGAGCGCCCCGGAGAGCGCCTCGCCCATGCTCGGCCGTCCCGGCGCGTCCGCGTTCTGCGCCTGCATGGCTTCCATCTGCTTGATCTGCTCGGGATCGGTGGGGATCATCCGGATGACGGTGACGATCGGCACGCCGCCCGTCTCGGCCATCTTCTTCGCCATTTCAGCCATGCCCTTGGCCATACCCGGCTGCGCCATGGGTCCGGCCGGTCCCGCCAGCGTGGCCAGGCCCATCTTCTGCACCATTTTCCGCTGGAACGCGGTTACTTCGTCGAAGCCGGCGATCTTGCTAGCGGAGACCCAGTTGCTCATCTCCATGCGCATCTGGCCGCGCTGGCCGCCGGAGTTGCCTTCGACGAGCATGGTCAGAAACAGTTCGCTGGTCGGCAGGCCGTTGACGGTGGCCGTCTTGCCGGTCTGTTTCCCCTCGACGCTGATGTTGGTGTCGGTCTTGCCGCCGCCCTTGCTGAACACCTTTTCCATCTGTTCCCGCGTCTGGGCGAAGGTCATCACGGAGTAGGTCTGGTCTTTCAGGTCGACCGTGGTGGTGGTCTCCGCGGCGAGGTCGATGATGACAATCGAATCCTTCGAACGGGTAGCCATCTTGTCGCCCTTCACGGCGACGGTGCTGGTGTGCGGTTCGGTAGCGCCGCGGCCTACCATCTGCATCATGCGCAGCATGGAGCCGCCCGTCATCCGGGTGGTCTGGTCGTACTTGAAGTCCGCCCGGGCGAGCGCGCCGGACAGTAGGACGAACAAAATGGTGCGAAAATACATAGTTTCTCCCGAGCTTCTATAATATCGAACGTCCCGATGCAGCCTCTCGTCATCAAGTCCACCGCCAAAGCCGTCCTGGGTTGGCTGATCCTCTCCACGTTCCTGCTGCTCGGTATCGCCGTCTCTCTCTACACGCGGAATTGGCAGCCGCCGTCCCTCCTGGTGCTGTTCGTTATCCCGCTGGTCATTGACCTGTGGGTGGTGCTCCGGGTGGTGCGGTTGCAGCACCGGCAGATGATTCTTCGCGGCGACATGCTGCGCTTTGAAGAGGGATTCCTGCGCAAATCGCAGCGGACGCTCATGCTCACCAAGATCGAAGATGTCCGCGTCGAACAGAGCCTGCTGCAGCGCCTCTTTGGCCTGGGCGACCTGGCCGTGCAGGCCACCGGGGACTCCGCGCCGCTGCGTCTGGACAACATCGACGACGCCCGCTCCGTCGCCGACCGAATTCTCAACGCGGCCCAAGCCGCCCGGAAAGCTTAACTATGTCTGATCAACCTCTTGCTAATAAAGTCGCCGTTATCACCGGCGGCAGCCGCGGCCTCGGCCGCGCCATGGCCATCGCGCTGGCCGCCCGCGGGGCGCAGATTGCGCTGGTGGCGCGCGATGTCGCCGCGCTTGAAGAGAGCGCCCGGCTGGTGGCCGAAGCCGGCTCCACGGCCCGCTGCTTTGCCGCCGATGTCACCGACGAGACGCAGGTGGCCGCCATGGCGGAAGCCGTGCTGGGGGCCTTCGGCGGGGTCGATATCCTCATCAACAACGCGGGCATCAACATCCGCAAGAACGTCCACGAGTTTACGCTCGACGAATGGAACGCGGTGATCGGCACCAACCTCACCAGCGCCTTTCTGCTCTGCCGCGCCTTCGTGCCTCCGATGAAGGGCAAGGGCTACGGGCGGATCCTCAACATGACCTCGATCATGAGCCATGTTTCGCTCGGCGGCCGCACGGCGTACTCCTCAAGCAAGGCCGCCCTGCTCGGCTTCACCAAGTCGCTCGCGCTCGAGCTGGCTAGCGAAGGCATCACCGTCAACGGGATCAGCCCCGGCCCGTTCGCCACCGAAATGAACGTCCCGCTGATGAACAACCCGGAAACCAACGCGATCTTTATGTCGAAGATTCCGCTGGGCCGGTGGGGCAAGGTGGAGGAGATCGGCCAGTTGGCCGCCTACCTGTGCTCGCCCGACGCCGGCTTCATCACCGGCACCGATATCCTGATCGACGGAGGCTGGTGTGCGCAGTAGCGCCGTCCTGCTGTTGGCCCTTCTGGCTCTGGCCGGCTGTCAGAAGAGCGAAAAGAAGATTATCGCCGTGGTGCCGAAAGCCACGTCGCATCTGTTCTGGCTCTCCGTGCAGGCGGGCGCGATGGCGGCCGGCGAGGAGTATGGCGTGCAGGTGGAGTGGAACGGCGCCGCTTCGGAGACCGACTTTACGCGGCAGCTCCAGATTGTCGATAGTTTCATCTCGCGGCGCGTGGATGCCATGGCCGTGGCGGCTACCGAACGCAAGGTGCTGCTGGCTTCGCTCGATCGCGCGGCGGCCGCCGGCATTCCCGTCACCGTGTTTGACTCCGGCGTCGATGGCGAGAACTACATGAGCTTTCTCGCCACCAACAACTACGAGGCCGGCCAGATGGCCGCCCGCACGCTCGGCCGTCTGCTGGACGGCAAAGGCAAAGTCGCCATGGTGATGCACACCCCGGGGAGCGGCTCCACCATGGACCGCGAACGCGGCTTTACCGAGGCGCTGCAGGCCGAGTTCCCGGGCATCAAAATTGTGGCTTCGCAGTTCGGCCAGTCGGACCGTTCGAAGTCCATGGCCGCGGCCGAAAACATGCTGACGGCGCACCCGGACCTGAACGGCATGTTCGGCTCCTCGGAGCCGTCGAGCGTCGGCGCCGCGCTCGCCATCAAGTCGCGCAATCTGGTGGGTAAGGTGCACCTCATCGCCTTTGATTCGAGCGATGGCATGATCGACGATTTGCGCGCCGGCGTCATCGACGCCATGGTCGTGCAGGACCCCTTCCGCATGGGCCACGACGCCGTCAAGACTCTCGTCGACAAGCTCAACGGCCAGACCCCGCCCAAGCGCATCGACCTTTCGGCCCGCGTGGTCACCCGCGCCGACCTCGAGAAGGCCGAAGTGCAGCGCCTACTCCATCCGGACCTAAAACGATGGGTCAAACAGTAAAGGCCGAGGCGCTCGAACGCTTCGGCGTCGCCCTGCTGGAAGCCGCCGGCACGCCCGCTGCTTACGCCCGCGAGGTGGCGGCCAATCTTGTTTTCGGCAATCTGCGCGGCGTCGATTCGCATGGCATTCGCCTGCTGCTCTACTATCTCGACCACATCCGCCACGGTCTGATGCTGCCCGCCGTGGGTGGCGAGCCGCTCGCGGAGTTCGGCGCCATCTGCGTCTACGATGCGGCGTATGGCCTCGGCGCGGCCACCTCGGCCGCATGCTGCGCCATCGCCAACCGCCTGGCCGCCGCGCATGGCGTGGGCGTGGTCACCGCCCGCCGCGCCAACCACTTCGGCGCGGCCGCCTTCTGGGCGCGGCGCATGGCCGAGGCCGGCCATATCGGCATCGTATTTTGTAACGCATCCACCATCGTCGCCCCGTGGCAATCGAAGGAGCCGAAGTTCGGCACCAACCCCATCTGCATGGCCGTGCCCGGCCCCTACGAAGACAGCTTCCTGCTCGACATGGCCACCACCACCGTCGCCGCCAACCGCATCTTCAAGGCCTTTCAGAACGGCGAACCCGAGATTCCCGCCGGCTGGGCCATGGACCGCGAAGGCCGCCCCACCACCGACACCAAGGCCGCCTACGAAGGCCTGGTTGCCCCACTCGGCGGCTACAAGGGAACCGGGCTCGCGCTCATGGTCGAGATCCTCACCTCCGTCCTCGCCGGCGGCGCCATGGGCGGTGAAATCGGCGGCATCCGCTTCACGGAAAAGCCGCTCAGCGTCAGCCACTTCTTCCTCGCCATCGACGTTCGCCGCTTCCTGCCGGCCGGCGAGTTCGAAGCCCGCATGCGACGCCTCGTCGACGAGATCCGCTCCGCCACGCCGGGCGCTGGCTACGACGAAGTGCTCGTCGCCGGCGACCCGGAGATCCGCATCGAACGGGACCGCCGCGCCCACGGCATCCCCTTTTCCACCGCCGATCTCGCCGCCCTGCGCGAAGCCGCCGAGGTTTGGGGCGTCGAGCCGCTACAATTAGACAATGCCTGAGGAAAAGCCGCCGTCGTTTGAAGCCGGACTCGCGGAACTGGAAGCCGTCGTCAAAGAGTTAGAGGGCGGCGATCTGCCGCTCGAACAAGCCATTGCGCTCTTTGAAAAGGGCGTCCACCTCTCTGACAGCTGCCGGAAACAGCTCGAAGAGGCCGAGACGCGCGTCGAAATTCTGCTCAAGAAAAACGGCCAGGTGAAGGCCGAACCGTTCGAAGGAAACTAGCCCCTTGATCGACTTGAAAGCTTATCTGGCCCGGCAGGCCGAACGGTGCGATGCGGCCTTGGAACGCTGGGTGCCTCTTGAAACCACCCCGCCCCACACCATCCACAAAGCCATGCGCTACAGCCTCTTCGCCGGCGGCAAGCGCGTGCGTCCGGTGCTGTGCATGGCGGCGTTCGAGGCCGTCGGCAGCGCGCGCGAAGGGATCGCCGACGCCGCCTGCACGCTCGAAATGATTCACACCTACTCGTTGATCCACGACGATCTGCCGGCGCTCGACAACGATGATCTCCGCCGCGGCCGGCCCACCAACCACAAAGTCTTCGGCGAAGCCATGGCCATCCTGGCCGGCGACTCGCTCCTTACGCTCGCCTTTGAAGTGCTCGGCCGGCTACCCTATGGCGGGCCGCTGGTGGCTGAACTCGCCCGTGCCTCGGGCACCGTGGGCGGTATGATTGGCGGCCAGGTGCACGACATCGAAGGCGAACGCCAGACGCCCACCGCCGAACTCCTCGACCAGATCCACCGCGCCAAGACCGGCGCCCTGCTCCGCTGCTCCCTCCGCATGGGCGCCCTCTACGCCGAAGCCACGCCGGAGCAACTGGCTGCCCTGACCGCGTACGGCGAACACGTCGGCCTCGCCTTTCAGATCGTCGACGACATCCTCGACATCGAAGCCTCGCCCGAAGAGCTCGGCAAAACTCCCGGCAAAGACGAGGCCCAGGCCAAGATCACCTTTCCGGCCGTCTACGGCCTCGCCCGGAGCCGCCAGATGGCCGAGGCCGAACGCCTCGCCGCGCACGCCGCTCTCGCCGGTTTCGATGCCAAGGCTGAGCCCTTGCGCGCCCTGGCTGATTTCATCGTGCAGCGCAAAGGGTAGCCGATGGCCAAGGTGCGTCTCGATCAGTTGGTTGTCGAACGCGGCTTGGCTTCCTCCCGCGAAAAAGCCAAGGCGCTCATCCTCGCCGGCCAGGTTTTGCTCGACGGGCAAAAGTCCGACAAGGCCGGACGCGAGGTCTCCGAACACGCCGAGGTCGAGTTGCTCGCGCAGCCCCGCTTTGTCAGCCGCGGCGGGCTGAAGCTTGAAGCCGCGCTCGACCACTGGCAGATCGACGTCACCGGCAGAGTCGGGCTCGATGTCGGCTCCTCCACCGGCGGCTTCACCGACTGTCTCCTGCAGCGCGGGGCGCGCCGCGTCTTTGCCTTCGATGTCGGCTCGAATCAAATGGACTGGAAGCTGCGCACCGACCCGCGCGTCGTGCTCCGCGAAGGCGTCAACGCCCGCTACCTCCAGCCCACCGACATCGCCGAACCGGCCGACCTGCTGGTGGCCGATGTCTCGTTCATCTCTATCACGCTCATCCTGCCCGCCGCCGTCGCGCTCTTGCACCCGCGCGGGGAACTCGTTATTCTCGTGAAGCCACAATTCGAAGTCGGGCGCGGGCAGGTGGGCAAGGGCGGCATCGTTCGCGACCCCGCCCTGCACGACGAAGCGGTGGCGAAAGTTACGGTAGCGGTTCAAACTCTTGGCTTCGAGACGGACCTCCTCGTCAGTCCTATCCTCGGCGCCGAAGGCAACAAAGAATTTCTCCTCTATGGCAGAAAGCAATAAAAGCGTCGGGGTCATCTCGAAACCTGGGATCCAGAACGGCCCCGCACTCCTGACGACCATGCTGGCCTGGTTCGCCGAACGGTCGATCACCGTCCGCTACGACGAACAGACCGCGGCCTACCTCGGCCGCACCGACGGCCTCACCCGGCAGGAGCTGCCCGATGGCGTCGAACTCGTCATCGTGCTGGGCGGCGATGGGACGCTCCTGTCGGCCGCCCGCGCTATCGGCGGACGGGACATTCCGCTGCTGGCCGTCAATCTCGGCCACCTTGGGTTCCTTTCGTCGATCTCGCTCGACGAACTGTATCCCACGCTCGAACTCGCCCTGCGGCGCGAATACCGCATCGGCCCCCGCCGCATGCTCGACTGCGAAGTCTTTCGCGGCGAAGCCTCCATCGCCCGTTACGAAGCGCTCAACGACGTCGTACTCACCAAGGCTGCCCTCGCCCGCATGATCGATCTCGACTGCTTTGTCGACCGCCACTTCGTCGCCTCCTTCAAGGCCGACGGCCTCATCATCGCCACGCCCACGGGTTCGACGGCCTACTCGCTCTCGGCCGGCGGACCCATCATCTTTCCCACCGTGCAGGCGCTGGCCATCACCCCCATCTGTCCCCACACCCTCACCAACCGGCCCGTGATCGTCAATGATGCTAGTATTATTTCGATCCAGGCGAAGAGCGAGGACGAAGCGATCTTCCTCACTGTCGATGGCCAAGTGGGCCAACCGCTGAAGAGAGGCGACCGTGTGGTGTGCCGCAGCAGTGAGAATTACATCAAGTTGATCCGGCCGCCGCAGATGCTGTTCTTTGATGTGTTGCGGGCCAAATTGAAGTGGGGAGAACGATGAAAAAGATTTCGCAGACTAGCTGGATTTTTATCGCCATGGTGGCCGGCATCGCGCTCGGCTTTTTCGCGCCGGAGTTCTCGAAAGAGCTTTCGCCCATTTACAAGATTTTTATCAACCTCATCAAGAGCATCATCGCCCCGCTGTTGTTTGCGACGCTCGTCTACGGCATCGCCAGCTCCGGCAACGTCAGCACCATGGGCCGCATCGGCGGCAAGGCGATCCTCTACTTTGAAATCGCGACCACCCTCGCGCTCGTTGTCGGGCTCTTTGCCGTCAACCTCATCCAGCCTGGCGTTGGCCAGCACATCGACCCGGCGAAGGTCGCCGCCACCAACCTGCCCACGCAAAAGACACAAACGCTGACGCAGATCATTGAACACGCCTTCCCCGCCAGCGTCATCGACGCCATGGCCAAGGGCGATGTGCTGCAGTTGGTGGTGTTCTGCTTCCTGTTCGGCACAGCCTGCGTGGCGGTGGGCGAAAAGGCGAAGTTCATCGTCGAGTGGTGCGAGTCGCTTGCCGAGGTGATGTTCAAGTACACCTCCTATGTCATGTACCTCGCTCCGCTGGCGGTCGGCGCGGCCATTGCCGTCACCGTGGGCACCTACGGCGTGGGTATTCTGAAGACGCTCGGCCTGCTGGTGCTGACCGTCTTCGGCTCGCTCGTCTTCTTCGTCGTGTGCATTCTCGGGCCCATTGTTTATCTGTCGAAGATTCCGCTGGGCCGCTTTATTGAAGCCGTCAAGGAGCCCTGGCTGATTGCGTTCTCGACGGCCAGTTCCGAGGCCGCGCTGCCCAAAGCGCTTGAGAACATGGAGCGCTTCGGCGTGCCCAAGCACATCGTCAGCTTCGTGCTGCCCACCGGCTATAGTTTCAATCTCGACGGCTCCACGCTCTACCTCGCCGCCGCCAGCATCTTCTGCGCCCAGGTGGTCGGCATGGAACTCACCGTCGGCACGCAGGTCATGCTGATGCTCACCCTGATGTTGACGAGCAAGGGCGTGGCCGGTGTCCCCCGCGCCTCGCTCGTCATCCTCGCCGGCACCATCGCGGCGTTCAACATCCCGCCCGATGGGATCGCCCTGATTCTTGGGGTCGATGCCGTCCTTGACATGGCCCGCACCTCCGTCAACCTCCTCGGCAACTGCCTGGCTTCGGCCGTGGTGGCCCGTTGGGAGGGGGTTGATTTGAGCAAGGCCCCGGAGCCGGTCGGCGAAACCGTCTAACGGCGCTCGCTACCCCCGGCGCCGCGACGGCCGCGCAATGCCGGAACCCGCCTGGCCGCTCCCCTCGGCTTGGCTGGAGAACGCATACAGGTGGACGTACCGGTCTTCGGCCCACAGCGCTCCTCCGCAGGCCTTGGCGCCCGCGATCCGCACGTCTTTGCCCAGCCCCACCGCCGGCACGGCGAACGCGGGCGCCTTCACCACCGCCCGGACAAAGCTCCCGAGCCGGTCCGAAGAGACCGGGCGGACCGTCGAAGGCTCTGTATCGATCGCGTCGAGCGCATACCCCCGCAACAGCCGCGGGAAGACCCGCTCGAAGGACGCCGCATGGTCAAACAGGTCGATGCCCCACCTCCGGCCGCCAATGCAGTACAGCACCCCCGTCTGCCCCGGCGCCCACGCAAAGGCCCGCAGATAGTGCTCCACCGAATCCCGGTGCTGCTCGAACATGGCCCGCATCGCGCCCGTGCCCGACGTCGTCCGCAGCCGTCCGGCCTTTAAGGCGATGTCCTGCCACACCTGGTTCTGATCCGAACGGCGGTGGCCCTCCTCCCGGATGGACTTGGAGACCTGCCGGGCCCGCGCCTCGCGCGCCGAAGCGTACTGCACCGCATCCGCCGCCCGGAACTGCGCCGAGACGTTCTGCCACCGTCCGGCCTCGACGCAGGAGACCGGAATCTTGATCGCCGACCGGGCCGGAGCCAGAATCGAGAGATTCAGCACCCGGTTCTGTTTGGCGCCCACCAACTCCTCGCCATCCAATAGCAGCACCGGCAGCGGGGCGCTGTTTTCGAAATGCAACTCCGGGACCGAGCCGCCGTGGCTTACCTCGGTCACCCGCGCCAGGCCGCGCTCCATGGCCTCTTCGAGCAAAAGATAGCCAGGCTCCGGACGTGCCGGCTTGAGCCGGAAGATCGGAAAAAGCGTCAGATGCTGGAACCCGGTCGAATCGCCGAGCCGCATGCCAGCCAGTAGTTCTTGAATCGAAATCATTGGGACAGTGCCTCCTGTTGCACTGCCCTATAGAAAGGCAAGTCCCCGGCCAAACAGATTGCTTCTAAAAATCAATAACTTAGAGTCTGGATTTGCTGTTCGCCGACAACGAAAGGTGACGCTGCGTCAACCGTTGTTGTCATCCTCTCCCCGCAGGATCTTGCTCACCGCTTGTTTGGTGATCCCCAGCATCTCTGCTGCTTTCGTCTGGTTGCCGCCGCAGCGTTCCATCGCCCGGTTGACCAACTGCCGTTTGGCATCGTCGAGAAACGTTTTCAGTTGAAAGCCCGGCCCCGGTTCCGGCAGCTTGGTCCATCCGCCGCCGGCCACCATCCGGATGGGGAGTTCAAGATCCTTGGCCCGGATCACGCCCCCGCTCGCAAAAATGGCCGCCCGTTCCAGCACGTTCTGCAACTCTCGCGTGTTCCCCGGCCAGTCGTGCGTCACCAGGCGCTCGAGCGCTTCGGCGGTCAGCTGCCGCGGCTGCTGGTAGCGCTGATTGATCTGCCGGAGCAGTACCGCGGCGAGTTCCGGGATTTCGGCCGGCCGCTGCCGCAGCGGGGGGAGCTTGATCTCGACCACGGTGAGCCGGAAAAACAGATCCTCCCGGAACCGGCCCGCGGCAATCTCCGCCTTCAGGTCGCGATGCGTGGCGGCCAGGATCCGCACATTCACCTTCTTGATGGGCCCACCCACCACCTCTATCTGGCTCTCCTGCAGCGCGCGCAAAATCTTCGCCTGAATGCCAAGGTCCAACTCGCCGATCTCGTCAAGGAAGAGCGTGCCGCCGTTTGCCGCTTCGAACTTGCCGGTCTGGTGGTTCACCGCCCCGGTGAAAGAGCCTTTCCGGTGACCGAACAGATGGCTTTCTGCCAAGTCCTTCGGGATCGCGGCGCAATTGACCGGCACCAGGGGCTGGCTGGCGCGGTCGCTCATCCGGTGAATAAACTTGGCGAACATCTCTTTGCCTGTGCCGGTCTCCCCGGTCAGAAGAATCGGGGCGCTGGGGTGCGCCCCGGCGATCGCGGCGCGTTCGAGGGCATCGCGCATCCGCGCCGAACCGATGAACAGGTTCAACTCCCGCCGGGCGGCTTCGATCTTCTGGTTGCTGGTCTGTTCGGCGGGCGGCGCCGTGGCGTTCAGCGCTATGTGCGTGGCCTCGATTTCATCAATTCGCTCGCCAAAGAACTCCTGCGGCATCACCAGGTCAGCCAGGCTGCGCCAGTCGTCCTGCTCGAAAGAGACCTCCTTGACGTGGGCGGCGCCGAACAGCGGTTCAATGGGAGAACCGATCTGCAGCATGGTTGCCGGCAGGAACCCGGAGGCGATCAGCACAAACCAGGCCGCGCGCATCTCGGCCGTGCCGCTTGAAACGCACACGTATCGGTCGGCTTCGGCGGACGACTCCCCGCGCATCTCGGCTAAGAACCGCGCCAGACCGCCCATCAGAGCCGAGTAGTCCTTGGGATCGGGTACCGGCAGCTCCTGCAGGGTCAACCGGCAGGCCGGAAAGCGTTGTCTGATCTCTTCGCCGGTGGCCACGGCGTTGGTCAGGGTGTGGGGTGTGTAGGCGAGATACACCCGGTCGAAGTGCTTGTAGGCGAGCAGCGACAGAACCGGGCCGCTCTGCTCCCCGCCCGCGATCTCGGTGGGTGCAAACGGATCTTTCGGATCCACGAACGCGAAGAGCGTCTTGCCGGTAGGCGGCATAGTGCCGCTATCCCTGGCGGCCGAGCGCCAGCAGACGCTCGGCCAGCCGCAGTGCGTCGACGGGCCAAAACCACTCCGGCCGTGGCGTATCCACCCCCGGTATTCCGTCAATCGGCCGGCACGTCAGAACCCGCTCCTGCCATTGCCAGGGGATGGCGTCTCGGCCGAAGGCGGCGCCGAGCAGGGCGCCGGCAATCGCCCCGTTGGTGTCGGTGTCGCCGCCCGCCATCACCGTATCCACGATCCCCTCCTCGGCGTTTTCTGCGTGCCGCAGCTGCCAGAAGGCGTTCTGCAGGGCGATCAGCACCCATCCCTGATTGGTCCCGTAGTCGGCCGGGCGCTCGTGCGCCGCCTTCGCGATGGCCAGGGTTACGGCTTCTGGCGTTGCTGCGGTCTGCGCGGCCAGCAGAGCGAAATCGTAAATCTCCTGCCGGCAGGCGCCGGAGCGTATGGCAAAGGCAGTCGTCTCGACAAAAATCCGGCTCGCGTGCCGGCAGACCGGATGGGGGTGGCTCAGGCCGGTGTCCTGCATCGCCCACTCTCCGCCCTCGCCTGCCTTCCGGCCGGCCACAAAAATCGCCAGCGGGCTGACGCGCATCAGGGCGCCGTTCGATTGAGAATGCGACAGCGCCGCGTTGCGAGCCGCCGCGGCGACCGGCTGGCCCGTCCGGATGGCCTGCGAGGCCGCCTGTACGGCCGCCCGCGTGGTCGTACCGATATCGAACGGGTGGGAATCGAACCACCGGCCATAGGCTTGCGCCGCCGCCTCCTCATCGTAGCCTTCGCTCAGAATGATCGACCGGGCCAGCAGCAGCGCCATCTCCGAGTCGTCGGTCGGCTGCCCGGCGAGGATCCGCCAGACGCCGCCATCGGTTAACTCCCGTACGCCCCGCGGGTACTGACGTTCGATGTCGGCGGCCCGGCGGAACTCCACCAGCCCGCCGAGATTATCCCCGGCCAACTGTCCCAGCAGGCAACCCTGCGCGCGGGCGAGTACGGCGGCATCCGGAACCGTCCGGCCTCGCGCGAACTCGAGCAGCGGATACCGTGGCACGGCGCTACCCCGGCGCCGATGCACCGCGGACCAGTCTCGCGTGGCCAACTCCGCGGCGATCGCCTCCACCCCCCCGTAACAGCGGCCGCCGCAGCCACTATTGCCATCCGCGGCATACCGAATCGGCTGGCCTTCCCCGTCATACAGATCGAGGCCGGCGCCCAGCAGCAGGGCATGGCCCCCGGCGTAGTCCCAGCCCACGGGTCCGTTCGTGGAAACCGCGGCCAGTGCCTCTCCCGCCGCGACCAGCGCGAGGCGGTAGGCGATGCTCACCACGGCGCGGTAGCGATGCGGGGCCGCCAGTCGCGCATTCGCTGCGGGATTCTTATCCGCGTCCTGCGATAGCAGAATCGTCTCCGGGGTCGACGCTGCGTTTCGGGCCACCGGCTGGCGGTTGCGCTGCACCGGGCCCAACCCCTCGGCCCAGGTGAACAGATCGCCGTTGTCGTCGGGCGCGGCGTAGGCGTAGACCACCCCGAGCACCGGCCGGCCATCGCGCAGCAGCGCAATCGACACCGACGCCCCCCGGCCCCCTTTCTGGAAGGAGGAAGTCCCGTCATTGGGATCGACCAGCCAAAGATGCCGTTCCTCGTCGCCGGGAGAGTCAACTAAGTGAAGCTCCTCGCCGTGGAAACCGTAGTTGGGAAACGCCGTCTTCAGACTCCGGTAGATCTCTCTTTCGGTGGGCGTATCGTAATCCTCCCTTTCGTGCGAAGCGCCATGAAACGCTTTCCGGAGATACGCTCCGGCGCACAAAGCAGTCTCGATGGCACAGTCCAACGCCGCCCGGTAGTTAGTTTGCATATCCGTATCAGTAAATTGGTCTCTAAGATCGTAACACTCATCGCGAAGGAATCGGGCCGTGGTCCGGCAAGCGAACCAACGCGATCTGATATAGTCATGGATCATGGCTAAACCTAATCCACGCCCGCGTGTATGTATTGATCGCGTTCTACCCAAGGATGCGCTCCGGTTTCAGGAAACCCGCCGCGTCGGCCGCCCTGCCGTACTGCGCGCTATCTCGCCGTTAGGCAAGACCTGGATTAACGGCTCCACCCTCCGCGTGCGGTTTGTCGGCGGGACGGCCGCCGAGCGCGCCATCGTCAGGGAACAGGCCGGCTGGTGGACCCAGCACGCTAACCTGAAGTTCGACTTTAACAACGCGCCCGATGCCGAAATTCGCATCTCGTTCGATAAGAACGACGGGGCATGGAGTTATGTGGGCACCGACGCCAAGGGGATCTCCCAGGGTGAAGCCACCATGAATCTCGGGTTCCTCGACGGCGGCACCGTGGCCCATGAATTCGGCCACGCCATCGGTTTGGCGCATGAGCATCAGAATCCCGATGGCGGCATTCAATGGAATGAACCGGTCGTGATCTCCTCGCTCGCCGGGTCGCCCAACTTCTGGACCCCGGAGCAGACTCGGCATAACGTCCTCAGCAAATACACGGCGAATCAGCTGAACGGTACCAAGTTCGATCCGGATTCGATCATGCTCTACTTCTTTCCTGCCTCCTGGACGCTGAACGGCATTGCCACCGAGCAGAACGAGGTCCTCTCGCAAACCGACAAGTTGTTCATCAAAAGCGCCCGGATGTATCCCCCCACCGGACCCATCGAAAGCAAACTGCTCGAACTGAAACCGGGCGGATCGCCGCTTAGTGCCGACATCGGTAAGCCGGGCGAGGAGGATGTGTTCACCTTCAAGGTCAGCACGGGCGGAAGCTATCTTGTCGAAACGCAGGGAGCCACGGATACCGTCATGAAGTTATTCGGACCCAACTCACCCACCAATCTCATCGCCGAAGATGATGACTCCGGCGCCGGTTCCAATGCGCGTATCCGGGCTAGCCTGATTCCGGGCCAGTACTTTGTCCAGGTTCGGCACTGGGATCCGAAGAAGACCGGCAAGTACGCCGTGGGCGTCAGGAAAGGCTAACGCCGCTGATCTGCACCAATCCTGACTGATTTTCGAGCCGCAGCACGCCCCGCGGGCAAACCTCCGCGCAGATGCCGCAGCCCACGCAGGAAGCTCGCGTGAAGCTCTCGTTGCGCTGCGCGTAGGTCCGCACATCAATCCCCATCTCGCAGTACTTCGAACACAGGCCGCAGGAGATGCACATATCCTCCTTCACCCGGATATGAAAACGTTTCCCGGCCTTCTGCGTAATCCCCAGCAGCGCCGCCATGGGGCAGAAGAAGCGGCACCAGACCCGCGTCCCGCCCAGCGGATATAACCCCGTTCCCACCGCGCCCGATAAAATACTGCCCACCACCAGCCCGTACCAGGTCTGAAACTGCGCTACCGCCGGCGACTTACTTCCGCTGAACCAGGAATAGAACAGCAGCGCGGTCAGCAGCAGGCTGATCCCCAGCACCGCGTGAATGCTGACTCGTTCAAAGCGCCACGCCGCGCTCGACTTATCACTCAAATGCCGCCACGGCTCGCCCGCCGTATTCGCCAACCCCCCGCAGCCGCACACCCACGAACAGTACCACCGCTTGCCGAACAGCGCCCCGAGCAGCGGCACCCCCACCAGGCTCGCCGCCAGCGTGTACACCACGAACGGCCACGGCTGCGCGAACAGATACTCCGGGTTCATGTAGTCGAACTTCAGCGGCCAGAAGTAACTCAGGTAGTACTCGGGCTGATGCAGCGCTTTCAGCAGCATCGGTACCGAGAAGGCGAACACCACCTGCACGAACATCACCACCGCTGTCCGCACCACCTGATACCGGTTGTGTCCGTACTTGCGGATCACCCCGATGCCGCCCACGACCACCACCACCGTGTACAGCAGCCCGTAGAGATCCCACTTACTGCTCAGCCCCACCCGCTGCGCCCACGGCGTCAGGCTCTCGGTAAAATACAGGGCCACATAGAACCACACGAGCAGCCCGGCTACCACCCAGCCTGTAACTCCCCGGTTGGTCAGGTCATGATAGAGTCGATCCCGGATCATAGCGCCACCCGCCCGAACTCCCCATCGTACTGCGCCTCGGGCAGCCGCGAGACAACCTCCTCCACCCGCCGCCGCTCCTCTACCCAGCGCGCCAGCACCCGGTGGTTCCAGCGCGAACCCAGCATCGAGAAGCCCACCACGACCCCCTCCCGCTCAATCACCCGCACGCTCGCCTCCCGCCCCGGCAGCTTCCGGAAGCGCCCAGGCCCCGCCGCCGTCTCGCCCACCCCGGTCCACTCCAGGTGGAAAAACTTCGCGCTGTTGTAGTCAGTCGGCGGGGTGTACTCGACGGTATCGCCCAGCATCGCCCGCGCCGCCGCCTCCCCCTGCCGCTTGGCCGCGTACCAGAGCGGTTCAATCCGCCCCGCCACCTCGGCGCAATCCCCGGCCGCATACACCCCGGGAAGGGAAGTGCGGAACGCCCGGTCCGTCACCACCCCCCGGGCCAACTTCGGCGGCGTCTTCACGCCCCTTAGCCAGTCGATGTTTGGTTCGACGCCGATCGTCACCCCCACCATCTCGCAGGCGATCCGTTCGCCCGCCCGGGTCGTCACCCCGCTCACCCGCCCCTCGCCCTCGAGCGACGCAATCTCAGTCTCGAGCCGCAGATCCACCCCCTGCGCCCGCAGATGCGCCGCCACCATCGCCCCCTCCTCTGCGCTCAGCGCCGCAGGCCAGTAGCTCGCCTCTCGCACGAGAAACGTCACCGGCACGCGGTGATGCCGCAGGCACTCCACCAGCTCGACCCCGATCAGCCCACCCCCGGCCACCACCGCCCGTCGCGTCCCGGGCGTCAACCGTTCGCAGGCGTCCAGATCCTGCAGCGTGACAAAGCGCACCACCCCGTCCAGCTCCCGCTCCCACTCGGCCCGCCGCCCCCGCGAGCCGGTCGCCAGCAGCAGCCGGTCGTAGCGCAGGCTTTCGCCGCCCATCAGCCGCACCGTACGCTCGCCGGCGTCCAGGTCGACTACCCAGTCGAGGCGCCGCTCAAGACGTTGCTCCCGGTACACCTTGCGCTCGTGCGGCTCCAGGTCCCGCCGCTGCATCACGTCCATGTAGGCGTACATCAGCGCCGTGCGCGAGAAGAAATACTCACTCTCCCCGCTGATGATCGTAATCTCGGCCCGCGGATCCCGCGCCCGCACCGCCATGGCGGCGGTGACGCCCGCTACCCCGTTGCCGACCACCACCAGGCGCATAAAACGGCGCCCTAAGGCAGCAGCGCCAGCGCGCCTTCCAGTTCCATCCGCGTATGCGTATCCCCGGCCTGCCGAGCCGCCTCAATCCCCCTCCGGTACATCGCGGCGGCCTGCTCCAGTTCGCCGGCCTTCTCGAGCGTCTGCCCGCCGTGGAAGTAGGCGGCGCAGTAGTCCGGCTTGTTTGCAATCAACTCCTCAAACTGCCGCACCGCATCGGCGTAACGCCCCCCCTTGGCCAACTCCATCGCCAGTCCGTAGCGGGCAAAGGTATTCGCGGGGTCCTGGGCCAGCATGCTCTCTAAAATCTCCAACCGGGAACTCATTCTCTCTATCCTACCCCGCGGTCCATCGTACCCTGGGGTTATGCACCCTGATCAGCCGGGCCGCCCGGTCTCTGAATCCGCCTCCGAGATGAGCGAATTCGCCCTCCCCAACGATGCCAACGTCCTCGGGACCCTCTTCGGCGGGAAAGTCATGGCCATGGTCGACCTCGCCGCCTCCCTCGCCGCCGCCCGGCACGCCCGTTGTCCTGTCGTCACGGCGTCTGTCGACCAGATGACGTTTCTGTACCCCATCCACATCGGCCAGCTGGTGACACTCAAGTCCAGCGTCAACCGCGTCTTCCGGACGTCCATGGAGGTTGGCGTTAAGGTCTTCATCGAAGACCTCCGCACCCGCGAGATCAAGCACACCTCTTCGGCGTACCTGACCTTCGTCGCCGTGGCGCCCGATGGCGGCAAGGTGCCGGTGATTCCGGTGATCCCGCAAACCGAGGCCGAACAACGGCGTTTCGACGAAGCCGGACAACGGCGCGCGGCCCGCCTGGCGATGAAAGCGAAACCGAAGTAGGCGCTACTCGCCGTCTTTGTACATGTACTTGATGTTGTGTTTGTACAGCATCAGGTTGGGTGCGCCTTCGCGGTTGAACTTCAAGGCGCACTTGTCGTACCACTCAATCACGCCCTTCAACACCTCGCCGTCCTTCATCACGATGCACATGGGCGTCTTGGCCTGCATCTGCTTCATGTAGTAAAAGTTTTCGGCGTTGGTTTGGTCGGGCGGAACCGGCTTCTTCGAAGGGGCAGCGCTACGAGTCGGAGGAGGCATGGCAATTCTTACTCCTATTGCATCACAAACGTGCGCTCCCGCGCAGTTCGAGTACCATCGAGTCGAGGGCGATGCCCTTTTGAATGTTCCGCCGTAGCAGGTCCACCAGCTCGTCAGTTTTCTTTACGGCCTTCTGGATCCACGCAAAATTGATCGCCTGCGCCAACCCGACCAGCTCCCGCTCGATGTCAAAGTTTCGCAGCTTGGCGTTTCTCGCCTGGCAGCGCAGCAGCAGTAGATCGTCCAGCAGCAGGTACAGCACCTTCAGGTGATTTTCGAGCTTCTCGGTCCGGCTTGCGTTGAGCGCCTCGGAGGTTTTTGCCCAGTCCGCCCACGGCAGCATGCCGCACGCCGCGCCGAGCAGCGCCAACATCTGCGCCCGCCGCTTGTCGTAGGCCTGCAGGTCGAGGCTCATCGCCAAACCCGGTGACCCGGCGGCGAGGGCAATCCTTCGCGCGGTGTCCTTCAGCCCCTTCTCGCGGGCAAACCCCGCCATCTCCTCTTCGTTCAGCGGCGTGAGATAAATCGGCACCGACCGGGAACGGATCGTCGGCAGCAGGTCATACGCGTTGGTTGCCGTGGCCACAATGATCAGATAGGCCGGCGGCTCCTCGAGGGTCTTCAGCAGGGAGTTCGCGGCCTGCTCGTTGGCGCGGTCGATCTGATCGATCAGAAAGACCTTCCGCGTTCCCTTGAGCGGCCCGTACTGCGCCCGGTCCTTCAAAACGCGCATCTGCGGAATCGAGATCTGCCGCAGCGGACCCTCCGGGCAGAAGGTCACAAAATCGGGATAGGAGTTGAACAGAATCGGATCCTCGTTCCGCTTTTCCGCCGTCCACTTCTCCCGCTCGGCAATCACGTCCTGATTGGCGGCCAGCGACAGGTCGTCCTGCTCGATCAGCTCCGCGTGGCCAAGGAGTGAGGCCGCAAACCGGCGCGCCAGCGTCGCCTTACCGATGCCTTCCGGCCCGGCCAGCAGGATCGTCTGCGGCAGCCGCTGCCCCCGCACCATCTCCCGCAGCACCCGCTGCGCTTCCGCGTTGCCATGGAAGTTTTCAAACATGCGGCTCCACCGCGGCCCAGATCGCCGCCGCCACGGCCTCCACGCTCTGCCCGGCGTCAATCGTCCGGATGCGCTCCGGTTCCGCGGCCGCCAGCGCCAGGTACCCCCGCCGTACCCTTTCGTGAAACTCCTCGGCCTCGGACTCCATGCGCGACTCGTCCGGCCCCGCCTGTCCGGCGTTCCGCGCCCGCGCCCGGCTTAGCCCCGTCCGGTAGTCGATGTCGAGGTAGATCGTCAGATCCGGCACAATCTCCTGGCAGGCGATGGCGTGCAGTTGCCGCACGAGGCCCGCCGTCAGGCCCCGCCCCTCACCCTGGTAAGCCAGCGTCGAATCGGTGAACCGGTCGGTCACCACCACGCGGCCCGCCGCCAGCGCCGGGCGAATCCATTCGTCCACGTTCTGCGCCCGGCAGGCGAAGTAGAGCAGCATCTCGGCTCGCGGCGACAGCGCCCCATTGGCCGAATCGAGCAGAATGCGCCGGATCTGCCGGCCGATCGGCGTCCCGCCCGGTTCGGCGGTCTCAAGTACATCCTTGCCGATCCCCCGCAGCCGTTCGACGAAAAGGCGCATCTGCGTCGTCTTCCCGCAGCCGTCTCCGCCTTCGAACGATACAAAAAAGCCAGGCTTACTCATAAACCCTGGTCATAAACAAAGTGCAGAACCTTTTTGAGGTCCTCCCAGGCTTCCCGCTTGGCGTTTTGATTGTACGGCCGCAGCAGGTAGGACGGATGGTAGGTCACCATCACGGGAATCTCGTGCCACTTCTGCCAGTTTCCGCGTAGCTTGGTCACGCCCTCTTTGGTCCCGAGCAGCGCCTTGGCCGCCGTTGAGCCGAGCGCGCAGATCGCTTTGGGCCGGATCGCCAGCAACTGCCGGAACAGAAACTGCCCGCAGATCTCCATCTCGTCCGGCATCGGCGTGCGGTTCTCGGGTGGACGGCACTTGACGACGTTGGCGATGTAGACGTCCGGCCGCAGAATACGAATTCCTTCCTTGGCGGCCGTCCCTTCAATCATCTGCGTCAGCAGTTGGCCGGCCCGGCCGACAAACGGCAGTCCGCTCGCGTCCTCGTCCGCCCCCGGGCCCTCGCCCACAAAAACCAGACGCGCACTCTCGTTGCCCGACCCGAAAACGATCTTGTTGCGCCCCTCGCATAAGCGGCACCGGCGGCAATCGCCGATATCGGTCCGGATCGCTTCCATCGTGTCGCCTTCCGGCGCGAGCGGAATCAAGGCTGGGGTTTTCGGCGGGGGCACCGCGGCAGGAGGTTTCATGGCAGGGGAAAAAGACACGGGGGGCGGGGCCACGCGAGGCGGGGCGACGCGGGGCGGGGCGGCGGAAGGGGGCAGCAGCGAGTTGAGGTCCTCGACCAACTCCGGCAACGCCTCGGCCTCAAGCGCCGAGCCGCGCTGGTAGATCGTCTTCACCCCTAAGTCCTGGTAGAACTCGAGAAACTGTCGAATCTCGTCTCGCGTCATTGCTTTGCGTGAAGCGCCAGCCGCAGCCGGAGCGCATGGTCGAAAATCTGGTGCGCCACGTCCCGTTTCGACGCCCGCGCAATCTGGTGCGTCTCGCCGTTCCGCAGCACCAGCGTCACTTCGTTTTCATCGGCCTCAAAGCCTGTGCCGGCCTGGTTGACCAGGTTGCCCACCACCATGTCGGCGTTCTTGGTGGTCATCTTGCGCCGCGCCTCGGCTACCAAATTCTGCGTCTCCGCCGCGAAGCCAATCAGCAACCGGTCGCCCTTGCACGCCCCCACCTCGGCCAGAATGTCGGGCGTCGGGTCCAGGTCCAGCGTCAGCCGCGCCGCCGTCTTCTTGAGTTTCTGCGGCGCAATCTCCGTCACGTGGTAATCGGCCACCGCCGCCGCCTTCACGATGATCGTCGCGGCGTCCAGGTGCGCCATCACCGCGTTGCGCATCTCCCGCGCCGACCGCACCGGGACCACTTCCACGCCCGCTGGCGCCGCCAAATTCACCGGGCCGCTTACCAAAACCACCCGCGCTCCCCGCGCCGCGGCCGACTCGGCCAGCGCGTAGCCCATCTTGCCGCTCGAGCGGTTTGAAATGTACCGCACCGGGTCAATTGCTTCCTGCGTCGGGCCGGCGGAAATCAACACTGTCTCGCCGCTCAAATCCTGCCGCCGGTTCGCGGCCAGCACGGCGTCGGCAATCGCCTCCACCTCCGCCATCCGCCCCGGACCCACCGTGCCGCACGCCAAGTCGCCGCTGTCCGGGCCCACCATCCGGTGTCCCCGGGCCCGCAGCGTTTCCAGATTCGCCTGCGTCGCCGGGTGCTCCCACATGTTCGTGTTCATCGCCGGCGCCAGTACCACCGGGCCCGGGAAAGCCAAATACAGCGTGCTCAGAAAATCATCGGCCAGGCCGTGCGTGAACCGCGCGAGCAGGTCCGCCGTCGCCGGCGCCACCACCAGAACCTCATTCTCCCGCGCCACGCCGATATGCTCGACGGAACTCGCCAGCACCGCCTCCGGCGATCGACCGTCGAACAATCCGGTGATCACCTTCCGGCCCGTCAGCGCGGCGAACGTCAGCGGTTGAATAAACTCCGTTGCGCTTGCCGTCATCACCGTGTTGACCACACAGTTCCGCCGCATTAGCGCGCGCGCCAACTCCGCCGCCTTGTATGCGGCAATGCCTCCGCCAACCCCCAGGACGACGTTCATGCCGCCCTCGCGATTAGCTGCGTCTCGAAGCAATCTCGGCCAGATTCGCGTCGCGAATCGGGTCTTCGTACTGAATCAGCCCTCGCCGCACCTCTTCGAGGGCGGTTACCGTCGGCTTCCGCGAAGTCGTCGGCAAAAAGGAGCGGTTCCCGTTCTGCAACTGCCGCGCCCGCTTGGCTGCCACGATGATGAAGCGGTAGGTGCTCGACTCCGGATCATCCGGAATAGCGTAATTGGCGTTGCGGGGGGTATTGGTCTCGGCCATAAAACTCGTTGCCTCTAAAACGAACCCAACACGCGCTGCACCGGACCCTCCATCCGCTGCCGGCGCAACCGCTCGGCCCGGATGATACTGCGCAGGTCCGCCACGGCGGCGTCCAGTTCATCGTTGATTAGGATGTAGTCGTAGATACCGTACTGGCTCGTTTCGGCCTTGGCCTCCCGAAGGCGGCGTTCGATCACCTCCGGCCGATCCTGCGATCGGGCCCGCAGGCGTCGTTCCAGTTCCGTCCGGTCCGGCGGCAGCACAAAAATCAATACGGCGTCAGGTACTCGCTCCCGTAATTGTCTCGCACCCTGCACGTCGATGTCCATGACCAGGTCGCAGCCCGCCGCCGCTGCCCGCTCAATCTCGCTCCGGTGCGTTCCGTAATAGTTCCCGAAAACGTCAGCGTACTCAAGAAACTCGCCCCGCGAAGCCCGCTCTTCAAAATCCTCTTTCGAGGTGAAGTAATAATCCACCCCGTCCAGTTCCGGTCCCCGCGGCGCCCGCGTCGTGTAGCTGATCGAAAACGTCAGGCCCGGATCGGTCCGCCGCGCGTCCCGCAAAATGGTCGACTTGCCCGTCCCCGACGGCGCCGAAATCACAAAAAGAATGCTCATTCCAGGTTCAACGATTGCTCCCGGATCTTCTCGATATCCGCCTTGATCCCGAGCGCCACTTCCGTCAACTGAAGACCCTGCTCTCCCACGCCGTTCGTCTTCGACAGCATGGTGTTGGTCTCCCGGTTCATCTCCTGCAGCAGAAAGTCCATCTTCTTGCCCACCTCGCCGCCCTTGGCCAACATCTGGTCGAGTTGTTCGGAGTGGATCTCGAGGCGCGCCATCTCTTCGCCGATGTCGCTTCGGTCGGCCAGAATCGCCGCCTCCTGCACCAGCCGCTGCGGATCGATGGTCATCCCGCCGAGCAGCTCCGCCAGGCGGTCTTTCAGCCGCTGCTGAAACGCCGGCAGCGCCCGGCTCCGGATGTCCCGCACTTTGGCCGTCGCTTCCCGAATGGCCTTGGTCCGTTCGGCAAGCACGGCCGCCGTCTCGGCGCCCTCCCGCTCCCGCACCCGGTTCAACTCCGTCAGCGCCTCGTCGAGCAGACCCACGAGAAACGCTTCGAGTTCCGCCTCCGGCTCCTGGTCCACGGCTGGCTCAAACATACCCGGAATGCGCAGGGCGGCGTTTAGATCGGGTTCGGCCGTAATCGAGTGCCGGTGGCCCGCCTGCCGGAAGGCTTCGAGGTAGTTGTCCAATAACTCGTGGTTCAAAGAGGAGGCCGTCTGGCTCCGGTTGCGGTGGTACTGCACGCGAATTTCAATGTGCCCCCGCGACATCCGCTTCCGGATCAGCCCCCGCATCGCGGTCTCGTAGGGATCAAGCACCCCCGGCATCTGAAAGTGCAGGTCCAAACCCCGGTGGTTGACGCTCTTCACGGTGACAACGGCCTCACCATCCGGGCTCTGCCGCCGAACCCGCGCAAATCCCGTCATGCTGCGTATGCTCATGAGCCTTCCATTATGCAGAAGCCGGGGGCTCCGGTTCAAGAAACTGCAACTCGTGCAGCCGCTGATACATCCCCCCAGCCCCCACCAACTCCTCGTGCCGCCCCGTCTCCACCACGCGCCCCTTCTCGAGCACAAAAATCCGATCCGCCCGCCGGATCGTCGACAACCGGTGCGCAATCACAATCACCGTCCGCCCCTGCATCAGATTCCCCAACGCCCGCTGCACCAGCACCTCGCTCTCGGTATCGAGGTGCGAGGTCGCCTCGTCGAGCACCAGCACCGGCGCGTTCTTGAGCAGCGCCCGCGCAATCGAAATCCGCTGCCGCTGCCCGCCCGACAGCCGCGTCCCCCGCTCGCCAATCACCGTCGCAAACCCCTGCGGCAACTGCTCAATAAAGTCCAGCGCCAGCGCATTCCGCGCCGCCTCCCGGACCTCCTCCTCGCTCGCCTCCGGCCGTCCGTACCGCAGATTATTTGCCACCGTGTCGTTGAACAGGAACGTATCCTGCGCCACAATCCCGATCTGCTTCCGCAGCGAGGCCAGCGTCAACTCCCGCACATCCACCCCATCGATCCGGATCGCCCCCGCCTCCGGGTCGTAAAAGCGTGGCAGCAGCGCCGCCAGTGTCGATTTGCCCGCCCCGCTCGGCCCCACCAGCGCCACCACCTCCCCCGCCTTCACCGTGATCGAAACATCCGTCAGCACCGGCCCCTCGCTCGTCGGATACCGGAACGTCAAATGCTCTATAGCAATCTCCTGCGTGAACCGCCG
>JADCJL010000008.1 GCA_020247055.1 Acidobacteriaceae bacterium | reverse complement strand
GCGGTCTCGAGCGGCTTTGCCGGCGGAGGGCCGCTGGGACTTTGTCTGTTTCGGGGGGGGACGGGGCGGGCGTTGGCGAGGGGTGGGGGTTGGGCAGCCGCAGCTCTTCGTCAAGCCGCCGGAAGAGTCAAGCCGCCGTAAGACTGGACCCCATCTACTTCGACCCGGCGGCCGAAGCGGGCGACGGGCAGGGCTGCTTGGCGCGGGCGGTGATGGCGAAGCAGTCGCCGGGTTGGAGCCAGTAGTACTGCTTGCCGTCGGGACCGACGCCGTAGTTGCTGTCGTAGATGGCGACCTTACTCGCGCCGATGACTTCAAAGCCGCTACCGGTAACGACGATCGCCGTGCCTTCGTCGATGCCGATGCCGAGGAGTTCGGGTTTGAGGGAGACCACGGGGACGAGGTCGTTTTCGCGATGGCGGGCGATGAGGTGCTGGTCGATCGCGACGTTGCGGAGGAAGCCGAAGCCCTCTTCGTAGCCTTTGGCCATCATGATGGTGTTGCCTTCGCGGGCGCCGCGGACGAGGTAGCTGCCCTGGATAGTAGCGCCGGCGCTGGTGCCCGCGATGACGCCGCCGCGGGCGAGGAGGTTTTCGAGTTCGCGCTGGGTTTTGGTGCCAAGGTAGCTGTCGACAAGGCGCCACTGTCGGCCGCCGTCGATGAAGACGCCGCGGGCGGCGCGGAGGGGGGCGAGGAAGGCGTCGGAGTCGGCTTCGGCGCGGTCTTTGGTGTGGAGTTGGACGAGGTTTGAGAAGCCGTGGCGGTGGAGCGGGTGGGTGGTGAGGGGCCGGAGCTGTTCGCCGGCGGTGGGGATGACGACGATGGGCGCGGCGAGTCCTCCGGCAAGAGTGGCAAAGCGGTGGAGGATATCGTCGCCGAGGGCGCCGCCGCCGATCACAATCAGATGGCCTTGGGCGGGACCGGAGCCGGGGCTGTGAACGGCGGCGTTGGTGACGGGTTGGGCGGGGAGGAGACTAGCGCACAGGAGGAGGCCAAGTAGGCGCATAGTGCGATGATATCAGGCATGTTCTCTTCCCGGCTGCCGTGGGGCACGCCTTCGAATGCTCTCTCCGAACGCGCCGCGGCGCTGCGGGGGCAGTATCTGGACCTGACGGTATCGAACCCGACGCGGGTGGGCCTCGTTTATCCGGAGCGCGAGATTCTGGCGGCGTTTGCGCGGCCGGAGATGCTGGTGTACGACCCGGACCCGCGCGGGATGGCCGCGGCGCGGGCGGCGGTGGGGGCGGACTTTTTGACGGCTTCGACGAGCGAGAGCTATGCCTGGCTATTTAAGCTGCTTTGCGACCCGGGCGATGAGGTGCTGGCGCCGCGGCCTTCGTATCCGTTGTTTGAATATCTGGCGGGTTTGGAGGGTGTGCGGGTGAAGCAGTATCCGCTGCGGTACGCCGAGGGATGGTTTATCGACTTTGCGGCGCTTGAGCAGGAGTTGACGCCGCGGACGAAGGCGATTCTGGTGGTGCATCCGAACAACCCGACGGGGTCTTATGTCCGGGCAGAGGAGCTCGAGCGGTTGGCGGGATACGGGTTGCCGCTGATCTCGGATGAGGTGTTTGCTTCGTATGCGCACGTCGAGGGGGTGTTGCCGACGCTGGGCGGGGGCGGGCGGGTGCTGACGTTCGTACTCGATGGGCTGTCGAAAGCGGCGGGGCTGCCGCAGATGAAGGCCGGGTGGATTCACGTCTCCGGGCCCGGGGCGGAGGAGGCGCGGGAGCGGCTGGAGTTGATTGCGGACACATATCTGTCAGTGTCGACGCCGGTGCAGTGGGCGCTGCCGGGGTTGCTGCGGGCGAGCGTGCACGGGGCGATTTTGGAGCGGGTGCGGAGAAATTTGGAGCGGGTGCCGGAGGCCTTGCGGGTGGAGGGCGGATGGTGCGCAATACTCCGGATGCCGGGGGAGCGGACGGATGAGGAGTGGGCGGGGTATCTACTGGAAGAGCGCGGCGTGTTGACACAGCCGGGCTACTTCTTTGATCTGGACGGCGGGCCGTACCTGGTGGTGAGTCTGCTCACCGAACCAGGTACGTTTGCCGAGGGGATGCGGCGGATTACTGCTTGATGATGGTGCCGTCGCGGCGCCGGACTTCCCCCCAGCCGCCGTTGTAGCGGCCGCGTTCGTCGCGTTCGTTGGAGCCGTAGGGGAACTTCTTGGCGAGTTCCTCGTTGACTTCGATGCCCCAACCGGGCTTTTCGTTGGCGTAGAGGTAGCCGTTCTTCATTTCGGGGCAGCCGATGAAGATTTCGCGGAGCCGTTCACTGAAGGGGCTGTACTCCTGGATGCCGAAGTTGTAGCTGGTGAGGTCGAGGGCGACGTTGGCGGCGTGGCCGATGGGGCTGACGTCGCCGGGGCCGTGCCAGGCGGTCTTGACGCCGAAGTGTTCGCCGAGGATGGCGATCTTGCGGCAGGGGGTGAGGCCGCCGGCCTGGGAGACGTGGACGCGGATGTAGTCGATGAGCCGTTCGGCGATGAGCGGGCTCCATTCGTGGGGGCTGTTGAAGAGTTCGCCCATGGCGATGGGCGTCGAGGTCTGCTGGCGCATGATGCGGAACCAGGCGAGATCTTCCGGGCTCAGCGGATCTTCAAAGAAGAAGAGCTTGAACTTTTCGACGTCGCGGGCCATTTGCAGGGCCTGGGTGGGACTGACTCGTTCGTGCACGTCGTGGCAGAGTTCGATGTCTTCGGGCAGTTCTTTGCGGCAGGCTTCAAAGAGCTTGAGGGTGCGGCGGATGTAGACGGCGGGTTCGTAGACGGGTCCGGTGTGGAGCGCCTGAACCTTGGTATCGACGGCGCCGCCGGAGCCGTAGGCGGCCATGCCGGGGATGCCGACCTGGACGCGCACATGGCGGAAGCCCTGGGCCATGTACTTGCGGACGTTGTCAATGACTTCGGGGATTTCGGCGCCGCTGGCGTGGCCGTAGCAGTCGGCGGCCTCGCGGAGTTTGCCGCCGAGGAGCTGGTAGACGGGCATGCCGGCCTGGCGGCCTTTGATGTCCCAGAGGGCCTGGTCGACGCCGGAGATGGCATTGTTGAGCACGGGGCCATTGCGCCAGTAGGAGGAGTTGTAGCAGGCCTGCCAGGTGTCGTCGATGCGGTCGGCGGGCTTACCGACGAGGAAGGGCTTCAGATAGCGGTTGACGGCTTCGACGACGAGGTCGGCGCGCTGGGTGTAGGTGGCGCAGCCGTAGCCGTAGAGGCCGTCCTGATCGGTAGTGATTTTGACGACGCCGAGCCGGAGGCCGCCGGGGGCGGTGGCGATGAAGCTGACGTCCTTAATTTTCGGGGAGGGCATGCCGCGCACGGCGCGGGCGGCGCGTTCCTGGGCGGCAAGGTGACGGGCGGGCAGTGCGGCGGCGGCGAGGCCAAGCAGTTGACGGCGGTTCATTGTTTCTCCTCAAGCATGCGTTTCAAACTTTCCAGTTGCTTTTGCAGGCGGTTTTCGCGCGCAGCAAGCATTACAACATAGATTGCCAGGAGGCCCCAAGCGACGGCGAGGCCCCAGAACATAAATTGGATATTGCGTGAGTCCATGAGATTTCCTTAGAGGGCGTGGGCGCGGCGGCGGAGCCCATCGATTTGCCGTTGGAGGGTTTCCTGATGCAGCCGGACGGTGACCATGACGATGGCGAGCAGGAGTAGGGCTAGAAAGTTGGCGTAGAGCATGCGTTCCATGCCGGGGTCGATCAACTGTTTGCCGGTGCGGAAGCTGAGGACGGGGCCGGGGTGCTGGGTGCGCCACCATTCGATGGCTTTGTAGGTGATGGCTACCGAGACGAAGGAGAAGATGGAGAGGACGGCGGAGTTCTTGGCGCGTTCGGAGGGATCGTCGATGGCCTGGCGGAGCATGAGGTAGCCGAAGTAGACAAGCCAGCAGATGAGGGCCCAGGTGAGGCGGGCGTCCCAGGCCCACCAGATGCCCCAGATGACGCGGCCCCAGATCATGCCGGTGATCAGATTGACGGCGGCGAAGGCGAGACCGACTTCGGTGGCGGCCATGGCGACGGCGTCGTAGCGGAGGTCGCGTTTGGTGAGATAGAGCACGCTGGCGGCGAGGGCGGCAAGGTAGCAGCACATGGCCGTGAAGTAGGCGGGCAGGTGGTAGAAGAAGATGCGGTAGATAGGCCCCTGGTCCATTTCATCGGGCAGGTTGAAGAGGATAACCCAGAGGTTGCGGAGCAGGAGGAGTCCGGCGAGGGCGCCGATGCCGATGCGAATATTTTTCTCCATGGAGATCACCTTACTAGAATCGTCTCGACCAGGGCGAGGGCGAGGGTTGTGAACACGACGTCGAAGCCGACGAGCAGGCGGAGCCAGACGAGGTCGTCCCCACCGATGTCGTTGCCGGAGAGCAGGATGGTGGTGAGGCGCATGGCGGCCATGAGAGCGGGGATGAGCATGGGGTAGAGCAGCATGGGGAGCATGAGCTCGCGCAGGCTGAGGTTGACGGTGAGGGCGCTAAAGAGGGTACCGAGGATGGTGAGGCCCCAGGTGCCGAGGACAAAGATGCCGAGCAGGGGCAGAAAGCGGGGCGTCCAGGTGAGGTTGTAGAAGATGCCGAAGATGGGCAGGCAGAGGAGTTCGATGCCGAGCAGCAGGACGAAGCTGGCGATCGATTTCCCAAGGAAGAGTTGGGCGCCGGAGACGGGGCTCGCCAGGAGGACCTCGAGACAGTCGTTAGGGAGTTCGCGGGCGAAACTGCGGTTGAGGATGAGCGCGCCGGCGAAGGCGAAGACGAGCCAGAGCAGGCCGCCCGAGAACTCGGCGACGGCTTCGCCCGAGGGATCGAAGGCGAAACTGAACAGCAGCAGGATCACAACGGCGAACGAGAGCGAGGCGTTGAGCGACTCTTTGGTGCGGAGTTCGCTGCGGAGATCCTTGAGGGCGACCTGGAGGAAGATCATCTAGACGGCTCCGAAGGTCCGGTAGACGTAGCCGGGGTCCATCAGCATTTCCGGGGTGCGGGGCCCGAAGTGGACGAGTTTGCCGCGTTCGATGAGGGCAACGTGAGAGGCCAGTTCCATGGCCTCTCGGAGTTGGTGGGTGGACATGATGATGGTGCGGCCGGCGGCCTTGGCTTCGGCGAGCAGAGTTTGGAGGAGGGCGATGGCGCGGTCGTCGAGGGCGGTAAACGGTTCGTCGAGGATGAGGAGCGAGGGATCGTGGAGGAAGGCGCGGGCGACGGCGAGGCGCTGGCGCATGCCGCGGGAGAACTCGCGGACGGGGGAATCGGCGACGTGGGCGAGTTGGGTTCGTTCGAGCCACTCGCGGGCGACGGCTTTCGAGACGCCGTACAGTTGGGCAAAGATGGTGAGGTTTTCAATGGCGGTCAGTTCGTCGTAGACCCCGATGCCGTGGCCGAGTAGGCCGATGCGGCGGCGGGCGGCGGCGTGACGCGGGGAGTCGCCAAAGAGTTTAACGTGGCCTTGCGCGGCGCCGGAGAGACCGGCGAGGATTTTGAGGAGGGTGGTTTTGCCGGCGCCGTTGCGGCCGAGCAGGGCGAGGCATTCGCCGCCGCGGAGGGAGAAGGAGACATCGCGAAGGGCCGGGTAATCGCCAAAGTACTTGTAAACGTGTTCGACGGCGAGGACCGGCGCGGACATTTAGCGCTTGGGCTCCGGAGTCCGATATAACAAAACGAAGCCAATGGCGAGGATGGCGAAGGTGAGGCCGAGTATCCAATAGAGACGGTCGTGGATCCGGGGGTTGACCTGCGAGATGCTGGGGCCGCGGGATTCGGCGTCTTCCCCGCCCCCCCGGCCGCTTGAGAGTTCGCCCTGACCTTCGAGTTTGAGGTCGAGGTCCTGCGTCGAGAGTTCAAAGATGCTGGCCTGGGTGCGCGGTTCCTTGCCTTTGTCGACAAGGCCGCCGCCGGTCACGGTGACGCCGTTGGGCGCGGCGATCATGGCCTGGTCTGCTTTGGTGAGAAGACGGGTCTTGAAGCTCGAGGCGTCCGAGAGGGTGTAGGCGAGGTCGATGCGGGTTTCGCCGGGCTTGATGGGGAAATCGAGCTTCCAGGTGTTGGCGGGCCCGGCTTCGGTGGCGGCGCGGCGGATTGGCACACCCTGGGGCGCGGTACAGTTGATCTCGATTGGCCCTTCGGGCTTGGCGGGGAGTTGGAACCGGAGGGTGCCGTTCTTCTCGTCGTTCCAGGTGGTTTTGCCTTCGTTCAGGAAGAAGTAAGACTCGCGGACGGAAAGTTTACCGTTCTGCGGTTCGAGCAGCATCATGTGGTTGGCCGCGCGGGCAGCGCCGGGTTTGGTGCTGGTGTTGAACACTTCGACCTGCAGACCACTCGTGGGCCGGCCTGGGGGCAGCATCATGTTGTAGGTGACGCCGTCAAAGGCGGTCTGGATCATGGACGGGCCGGGGGCGAGTGGCTTATCGATGGCGAACTTACCGTCGGGGCCGGACTTGACGCTTTCGAGGACCTCGGGGCCGGACTGGCCGCCGAGCTTGAAGAGGGTGACGGTGGCGCCGGGTTGGGGCTGGCCGGTGGTCTGGTTGACGACGCGACCGTCTACAGCGAACAGGGGCAGCGCCAGAAGAATGCTATAGAGCAATTTCATACTTCGGCCTCCATGGATTTGCCGCAGGAGCCGCAGAATTTCATCGCTTCCTTGAATTTTTTGCCGCAATGGGGGCAGACGTACTCCGGGGCGGCCTTGGGTTTGGCAGCCTTGGAGGTGGTCTGGACGCCGAGTTCCGCCTTCAACTTGTCGGCATCGGCGAGGACCTTGGCGAGTTCCTTTTGGAGGTCGAGTTTGGTGCGGGCGTAGTCTTCGTCGGATAGTTTGCCGAGGCGAAGTTCAAACTGGAGATCGCGCAGGTTCTCGTAGATTCTCGCTTTGGCCTCGTCGACGTGGCGGAAGGGCGAGACCGGCTCCGGCTCGGGCAGGCTTCCCGGGCGCACGATCAGGGTGTAGATAAGGACGCCGAAAACCAGCAGCGCCGCAATCGCGATAGTCATCAGTCGAGCTTTGAAAATTCCTTGTCGATCTGGTCCTGATACTGGCGGACCTCTTCATCGGTCATCGCCGGCACGACGCCGGGCTTACGGTAGCGGCGGAGGAACCAGAGGATCAACCCGAGGCCGGCGGCGACCGCCAGGACCGGGGCCGCGATAGCCATGATGCCGAAGCCTTCGTTGGGCGGTTCGGCCAGCGCCTTTTTGCCTTCCCGCTGCACGAACCCGTCGATGATCCTGTTGTCCGGGGCGCCTTCCTTCTGCAACTTCGCAATGGTCTGGCGGGCGGGCAGCGAGTAGTGGCATTCGAGCATCTGGCAGGTGGCCACGGTGTTTTTACAGGCGCCGCACAGGCAGGCGAGTTTCGAGCCCACGCGGCGGATCTCCGGCGTTACATACTGCGACGAACTCTGCGCGAGGCAGTAGCCGGCCAGCAGAAGGGCGAGAGCGCTATTTCGTAGCCGGAACATGCTTGGTGGAGACTCCTACAACTTCCGTGCGGGCGTACTGCATTTTGACCTTAGCGGGGACGAGGCAGATGAGGGAGCCGAACAGGAGCACCCAGTAGCCGGCCCAAATCCAGCTGACCAGAGGAAACACATAGGCCTGAATGGTGGGCCGCTGCGACTCGCTGCCCATGCCGGCGAAGTTGATGTAGAGATCCTCGTTCAACTGCCGCTTGATGGCCACCATCGAAACCGGCTGCTGGCTCTTTTCATAGATGCGGCGCTCGGGGGTCAACGTGGCAAACGGTTTGCCGTCGACGGTGGCTTCAACGATGGCGTTCTGCCAGATGTAGTTCTCGTTCTGCCCCATCTTGATGTCGCTGACCTTGATCTCATAGCGGCCGAGCGGGAACTTGTCGCCCACCTTCACTTCAACGGTCGTGTCCTGATTGAACGCCGCTCCGGAGAAGCCGATGAACATCATGACGATACCCATGTGCACAATGTAGCCACCGTAGCGCCGGGTGTTGCGGTGGGTGAGTTCGATCACGGCAGGCACAAACGACAGACCGTCTTTCTGCCGGATCGCCATGGTGCCCTTCCAGAATTCGCTGACGATGGTCCAGGTGACGAAGGTGCAGAGGCCGAGCGAGAGCAGCGCGTAGAAATGCGAGATGCCAAAGGCCATGAGGGCGGCGATGGTTGCCACCATGCCGATGGTAGGCCAGAGGAAGTTCCGCTTCAGGTTATCCGGCGTGCTGCGGCGCCAGGCGAGCAGCGGGCCGACGCCCGTAAGGAAAAGCAGTGCCAGGCCGATGGGGACGTTGACGCGGTTGAACCACGGCGCGTCAACACTGATCTTTTCGCCCGCGACGGCTTCACTGATCACCGGGAACAGGGTGCCCCAGAGGATGGCGAAGCAGCTGGCGAGCAGAATCAGGTTATTGAAAAGGAAGCTCGACTCGCGGCTGACGACGCTCTCGAGCGGCGCTTCACTCTTCAGGTAGTCGAGGCGGCTGAGGATGAGCAGAATCGTGATGGCGATGGTCACCGTGAGAAACGCCACGAAATAAGGGCCAATGGGCGATTGCGCAAAGGCGTGGACGGAGCTGACGATGCCGGACCGGGTGAGGAAGGTGCCGAAGATGCAGAGGAAGAACGTGGAGGCGACCAGCACCAGATTCCACACCTTCATCATGCCCTTCTTCTCCTGCATTGTTACCGAATGGAGGAAGGCCGTCGAGGTCAACCAGGGGAGGAAGCTCGCGTTCTCCACCGGATCCCAGCCCCAGTAGCCGCCCCAGCCGAGGACGGAGTAGGCCCAACCGGCGCCGAGCAGGATGCCAGTGCTCTGGAAGAGCCACGTGACGATGGCCCAGCGACGCGTTGTGAAGATCCAGGAGTCGCCGGGCTGCCGGGTGATGAGAGAACCCAGCGCGAAGGCGAACGGCACGATGTAGCCGACGTAGCCGAGGTAAAGAGTGGGCGGATGGATGACCATCGTCCAGTACTGCAGCAGAGGGTTCAAGCCCTGGCCATCGCCGACATCGACGATCGCCTTGCCGCCGGTCGAGAGCACCTGGAAGGGCGGGACGAGGAAGGCGATCAGCATCAGGAAGAAGGCCTGGGTGACCATCATCGTCGTCGTGACGTAGGGCATGATGGCGCGGTGTTTCCGCCGGTTCTGCAGGACGACCACCAGGGCGTAGGTGGCGAGGATGAAGTTCCACATCAGCAGCGAACCTTCCTGGCCGCCCCACCAGGCCGAGAACTTATAGATCATCGGCATGGCCTTGTTCGAGTGCGCGGCCACGTAGGCGAGGCGGTAGTCGCCGGTCATGAGGGCGTAGATCAGCAGGCCCGAAGCGACGGTCACCAAGCCCCAGACACAGATGACGGCGCGTTCGGCGCTGACGATCAGGAACGGTTTTTTCTTCGACGCCCCGACAAGCGAAGCAGCGATCGCAAAGATCGTCAGACAGAAGGCGAGCAGAATCGACAGAGCGCCAATGTTTTCCATGACAGGAACCTCATTTAGATTTGATTACGAAGCCCGCTGGTTGATCGAATTCTCTTTCTGGTAGTTGCCGCCGGGCTTGGCTTCGTACTTGGAGGCACACTTGGCCGAGATCTTGGCGGCGTGGAAGGTGCCGTCGGGCTCGATGCGACCGTCGACAAGCGCCTGGGCGCCATCGCGGAAGGTATCGGGCAGCGGCTCGTTGCCATCGTAGCGGACGGCCATTTTGCGCGACTCTTCGACGAGAACGAAGGAGACCTGCTTGCCGTCGCGTTTAATGGAACCCTTTTCGATATCCCCGCCAACGCGCAACCGTTTGGTTCTGGCGCTCGCATCCATCTTTTCAATCTCACTGATGGTTTTATAGTAGGAGGCTGTGTCCTGGTTGACGCCGCTGGCGGCAACCCACCCGAGTGTGCCTACAACCACCGCGATCACGATACCGAATTTAACCGTTGTGTTCACTTCTGCACCTCTTCGCCCTCATTATATCGCCAACGCAACCGCGGCGATGGAGGAAGTCTACCGCCGCCGCCGCGCCCGCTGGCGCCGTTGGCTCACTCCGCCCCCACCCCTCATCCACGACCCGCGCGAGCTGACCGTGCCCGCGCCGCTGGGCCGCTGGAACCTCTACATCGGCGCCGCCGGCACCCGGGCGCCCGGGTATGTCAACGTCGACCTGGCCGCGATGCCAGGCGTCGATGTCGCCTGCGACGCCGAAAGGCTGCCGTTTCCGGACGCGCTGTTTACACGGGTCGAGTGTGACGCCGTGCTCGAGCATACCCCCCACCCCGAGCACCTGGTGCGAGAGATGGAACGCGTGCTGCGGCCGGGGGGCTATGCCCATCTGGTGGTGCCGTTCTGCCATCCGTTTCATGCCTATCCCCACGACTATCGCCGGTTTACGCCGCAGGGGCTGCGTCTGCTGGCCGGCGGCCTCGAGGTGGTCGCCGAGGGGTGGCGCACGGGCCCGACGGCGACGCTGCTGGTCGTCGTGCTCGAATACGCCAAGCTTTGGTGTCCTTGGCGGCCGCTGCGCGCGGTCGTCCACGGGGTGCTCGGGTGGCTGCTGTTCCCGCTGCGCTATCTTGACGTGTGGCTGCGGCGGTCGCCGCGCGCCTATGTCCTCGGCAACCACTGCTATGTTTGGCTCCGCAAGCCGGAGTGAACAGGGCCGCCTGATACACTCGGTTTAATGGCTCCTCTACTCGCTCCCGGCGTCGCCAGCGTCTCCGCGCTCGCCGGCGCGCGCGGCATCAAAGAGGCGCTCCTGCTGCTCAGCAAAGACAAGCAGTGGGTAAACGAGAAACACTTGGCGCTGTGCCGGATCCCGTCGCCAACCTTTTTCGAGCAGAAGCGCGCCGAATGGATGCAGCAGCAGTTCCGGGCGCTCGGCTGTGAGTCGACCATCGACGCGGCGGGCAACGTGGTGACCTTTCTCTCGCCCAATCCGGCGGGCCCCTACGTTGCCGTCACGGCGCATCTCGATACCGTCCTCGCGCCGCGCACCCCGGAAGAGGTCTTCACGCAGCCGGACGGCAGCTTTCACGGCCCCGGCGTTTCCGACAATGGCGCGGGCCTGGCGGCCCTGCTGGCCCTCGTGCGCGTCTTCAAAATGGCTCCCGAACTGGCCGGGGTGAGCGCGGCGCCCGTCTTTATCGCCAACGTGGGCGAGGAGGGCGAAGGCAACCTGAGCGGCATGCGCCACCTGTGCCGGCAGTCGGCGCTCGCGCCTAAGATTCGCTCCTACCTCATTCTGGACGGACCGTCGACCGACCACGTCACCTGCCAGGCGCTCGCCAGCCGCCGCTTCGAGATCAGCTTCTCCGGCCCGGGCGGCCACAGCTGGAGCGACTACGGCGTGGGCAACCCGGTGCACGCCCTCAGCCGCGTCATTACTCTGTTCGCCGAAAACCAGCCCGAACCGGTGCCGGGCGTGCGCTCCTCGTTCAACTTCGGAGTAATCGACGGCGGCGTCAGCGTGAACTCGATTCCCGGCACGGCCCGCGCCAAACTCGACATCCGCTCGGAGTCGGCCGCGCAACTCGAACACCTGGGCGAACTGCTCAAATCCTGCGTGGCCAAGGCCACCGAGATGGAGAACGCGCAGGCCACCGCGGCGCGCGTGACCGCCAAACTGCGGGAAACCGGCGCGCGCCCGGGCGGCGGTCTGCCCACCGATGCGCCGCTCCTGCGCTACCTCGCGGCGGTGGATCACTGGCTCGGCATCCGTTCGCGCATCGACTGCTCGTCCACCGACGCCAACATCCCGCTCAGCATGAACCTGCCCGCGGTGTCGATCGGGGCCGGGGGAGCCGGCGGCGGAGCCCACACCCCGGCGGAGTGGTTCCGGCCGGAGGGCCGCGACACGGGGCTGAAGCGGATTCTGCTGACCCTGGCGCTGCTGCTGGCCGAATGACCCGCTACGCCGACGCCGTACTGGCACTGACCTCCCTGATCTGGGGCGCCATGTTCGTCATCGCCAAGGCGGCGCTGGCCGATGTGTCCAGCGCTTACTATCTGGCCCTGCGCTTCACCCTGGCGGCGGCCGTCCTGGGCGCAGTCTTCCGGAAGAAGCTGGTCTGGTCGGGCGCCGGCTTTGGTTTGGGCGCAGTGCTGATGCTGGGCTACCTGCTGCAGACCGTGGGACTGCGGACGACCACGCCGGCCAAGAGCGCTTTTCTGACCGGCGGCTACATTGTGATGGTTCCTTTTTTCTCCTGGTTCGTCTATCGGAATGTGCCGCGGGTGGCCGAAATGATTGGAGTGGTGACCGCAGCGGCGGGCATGGGACTGTTGACGATGCAGGCAGAAGGATTCGCGGTGGCGCCGGGCGACTGGCTCACCATCGGCGGCGCGGCGGCTTTCGCCGTCCATATCGTGCTGCTGGGCCATCTGGCGGCCCGGATTCCGTCGGAAGGCCTGACGTTTTTGCAGATTAGCGGTGCGGCAGCTTTGGCCTGGGGCCTGCTGCCGTGGGAGGGAGCGCCCACGGTGCGCTGGCGGCCGGCGGTGGTGTTAGCCATCGTGGCGGGGGCGTTGCTCGCCACGGCGCTGGCGTTTTATCTGCAGACCTGGGCGCAGCAGTATGTCAGCCCGACGCGCGCCGCCCTCATCTTCGCCCTCGAACCGGTTTTTGCCTGGGTCGTGGCGTGGTGGTGGACCGGAGAAGTCTTTACGCCCCGCGCCGCCGCCGGGGCGGCTCTGATTCTCGCCGGCGTCGTGATCGTCGAATTGAAACCGAATCGCCGAGCGGCACATCCATTAGAAAAGTAAAAAGGTTAAATTTAAGATAAGGCAGGTTTCCGTATGAAACTATTCGCGAATATCCGGCAGCAGAAGCTGCTCTCCTTCAGTCTGGCTGTCTTCAGCCTCTCGGTTTGCATCCTGGTCGGTACGCTTGTCACCTCGACAGCCACCGCCGCCAAAGGACAGGCCGTGGCGCCGGACGCGACGCCCATTGTCATTCCGGCCACTGCCGCGCTGCCGAATGAGTTCACGAAGATCGCCAAGGCCGTCGAACCAGCCGTTGTGAACATCACCACCGACTACGTTCCGAAGCCCGAACAGGCCCGGCGCCGCGGCGCCCCCGCTCCGGACGACGGCGAGGAGGGTGACGAGGACGGCATGGAGCTCTTCCGCCGCTTCTTCCGCGGACCGGGTGGTCCCGGCGCCGCGCCCCAGCGGCAGACCCCGCGCGAGGCCACCGGCTCCGGCTTCGTCGTGGACAAAAACGGCTACATCATCACCAATCTGCATGTGATCGATAAGGCGGACAACATCAAGGTCAAGTTCTCGGGCGACACTACCGACTACAAGGCCAAGGTCATCGGTACCGACTTTGAAAGCGACATTGCCGTCATCAAGATCGACGCCAAAAAACCGCTGCAGTTTATCAAAGTGGCCAACTCGGACGGGGTGCAGGTGGGCGACTGGGCCGTGGCGATCGGCTCGCCGTTCGGCCTGGCGGCCACCGTCACCGCCGGCATCGTTAGCGCTACCGGGCGCGACCTGCCGAGCGCCGAACAGTTCCAGCATTTCATTCAGACCGATGCGGCCATCAACCCCGGCAACTCGGGCGGCCCGCTGCTGAACATTCGCGGCGAGGTGATCGGCGTCAACACCGCCATCGCCACCCAGAGCGGCGGTTATCAGGGCATCGGTTTCGCGCTTCCCTCCAACCAGATGGTCCGGTCTTACAACAGCATTATTCAATATGGCCGGGTAAAGCGCGGGTCGATTGGGGTGAGTTGGAACAGGAATCAGAAGCCGGAGGTGCTGAAGGCGTCCGGCTACACCAATGGGGTGCTGGTCGACGCGGTGACCAAGGGCGGCCCGGCCGAAAAGGCCGGCATCAAGCCGGAAGACATTCTGGTCGCTATCGACGGCAAGACGATCAAGGACGGAGAGGAGTTGGTGGCCAAAGTCAGCGAAATGCCCATCGACAGCCAGTTGAAAATCACCGTCGATCGCGCCGGCAAGAAGCTGGATCTGGTCGTAACGGTGCTTGACCGCGAGGAGGTCTTCAAGGACGATCCTCGCTTCGCCCGCCGCCGGAATGAGGCTCCGGTTCCCGAACGCGTGGAGGGAACCCCCGCCAAGTTCGGCATCATGATCCGGCCCATGTCCGAGTCGGAGAAAGAGGCCCTCAAACTGGGTGATGGTGACCAGCGCGGGGTGTACATTACCAAGGTAGAAGAGGGCTCGTTTGCCGCCGAGATCGGCCTACAGGAGCGCGATGTCATCATCAGCGTGAACCGGCAACCGGTGGCTGCTCCCGAAGATCTGCGCCGGCTGCAGGGCACCCTCAAACCGGGCGACGCGGTGGCCTTCCGCGTGATGCGCCCGGCACCGGGCCGGCCGCAGGGCGGAGGCCCCTCCTTCGTCGCCTTCTTCGCCGCCGGTACCCTGCCGGAGGAGAAGTAGTCTCTGGTACCATTAGGCTTCATGTCCAAATGGTTGCTGCTCCTGGCGGCTTTTACCGTCGGAGTAATCTCTGCAGGGGCCGCTCCTCCGGCTCGGAAGAGCGCCCCCGCCACCAAAGCCTCTGCCGCCGCGGCTCGCGGCTCCCACCGTCCCGCCCCTTCCGTGCGCTCCAATGCACCCCGTTCCGCTGCCAGCCGGGTGCGCGGCCGGGGCCGAGGTGCCCGCCCCGTCGTCACCCAGCGGCGTCGCTACGGCCAGCCGCAGCCGACCGAAGATCGCTACCGCGAAATCCAACAGGCCCTGGCCTCCCGCGGCTACCTGCAGCGCGAGCCCGCCGGCGATTGGAAATCGGACTGCGAGGAGGCCCTCAAGCGCTTCCAGAAAGATCAGAATCTGCCCCCGAACGGCCGCATCACCTCCCTCAGCCTGATCGCCCTGGGCCTTGGTCCCAAGCGCGACAGCGCTCCGGTCGCCGCCACCGTGGAGCCAACCCCATAAGTTAGCGCAAGTTACCGTCTGTTACACTCGAATAGTGTTTCGGATTACGTTACTCCTGACGACACTACTTCTCCTGGGCAACTGTACTAACGCCACGCGCTCCGCGGCCGACCGCTTGCGCCCTTGTTCCTCGGAACAAGGGCCGACCGATGCCTTCTGCGGTTCTCTCCCGGTCTGGGAGGATCGTACCGCCGCCCGGGGCCGCCGCATCAATCTCCGCATCGTCCTGCTCCCCGCCCTGCGCCGCGACCCCAAACCCGACCCGCTCTTTATCTTCGCCGGCGGGCCCGGTCAAGGCGCCGCCAAACTCGCCAGCACCATCGGGACGCTGTTCCGCCGTTTCCAGAAAGACCGGGATATCGTGCTGGTCGACCAGCGGGGGACCGGCGGATCCAATCCGCTCAACTGCCGCGCCCCCGAGCGCGACGCGGACGACCTCAGCAAACTCGGCGACGACCCCACCCCGCTCTTCCGCGACTGCCTCACCCGCTACGACGCCGATCCCAGGCTCTACACTACCTCCATCGCCATGGACGACATCGACGAGGTCCGCCGACACCTCGGCTACGGCCCCATCAACCTTTGGGGCGCCTCCTACGGCACCCGCGCCGCCCTCGTCTACCTGCGCCAGTATCCCGATGCGGTTCGTTCGGCCGTGCTCGACGGGGTCGCCCCGCCCGGCATGGCGCTCCCGCTTTACTTTCCCCGCGACGGGCAGCGGGCGCTCGATCTCACGTTTGCCGCCTGTGCGCGCGAGGCCGCCTGCCAGGCCGCCTTCCCCGACCTCCGCGCCAGAACCGAAGCGCTGCTCGAGCGTCTCGCCGCCAATCCGAAAGTAACGGTCACCCATCCCCGCACCGGCCACCGCAGCGAAGTGGCCCTGTCCCGCGCCACCGCGGCCGGCATTCTGCTTGGCGCGCTCTACTCTCCTGTCACCGCCGCTCTGCTGCCCCGCGTCATTGCCGATGCGGCGGCCGGCAGCTACGAAGGACTCCTCGGTTTGGCCTCGGCCAACGAAAACATGGGCGACAGCATCAGCGAAGGCATGCACCTGTCCGTCGTCTGCGCCGAGGATTTCCCCCGGATTCAGCCCGCCGAAATCACCAGCGCCGCCGCCAACACCTTCCTCGGCGAAGAGCTCATCCGGAACCGGACCAAGGCCTGTGCCTTCTGGCCCGCCAAGCCTGCCGGAAAGGAGTTTTACCAGCCGGTCGTTTCCGACAAGCCGGTGCTGTTGCTGTCCGGGGAACTCGACCCGGTCACCCCGCCAGGCTGGGCCGCGGAGGTGGGCGGCCACCTCCGCAACTCCCGCCAGATCACCGTTCCCGGCGCGGGCCACGGGGTAACTGCGCTCGGCTGCGTGTCGAAGCTGATGGGCCAGTTCCTCGACGAGGGCTCGGCCGCCAATCTCAACCCGGAATGCGTCAAGACCCAGCACCGGCCGCCCTTCTTCGTCACCTACTCCGGACCGGGGCAAGCCGCTGGCGCCGGAGGCGTACCCAGAGGCGTACCCGGAGGCGCCCCCGAAGGCGCCCCCGAAGGCGCCCCCGGAGGTCTGCAATGATCGATATCCGCAATCTGAGCAAAAGCTTCGGCAACGTGCAGGCCGTGCGCGACGTGACGTTTGCCGCCCCGGACGGCGCCGTCACCGGTCTGCTGGGCGCCAACGGCGCCGGCAAGACAACCACCCTGCGCATGCTATCCGGACTCATGAAGCCGGACGCGGGCAGCCTCTTGGTAGACGGCATCGATGTCTGCGCCCAGCCGCTGGCCGCGCAGGCGCGCATGGGCATGCTACCCGATGCCCGGGGCATCTACCCACGCCTTACCCCGCGCGAACATATCCACTACTTCGGCCAGTTGCAAGGATTGGCGGGAGAACGACTGGTTGCTTCCACCGCCGCCCTGATCGAAAAACTGGGGCTGCAGGAGATAGCCGACCGGCGCGCCGAAGGCTTCTCGCAGGGCGAACGCACCAAGGTGGCCCTCGCGCGGGCTCTCGTCCACAACCCCCGCAACGTCATCCTCGACGAACCCACCAATGGCCTCGACATCATGAGCACCCGCGCCACGCGCGAACTCATCCGGCGCCTTCGGAGCGAGGGGTGCTGCGTGGTCTTTTCGAGCCACATCATGCAGGAAGTGTCAGCGCTCTGCGATCGCATTGTCGTCATCGCGCAAGGCGCCGTCGTGGCGGCCGGTACGCCCGGCGAGTTGCGGGCGCAAACCGGCTGTGACTCGCTCGAAGACGCGTTCGTCAAACTTGCCGGTCTCGCCGACGACACCGAGGAGTTCTCGTCATGAGCGTTCCCTGGCAACGCACCTGGGTCGTATTTCGCAAAGAGGTGATGGACGGTTTCCGGGACCGCCGGTCGCTGTACTCGATTCTGGTGTCCGCCCTGCTCAGCCCCCTCATCATGGCCGTGATGTTCACGACCATGGCCGAGCGGCAGCGCTCGGCCGAGGAGCTCCGGCTCCCGGTGGCCGGGCAGGCCTTCGCGCCCGCCTTTGTGGACTGGCTCCGGCAGCAGAGTGGCGTAACGGTAGTCGAGGCTCCAGGCAATCCGGAGGCGGCGGTGCGCCAGGGCGATGAGGATGTAGTGCTGATCATCGGCAGGGAGTTCGCCGAAAAGTTCGCGCGTTCGCTGCCGGCGCCGGTGCAACTGGTCGGCGATGTGACGCGCGATACGGCGCGCCCGAAGGTTCAACGGGCGCGGGCTTTGGTGAGTGCCTATAGCAGCCAGATGGGGAGCCTCCGGCTGATGGCGCGCGGCGTGAGCCCGGCGGTGGCTACCGCCGTGCGTCTCGAGGCCATCGAAGTGTCGAGCGCGCAGCAGCGCGCAGCCCGCATCCTGAGTTTTCTTCCGCTTCTGCTCGTGATGGCGGCGTTTGTGGGGACGCTGCAGATCGCTTCCGATTCCACGGCCGGAGAACGGGAACGGGGTTCGCTCGAACCGCTGCTGCTGAATCCCGTGCCGCGTTCAGCGCTGATTGCGGGCAAGTGGCTGGCGGCTGCCTGCTCCGGGGCGCTGTCGGTCGTCTGCAGTATTCTGCTCTGCACTATCGTGCTGAGCAGGATTCCTCTGCACGAGTTGGGCGGGCGCTTTCATCTCGACGCGGCTTCTTACGCCCTGATGGCTGCCGTCGTGCTGCCGCTCGTCTTCTTCAGCAGCGCCATTGTCATCTTCGTCGCCATGCTGGCGCGTTCTTACAAAGAAGCGCAAACCTATCTCGGCATGCTCCTGTCTCTACCGCTGCTGCCGGGGGCGCTGGCGCCGCTGTTTCCGCTGGCCGGCAAGCCCTGGTTAGCCGTGTTTCCGGTGGTGGGCCAGTATGCGCTGATGGAGGATCTGCTGGGGGGCAAGCCGCCGGCGGCGTTCTGGTACCTGGTGGCAGCGCTCGCTTTGATTGGCTCGGCCGTTCTGTTATTGGCTCTCACGACGCGCCAACTGCGCCGGGAAGCGACTATCTTTGGCCGCGGGTAGCGGAGAGCCAGTAGCACGCTGGCGGGTGGTTCGGGTAAACTAATCGAAACTCAAAGGCGGTCCGCATCCGCCGGGTCTGGCACAGGGAGAAGTTATGTTCCTTACATGGGCACGTGTGTTTTTGCTGGCGTCGTTGGTGGCGCCCTCCGCCGCCATGGCGCAGGAGTCGCGCGGAGCGATCACCGGCCGCGCCATCGACGCCCAGGGCAGCATGGTGCCCGGAGCCAAAGTCGCGGTCACCAACACGGCGACCAACGAAACCCGCCGCGGCGAAACCAACGCCACCGGTTACTACGAATTCAACTACCTGGAGCCCGCTAACTACACCGTCACCGTCGAAGCCTCCGGATTCAAGAAGGTCGTGCGCCCGAATGTTACCGTCCAGGTCGGCTCCCGCCTTGAAATCGACGTGAAGCTCGAAATCGGCCAGGTGGCGGAAACCGTCGAAGTCCGCGCCGAAGTGCCGCTGCTCGAAACCACCTCCGCCAGCGGCGGCCGCGTGCTCGACCAGCAGAATCTGGTGAACCTCCCGTTCTCGGACCTCAACCCCTTCGCCCTCACCGCCCTCGCCCCCGGTATGCAATGGACCGGCCAGCCCGAGTACCGGCGCCCGTTCGATAACGGCGGTACCTCGGCGTTCAACACGATGGGCGGCGTTGGCCAAAACGAGTACACCATCGACGGCATGACCGTCACCGGCACCGGCCGCCGCGTCGGCTACGTGCCACCATCGGACGCCATCACCGAATTCAAGCTCGAAACCTCCAACTTCGACGCCTCACAGGGCTTCACCTCCGGCGCGGCCATCAACGTCAGTTCCCGCGGCGGCACCAACAAACTGCACGGCTCGCTCTTCAATCAGCACTGGCAGCAGCGCTGGAACGCCACCGGCCACTTCCAGCGCGAGAGCTTCGACGCCCGGGCGCGCGCGGGTCTGCTGAAACCCGGCGAACAGAAGCAGGCGACAGGGCGGTCCAACAACTATGGTTTCATGGCCTCGGGTCCGGTCTGGATCCCCAAGGTGTTCGACGGCCGCAACAAGATGTTCTGGTCGTTCACCTGGAACGGAATCCGGCAGTCGAAGGCGGAAACCACCGACGGCGAGTTGAACCGCACCGTGCCCACCATGGCCATGCGGCAGGGTGACTTCAGCCAGTTGCTGAACGCTCCCAACGGCGCCCAACGCTTTACCATCTACGACCCCCGCAGCGCCCGGCTGCAGGGCAACCAGGTCGTGCGCACCCCCTTTCCCGGGAATCGCGGCGTTCCCGTGCTCAACCCCGCCTTCGAGTTTTACTCCAAACTCTACCCGCAGCCGAACAACGTTCCCGGCCTCGTCACCCCGGAGCAGACGCTGAACTACCTGGCCTTCGCGATGCCGAAGGACGAGAAGTTCAACTCCCTGATCAACCGCTTTGACTACCGCCCGAACGACAAACACAGCTTCAACGTCCGCTGGCAGTGGAACGACCGACTGGCCGACGAGTACGACTGGACCTACGAGACGCTGCGCGGCCTGCACTCAAATGGACTCACCCGCATCAACCGCGGCGGCAACGTCGGCTGGCTCTACGCCATCAGCGCGAGCAATATCCTGGACGTCAACCTGGGCCTGTCGCGCTTTGAAGAGGGCAGCCGCAACACGACGCGCATCGCTTATGGCCCCAAGCAGGTTGGTCTGCCCGACTATCTCGACCAGCGCGCCGGCGCCAACCGCATGCTGCCGCAGATGGGCTTTAACACGATCTCGAGCGTCGGCGGCTCCTTCCCGGTGGTCGGCTCCATCGGTTCCACCGGCGAAATCCGCGCCCAGATGACCACCATCCGCGGCAACCACTCCTTCAAGTACGGCATCCAGGAGCGGCGCCATCTGTGGGCCGGCCTCGGACCCGGCTCGTCCTCGGGCGCCTTCAGCTTCAACAACGCCTTCACCCGCGCCTCCAACGTCGACAATCTCGCCGCCACCCACGCCCACGACTGGGCCGCCTTCCTCATGGGCCTGCCGAGCGGCATCTCCATCGATACCAACGACTCCACCGCCTACACCACGCCCCGCCGCGGTCTCTACTTCCAGGACGACTGGCGCGTGAACCGCAAGCTCCGCCTCTCGCTCGGCCTCCGCTACGAGTATGAGGGCGGTATCCGCGAACGCTACAATCGCGCCTTGTCCGCGGCGTTTCTGCCCACCGCCGAACTGCCCTTCACCGCGCTCGTGCGCGCCGCCTACGCCGCCGCGCCGGTACCGCAATTGCCCGCTTCGCAGTTCAACCCGGTGGGTGGCACGACCTATCTGGGCCAGAACGGATACCAGACGGCGACCAAGGGCACGAACATCTTTCTGCCCAAGTTCGGCGCCGTCTACAGCTTCAATGACAAAACCGTCCTGCGCGCCGGCTGGGGCATGTACATGGACACGCTGAACTCCAACAACACGCGTCCGGACACCTTCGGCTACAACCAGGCAACCAGCACGCCCGTCACCAACGATGCCGGCCTCACGGTATGCTGCGGCATCAACGCCATCGCCGGGCTTTCGCGCGGCAACACCCCCATGGACAACCCGTTCCCGGTCCGCGCCAACGGCACGCGCTTTGACGAACCGCTCCAGAACAATCTCGGGGCCATTCCGCGCGTCGGCCGCGGCTTCTCCGCCCTGCCCTTCAACTTCCGGCCCGCGCTGCAGCACCGCTGGAGAATCGGCCTGCAGCGCGAGCTGATGACCAATACGCTGCTCGACGTCTCCTACAACGGCGCTTACTCGTTCAACCCCGTCAGCCAGCGCGTCGACTTTTTGCCCGAGAACTTCTGGACCAAAGGCAACCTCCGCGACCAGAACAACGACAACTTCCTCAACGGCAACGTCAACAACCCCTTCAACATTAACAACCTGAGTTCGCTGCGCACCTCCAGTCCGGCGCTGTTCAACTACATGGCCGGCCAGGGGTTCTTCACCCGCAGCGTCATGCCGCTCAACCAGCTCCTCCGGCCCTTCGGCCACATGAGCAACGTCTCCGGCATCCGCCCGGGCGTCGATTGGAAAACGGTGCAGGGCTATACCAAATACCACGATCTCCAGGTCCTCGTCGAACGCCGCTACATGAAGGGCATCACCTCCTCGTTCATGTACACCTGGGCGTCGTCCTACACGGCGGACTTCTACCTGAACGAGTTTGACGCCCGGCCCTCCGAGCGCATCAACAACAACGTCCTGCCGCACCGCGTCGCCTGGACCACCATCTGGGAGACTCCCTTTGGCAAGGGCCGCACGTATCTGAAGGAGGGCTTCGCCGGCCACGTCGTCGGCAACTGGAACATCAGCTGGATCTATCAGTTCCAGAACGGCGCCGCCACCGATTGGGGCAACCGCTTCTTCCAGGGCGACCTGAACAATCTCGCCTCGCTGTTCCGCTCCGATGAACTGCGCAAGAACGACATGCGCCAGTGGTTTGACAGCAACCTCGCCTTCCGCGGCACCGGTCCGCTGCCGGCCAGTTTTGTCGGCTTTGAAGGACGCGCGGCCAACCAGCCCGGCTCCTATCATGTCCGCATGTTCCCCGTCCGTCTCGACGCCCTCCGCGCCGACGGCATCCGCAACTGGGACTTGAAGATCGAACGGCTCTTCCCGATCAAGCCCGAGCGCGGCATCCAGGCGCGGTTCTCGGTGGACCTGCTCAACGCCACCAACCACACCAACTTCGGCAGTCCCAACACAGACCCGACCAGCGGCAACTTCGGCCGCGTGACGGGGCAGCGCGGCTTGCCCCGCGTGCTGCAGTTCAACCTGCGCGTGGAGTTCTAACCGGCTTCCCCCGCAGGTTCTGCCAGGCCTCCGTCCTCCCGGGCGGAGGCCTCTTGTTTTCCTAAAGGCGGGTTCGCCGTCGAGCTACTTGCTCAGCAGACGGCGGGCGCGGCGCCGAGCAGCGCCTCTCACTCCTCGGGCAGAGGGTCGCCTAACCCCTTCACGCTTCTTCCCAAGGCTCAGATTGCGCGAGAACCGGGCCAGTATCCCCCCCCACGCCGGACCCGGATAGACCTGAAAACGAGATCCTTCCGGAGCAAGGCGCTCAAGCACCGCCACCAAGCAAATGGCTCCGCCTTCCTGTTGCGTCGCGCCTCCCGCCCCGCTCCCCGGCTACAGCAGACGCCGGCTCGGGGCCTCTTTCTTCGCCAGTCGCTCCCGGCGCTTCACGAGCGACGGCGTACGGCCCAACTGCAGCGCCGCATCGGTCATGTCGAGCGCCATCGAGTAGTTCTTCTCCTTGTGCTCAAAGAACTTCGCCAACTCCTCATACGCTCCGCTCTGGTGGGGGTTGCGGATCATCGAGAGTTCGGTGAAGATCGCCGTCGCCGCCGCATCCCTGCCCTGCCGCTTTTCGAGCAGCGCGCGGTCCCACATCGTCCGCCACAGTAGATCTCCCGGCAGCCCCGCCTGAATCGCCCGGCCGAACAGCACCGCCGCGTCGTCGAAGCGCTCGGCCTTCTGCAGCCAGCGGGCCAGGCCCACCATCTCCGTCCCGCGGCGTAGCGGCGCCGCCAGCGGATCGGCAAACGCTCGCGGGACAATGCCCGTCAGGCAGGCGAGCGTCACAATGTCGAGGGCGTTGTGTTCGAAGATACCGGCCAGCCGCCCGGCGTGCCGCGTCCGCAGATACTCAAAGTACAGGTAGGGAATCATCGCGCCCGGCACGTCGCCCTCGCGCTCATACCCGAGAATCTGCGTCTCCAGTTCCACGAGGCGGCAGCTTTCAAACCCCAGCTTCCACAGACGGCGGGCGCCGTAAAGCAGGTCCAGATGTTCCATGCGGCCAAAAGGAGGCTGCATCCGGGCGAGGCGATAGCGCGTCTCGAGCAGCGGCTGGTCGTAGGCCCGCCCGTTGTAGGTGACCAGCACATCGAACGGCGCCAGAAACTCGCGCAGCGCGAGCAGTTGACTCGGCTCTTCCCCGTAATCGCGCATGAAGAACTGCCGGACCTCAAAGCCGCGTTCGGTGATGCCGCCGACGCCCACCAGAAACGGGTAGGTGCCGGTCCCCCCCGCCAGACCTGTCGTCTCGGTGTCCAGAAAAGCGATGCGGTGCGGCGCGGCCTGCCGAATCGCCCCGTCGGAGATGGCATGGAGCAGGTCCGCCGGCCACTCTTCGAGTTCGGACAGATGCATGCCGCCGTGCCGCTGATGGCGGCCCCACAGACGGGTGCATTCAAAGTGGACGCCGGCCTCGGTCTGTACTTCGGCGCCCGAAATCCAGTCTTCAATGCGGGGCTTGGCCGCCGGCGCGGGCGCGGCGGGCGCAGCGGCATATTTGCGGTCGATCGCGGCCATGCGCTGCCGCAGGAGATCGAGTTGGGAGCCGGGGGGACGCAAATTCGCCTTCTGTTCGCTGCCATTGTAGCAAAACCTGGGGGAAGCTGAGGCGTTTTCCTGTGAGACAGACCAATCCGTGGATCAGAAATGGACAACCGCCACGACCCTGAGCAGGCCGAGGTAAAAGTCGGAATGCGCCCGGAACGCCGGTTCGAACCACTTTTGGGGGAATAGCAGATGGTCAACTCGCCGCTGAGAATGCGTTGTAGGGCATCTATGAGCGTCGTGGTTTTGGCACTTTCGCGGAGTTAAGAAATCAGGACATTCGCCACGGGCCGTTAAGGCTCCACGGCAATTACTGTCAAGTCCATTGTTTTACGCTGTGATTGTGCAAGCTCGGTTCGAGTAGCTTTGCTACGCAGGTCCTTTAGAAGCCGATCCTCTCCGCTAAGACGTCGTCGTTCAATATTTTCAAAAGAAAACAGATAAAACTCACCTTTAGGAATTCCATCAAAGCGATAAGTTCCATCCTGGGCACAACGCACGCTCGCGCTCCAACGACCGTGAGCACCCTCTCCATCTATGTAAACAAAGGAGTACGGGACAACACGCCCATTTGAATCGAGAACGCGTCCGGATATCGTCCCACCGTTCAGGTTCACACCAATCTCCAGCATCGCACTACTATTCAACACGCGGATGACGCTTGAATTCGCTGGCACAACACCATATCGGATCTTTTCGACGTAGGAGCCGTTAGGCAGCCTGATCGGAAACAGCCAATACTCGCCTTCATTCACTCCGTCAAATTGAACGCGTCCTTGTTTGTCTGTGGTAGCTCTAATGCCTTCGGGCCAAGGCCAAATGTGGTCGACCGGCACAATGTCGAAGGTCAGTTCAGTTCCCGCCAGCTTTTCGGCTGAATCATCTAACCGAACTGTTCCCGCGAGAGAAAACGGGCGCTCTAGCTCGATAATCGGACCGTTGTGATTTCGCTCCGAAACCGAGATGTCCGCGGTCGCGCGAAAGGTTTGGCCATCATGCCTAAGCCAAGCGCCGATACGGTATTCGCCGGATGGAACATTCTCGAAGATGTACGTCCCGTCTGGTCGAGAGTGACCCATGCGCCGTTCGATATTGGGGACCCAATGGAGACCGACTGGTTTGGGCATCATCGTTAAGCTGACTATGCTCCCCGGAGACGGAAGTCCGCGAATGGTACCAACTACAGGAAACGCAGCACTCCTTCGCATTACAATATTGGCACCCGTGCGCGCTTCGCCGGGGCGTACATCGACGTAGACGGCACTGTCCGTTGTACTGCCGGAAGGGTGATAGGCGGGGGTAAGCACACCCTGATTTTCCCCAGACGTTCCAAGGGTCGTGAAGGGAGGTTCAGCGGGAGGAATAGCTCCAAGAATATAGCCGCCCCGTGGAAGGTCCTTTAGGGTAAAGCTGCCGTCTTTGCCGCTCACGGCGGATGCGCCTGTTTCCACCGCTCGCATTCTTGGTTCTTTCTCGGGGCGAAGGATCAGTGCGTAGACTTTCGCGCCGCTGACCGGGGCTTTGTCGATGTCCATGACAAACCCTGAGATGGACGCACCTCGTTCGAGTAGAAACTGAACCGGTGGAACAATCAGCCCAGATTTCACGGAAACGACCTTTCGCAATGCAGTGGTTACACTGATCCGAGATACACCGGAACCAAAGTGCTCGGCATGAACGGAAAGTTCGTACTGGCCATCTGGAATGTCCCGAAAGACAAATCGACCGGCGTCGTCCGCCTTGACTTCGAGTTTCACCGGCGCCGGACCCATCAGAAATGTGCGCACTGTCACCCCTGGAATCCCCGCGCCGGAGATCGAGTCCCGTACGATCCCTGCAATCTCAGACTTCGCTGCAACAGGTCGGCTCGTGGCCTGTTGAGCTGAAACAGACATAGGAAACGTCATCCCAAGTACTAGCAGAGACCACCCGAGCGCGACGACTTGGACTGTCCGATCCACACGTAGCTTCATTTCTCCTCCACGGCCCTCAAATGGTTACGCGAATGGAGGGTTGCCATCACCAGTTCCTCCTTAGCGCTGTCGAGCTTCCCCACGAATGACTCAACGATTCTGCCCGTGGAGTCGACGAGGAGCAACGTCGGCATTGACGCCCGCGCCCACGGTAGGCGAACCGGCCCGCGTGTTGGTATTTGGCGTAAACCGTGGGTGGAAAGGTACGTCTTTCCGAGGGCAAGATCATGAAGGAACACGGCGCACAGACGCTGGTTAGGCGCACTCGCCATCGCGTCGCGAAGCCGTACGTAAAACGGCATACTTTGAGTACAGTAGCGGCACGTCGCAGACAGCAACAACACAATATGCGTCGAGGCGGAACGCCACTCCAGGCCAAAGGTTTCTACGGAGAGTCCGGACGGCGGCTTATCGGCGTCCACACCCTTCGGAAAATAACCTTTGAGGAAGGAGAATAGCGAAACCGCGCCCGCTGACAGTAGCACCGCGTCAACCAAATGACTTAGAATGGCGCGTCGATTCGGCATGTTCGTTGCTCAGCTGGCTTAGGCTCTTCTATCCGATCTGTCCGCTAAATCCTGGAGGCGGCATCGCTCTGCAGCTTCGGGGCATCCGTCACAGGTACTTGTGGACGAGACGTCGTCTGAACAGGTATAGCACACACATGCCGCACCGTCACACATTTCTACGGAATGATCATCGTAGCACTGTGCTGTGGCAGTTTGGAGACTCATCAGACACAGGGAGGCGATCCGAATCTTAGTTTTGATTTTTAACATACTTTGTCCGGAAGGATAGATTTAGAAGGAGACTTATCTCAGTTTCATTCCGCTGTCAACAGGCCGTCTCGTCTCTTTTCTTTTTTCGGCTCTGAGCGAGAATCCGTAAAGGCGTTGATTTGACGGGCTTTTCCGCGATGCGGCCTTTTGGCTAGACTGTCGAGGTGACAGACAACGATTTCACGAAAATCCTGCAGTGGCCGGGGTACCGGGTCT
>JADCJL010000079.1 GCA_020247055.1 Acidobacteriaceae bacterium | reverse complement strand
TTCGCCCCCGGTTACGACGTCGGCGATCTGCTCGAGCGCTTCGGCCGAACCCCGGTTCCGAAAGCCGCGTAGCCGCCCGAATCGGCCCGTCTAACACCGTGATATGCTGTCGTCATGAATCCCGGCCGTTTCCGCCGGTCGCGGCGAGCCCTGCTGCGGCATACCGCCTCGGGTTTTGGCCTCCTGGGCCTCCGCGGACTGATGGCCGCCGAAACCGCCGCCGCCACCAATCCGCTCGCTCCCAAGACCACCCATTTCCCGCCCCGCGTTAAACGCGTCATCTTCCTGTTCATGCACGGCGGGCCCTCCTCCATCGATACCTTCGATCCCAAAGAACGCCTCGTCCGCGACCACGGTAAGCCCGTCCCCTTCAAACGCGGTCTCACCTTCGGCGAAGGCGCCGTCCGCGGCCTCATGAAGCCCCTCTGGGACTTCAAACAGTACGGCCAAAGCGGCATCCCCGTCAGCTCCCTCTTCCCCCACGTCGGCGCCTGCGCCGACGACCTCTGCGTCATCCGCTCCATGGTCGGTGACGGCGTCGACCACGGCGCTGCCCTCCTCCAGCTCCACACCGGCATGTTCCAGTTCAAACGGCCCAGCCTCGGCTCCTGGGTCCTCTACGGACTCGGCACCGAGAACGAGAACCTCCCCGGCTTCATCACCATCAAACCCTCCCTCGGCCACGGCGGCGCCAACAACTGGGCCTCCAGCTTCCTCCCCGGCGAATACCAGGGCACCGCCATCGGCAACTCCGGCATGAAGGTCGCCGAAATCGAACCCGAACCCGTCCCCTACCTCCTCTCCCGCGGCCTGCCCTCCGAACACCAGCGCTTCGAGCTCGACATGCTCCAGAAGATCAACCGCCGCCACGCCGAAGCCAACCAGCACGACCCCGAACTCGACGCCCGCATCGCCGCCCTCGAACTCGCCTTCCGCATGCAAATCAAGGCCCCCGAAGCCTTCGAAGTCGGTCGCGAGTCCGCCGCCACCCGCCAGCTCTACGGCCTCGACCAGGAAACCACCCGCGACTTCGGCTGGCAGTGCCTCCTCGCCCGCCGCCTCTCCGAACGCGGCGTCCGCTTCGTCCAGTGCTCCCACAGCTACAAGTGGGACCAGCACAGCGACCTCCACAAGCTCCATACCAAAAACGCCGCCGAAGTCGACCTGCCCATCGCCGGCCTCCTCAAAGACCTCAAAGCCCGCGGCCTCCTCAGCGAAACCCTCGTCATCTGGGGCGGCGAGTTCGGCCGCACCCCCTGGGCCCAGGGCGCCGACGGCCGCGACCACAACCCCTATGGCTACACCATCTGGATGGCCGGCGCCGGCGTCAAACCCGGCTTCATCTACGGCGCCACCGACGAGTTCGGCTACCACGCTGCCGAAAACCGCATGCACATCCACGACCTGCACGCCACCCTTCTCCATATGATGGGCCTCGACCATCACAAGCTCACCTACCGCTACGCCGGCCGCGACTTCCGCCTCACCGACGTCGCCGGCTCCGTCCACCACGGGATCTTCGCCTGATGCGCTGGCTCCGCTCCCTCCCGCTCCTCGCCCTGGCCCTGCCGCCCCTCGCCGCCCAGCCGGACCCCGCCGAACTCTTCGAAAAGAAGCTCCGCCCCCTCCTCGCCGCCAAATGCCAGGGCTGCCACGGCCCCGCCGTCCAGATGGCCGGCCTCAACCTCGCCACCGGCGCCGGCCTCGCCCCCCACGTCACCGCCGGCGACCCCGCCGCGAGCCCCCTCTACCGCGCCCTCCTCTACGCCGACAAGGTCAAAATGCCCCCCGCCGGCAAGCTCCCCGACGCCGACCTCGCCCTCTTCAAATCCTGGATCGAACAGGGCGCCGCCTGGCCCGCCGCGCCCCCACCACCCGCCGCCAGCGCCGCCGCCAGCGCCGAGCCCCACTGGGCCTTCGCCCCGCTCGCCAATCCCGAACCGCCCCCCGTCAAACAGCAGTCGTGGGTCCGCACCCCCATCGACCGCTTCGTCCTCGCCGCCCTCGAAACCAAAGGCCTCGCCCCCGCCGCTCCCGCCGCCAAACTCGCCCTCCTCCGCCGCGTCACCTTCGACCTCACCGGCCTGCCCCCCACCCTCCCCGAAATCGAAGCCTTCCTCGCCGACCCCTCCCCCAACGCCTACGACAAAGTCATCGACCGCCTCCTCGCCTCCCCCCGCTACGGCGAACGCTGGGGCCGCCACTGGCTCGACGTCGCCCGCCTCGCCGACTCCACCGGCATGGACGAAGACAACCTCTACCCCCACGCCTGGCGCTACCGCGACTACGTCGTCGCAGCCTTCAACCAGGACACCCCCTTCGACCGCTTCATCCACGAACAGCTCGCCGGCGACCTCCTACCCGCCGCCTCCCCCGCCGCGCGCGCCCGCCAACTCACCGCCACCGGCTTCCTCGGCCTCGGCCCCCGCGCCCGCGCCCAGCAGGACCGCGTCCAGGCCGTCTACGATATCGTCGACGAGCAGATCGACACCGTCTCCAAGGTCTTCCTCGGCCTCACCGTCTCCTGCGCCCGCTGCCACGACCACAAGTTCGACCCCATCTCCACCAAAGACTACTACTCCCTGGCTTCCATCTTCGCCTCTACCCGCCAGTTCCGGAACTACGGCCGCCCCGGCTCCATCTCCTTCATGCACTACGAGCCGCTCGACCCCGCCGCCCACGCCCGCTACGAACTCCACCGCCGCCAGATGTACGCAAAGCAGCTCGAAATGGAGGACGCCCTCTCGGAAGACCTCGGCCGCGAAACCGCCCCCCTCCGCCAGAAAGTCGCCGCCGCCGTCGAAGCCGCCTGGCGCGTCCTCCATGGAAACGCCTCCCTCGACGACGCCGCCTCCCGCCACGGCCTCGATAGCAAACACCTCGCCAAGTGGGTCGCCTGGGGCAAGACGGCCAAATCCGCCCCCTTCGCCAACGCCACCGCCGCCACCATCGCCGAAGTCGCCGCCGCCTACGCCAAACAGTACAACGCGAGCGCCACCAAATGGGACAAGTCCCTCGACGACTGGCGCACCCGCCTCGCCAAAGAGATCGCCCAGGACCGCACGCTCCCCGAACGCCCCAAACCCAACGCCGAAGAGCATCCCTTCTTCGTCCAGACCACCTTTAACGGTGGCCCCATGGACGTCCCGGAGTCGCCGCGCGTGCGCCTCCTCCGCCAGGAATGGGAGCAGTGGAAGCAGTCGCTCCCCGAAGAACCGGCCATGGTCAGCGCCGTCGTCGACGGTCCCAGCGTCGACCAGCGCGTCTTCGTCCGCGGCAATCTCTATAACCCCGGCGAGCCCGTCGCCAAAGCCTTCCCCACCGTCCTCGCCGGCGCCCATCAGCCCGCTATCAAGCAGGGCAGCGGCCGCCTCGAACTCGCCCAATGGCTGACCAGCGGCGACAACCCGCTCACCGCCCGCGTCCTCGTCAACCGCGTCTGGCTCTGGCACTTCGGTGAAGCCCTCGTCCGCACCCCCGCCAACTGGGGACGCAAAGGAGAACCACCCACTAACCCCGCCCTGCTCGACTACCTCGCCCGCCAGTTCACCGCCAACGGCTGGTCCCTCAAAGCGCTCCACCGTCTCATCCTCCGCTCAAACGCCTACCGCATGAGCACCCTCGCCTCCCCCGCCGCGCGCGAAGCCGACCCCGGCAATCGTCTCCTCTCCCGCTTTCCCCGCACGCGCCTGTCCATCGAGCAGATTCGCGACAGCTTCCTCGCCCTCGACGGCTCGCTCGACCCCGCCATGGGCGGCTCCCTCCTCGCCGCCACAGGCGGCAAACGCCAGAAGGTCGACGCCGACGAAGTCACCCGCCGCACCCTCTATCTCCCCGTCCGCCGCGGTAGCATCCCCCCGCTCCTCGCTACCTTCGACTTCGGCGACGCCACCACCCCCGGCGAAGCCCGCGCCCGCACCAACGTCGCGCCCCAGGCCCTCTTCATCCGCAACAGCAAGTTCGTCATGGACCGCTCCCTTGGCCTCGCCAACCGCCTGCTCACCGACGCGGCCCTCCCCACCGACGCCAAGCGCGTCGAGCGCGCCTACCTGCTTACCCTCACGCGCCCGCCGGACTCCACCGAAGTCGACGAAGCGCTCAGCTACATTGCTGAACTCGAAAAGCGCCTCGCCCAATCCGCAACGCCCGAACCCCATCGCACCGCCTGGCAAAGCTTCTGCCACACCCTGCTGTCGAGCAACGAGTTCCTCTACTGAAATGCTCCTCACCCACGCCGGCCGCCACCTCACACTCGACGGCTCCGTCCGCCTGTTCGGTGTCGTAGGCGATCCCATCGCGCAGGTCAAATCCCCGGGCGGCATCACGGAGCAGTTCCTCCTCCGTGGCGCCAACGCCCTCCTCGTCCCGCTCCACGTCTCGCCCGCCAGCTTCCCTCAATTCCTCGCCGCCGCCCGCGGTGTGTTGAACCTCGAAGGCCTCGTCATTACGGTCCCGCACAAAATCGCCGTCGTCCCGCATCTGGCCTCCCTCACCCCGCGCGCCCGCTTCCTCGGCGCGGCCAACATTATCCGTCGCATCGCGCCGGACGGCGGCTGGCACGGCGACCTCAGCGATGGCGAAGGCATGCTGCACGCCCTCACCGCCGCCGGCTTCTCGCCGCAAGGTCAGCGCATCCTCCTCGCCGGAGCGGGCGGCGCCGGCTCCGCCATCGCTCTCGCCCTGCTCGAAGCGGGCGCGGCCGAACTCGCCGTGCACGATACCAACCCCGAACGGCGCGACTCCCTCCTCGCCCGTCTGCGCGAACACTCCGGCGCCCGCCTCGCCGTCGGCTCGCCCGACCCCGCCGGCTTCGACCTCGCCGTGAACGCCACACCCATGGGTATGCGGCCGGAAGACCCGCTCCCCCTCGACGCCGCCCGCCTCGCCCCCGGCGCCTGGGCCGCCGACGTTGTCACCATGCCGGCGCGTACGACCTTTCTCGAGTTGGCCGCCGCCCGCGGCTGCGCCACCGTTCCCGGCACCGCGATGTTTGCCGCCCAGGCCGGCTACGTCGCCGATTTCCTCCTCGCCGCGCCATGAGACGGCGCCAACTGCTCCCCCTCGCTCTCCTCGCCGCCGCACTCGCCACCGCCCTGTACACCGCCGCCCAAGCCCCGGCCGCACCCGCTGCCTACGCCCCCGCCGCGGCCTGCGCCGCCTGCCATCCCTCCCACGCGCAAACCTACCAGCACTCCGGCATGGCCCGCTCGTTCTCCACCCCCACCGTCGCAAACACCCTCGCCAACTGGACCAAACCCTACTACCACGCCCCGTCCCAAAGCTACTTCACCATGCTCCAGCGCGGCGGAAAGTTCTTCCAGCGCCGCCACCAACTCGGCCCCGACGGCCGCCCCACCAACGAGATCGAAAAGCAGGTCGACTTCGTCCTCGGCTCCGGCCATCACGCCCGCGCCTACCTCCACCGCACCCCGCGCAACACCCTCATTCAACTCCCCCTCGGTTGGTACGCCGACCAGGGCGGCCACTGGGCCATGAATCCCGGTTACGACCGCCCCGATCACGAAGGCTTCCGCCGCCCGGTCGCCTACGACTGCATGTTCTGCCACAACGGCTACCCGCGCATCCCCCCCGGTCACGAAGAACCCTTCGCCGAACCCGTCTACCTCGATCCCCTGCCCCAAGGCATCGACTGCCAGCGCTGCCACGGCCCCGGCCTCCGCCACGTCGAACTCGCCCGCGCCGGTGCCGCCTCCGCCGCGCTTCGCGAAGCCATCGTCAACCCCGCGCGCCTCACCCCCGACCGCCGCGAAGAGGTCTGCATGCAGTGCCACCTCGAAACCACGAGCTTCCCCCTGCCCAACTCCCTCGCCCGCTACGATCGCGGCCCCTTCGATTACCAACCCGGCCAGCCCCTCTCCAACCAGTGGCTCTTCTTCGATCACGCCCCCGCCGCCCAACGCCAGGACAAGTTCGAACTCGTCAACGCCGTCTATCGCATCCGCCAGTCCCGCTGCTTCCTCGAAAGCGCACAGGCCGCTTCGGCGCGGCACCAACGGGCGAGGAACTCGCCCAACCTGCCGGGCCCAAGAGCCCTCGGCTGCACCTCCTGCCACGATCCCCATCACATCCCCCGCGGCCAGCCCGCCGTCGCCCACTACGACGCCGCCTGCCGCAAGTGCCACGCCGAGGAGTTCAATCGCACCGTCGCCGCCGGCCGCCACCCCGCGTCTGCCAACTGCGCCAGTTGCCATATGCCCAAACGGCGCACCGAAGACGTCGTCCACGCCATCGTGACGGACCATCGCATTCAGCGCCACCCCCCAACCGGCGACCTGCTCGCCCCGCGCCGCGAACTCCACGAAACCGGCCGCCGCGCCTATCGCGGCGAAGTCGTCCTCTACTATCCGCCTGATCTGCCCGCCTCGCCCACCCGCGAACTCTATACGGCTCTTGCGCAAGTAATCGACGGCAGCAACCGCGCCGCCGGCATCCCCCGCCTCGCCCAAGCCATCAAGACCTTCCCCTTCGCCCGGCCCGAGTTCTCCTTCCAGTTGGGTGAAGCGCTTGTCCAGTCCGGCGACGCCGCCGGCGCCCTCGCACACTACCAGGAAGCCATTCGCCGTAACCCGCGCCTTGTCGTGGCGCACGAAGGCCTCGGCGTCGCGCTGCGCCGCGCCGGCCGCCCGGCCGAAGCCGTGGCCGCGCTTCGCCGCACCACCGAAATCGCCCCGCTGCGCGCCTCCGCCTGGCACGAACTCGGCCTCGCCCTCCACGCCACGGGCGATGCGGCCGCCGCCTCCCAAGCCATCGAAAAGGCCATCACGCTCGACCCCAACCAACCCAACCCGCACAGCAACCTCGGTATCGTTCGCCTCGCCTCCGGCGACCAGCGCCGCGCCGAAGCGGCCTTCCGCGAAGCCATCCGCCTGCAGCCGGACCACGCCGACGCCCACGGCAACCTCGCCAACCTGCTCGCCGGCGCCGGCCGCTTTCCTGCCGCCCGGCCCCACTTTGAAGCCGCGCTCCGCCTCGCGCCCGGCAACGCCGCGCTCCATTACAACTACGCGGTCGCCCTCGGTCGGGCGAGCCTGTTCGATCCCGCCGAGCAGCAGCTCCGCGCCGCGCTCGCGGCCGATCCCAACCTCGCCGACGCCCACGAACTCCTCGCCAATCTCCTCCTGGCCAGCCAGCAGCCCGCCGCTGCCCTGCCCCACTGCCAAGCCTGGCTCCGCCTCCGCCCCGGCGCGCCCGGCGCACAGCTCGGCCTCGGCGCCGCGCTCGCCCGCAGCGGCCGCGCCGCCGAAGCGATCCCCCATCTCCGCCGCGCCGCCGCCGCCCCCGCCACCCGCGACGCCGCCCTCGCACTCCTCCGTCAACTCGGCGCCAACCTCTGAGCTCCGCCCCGGCGCTACGGCTCACCCTACCTCTTCACCTGAATGGGAAAGTACGCGCATCCCAGCAAGAAAAGGGACTGGCGATCTATTTAAAGACTGGCCGTACTGACGTAACTTTACTAAGAAGACCACGCGTATTCATGATCTCCAAACCAGCTCTTTCTAATGCCATCCCAGTACTAATCTTACTCGGGACCTCCATCCTCCCCCTCTCCGCACAACCGCAGAGCAAGCTCGCTCCTGACCTCCTAGCCGTCGATGGCCCGGACGCCGTGGACGTGATCATTCAGCTGAATGACACGGAAGAGCCAAACACGACGGCCAGACGGCGCCCCGCTTTTACCCTGCCTGCCGGCATCCATTCCAGCCGGCCAATCCGCGAGTTTCCCCTTGTCGGGGCGGTCTCCGCCCGGCTCACGCGCGATGCGATCGCCGAACTCGCCCGGAGCAGCCGGATCCAGTACATCAGCCCCGATCGCCAGGTCGGCGCCACGATGGAGTACGCCGGTCCCGCTGTCTACGCCGACGTCGCGCAGAAAGCCGGCTTTGATGGCACGGACATCGGAATCGCGGTGATCGACAGCGGAGTGGACGCCCACGCCGACCTAAAAGACGGGAACTGTGGCGGCAGCCGCGTTGAATATTCCGAAAGCTTTGTCGTCGGAGACACCGCGACAACCACCGACCGATTCGGTCATGGAACTCACGTTGCCACTATCCTGGCCGGCAATGGCAAGTGCGCGACACTGGCCATGTTGAAGCAGTACCCCTTCACGAAACAGACCCGCTTCTTCACGGGGATTGCGCCCAAGGCCTCCATCATCAACCTGCGGGTTCTTGACGCCTCAGGCCAAGGCACGGACTCGGCCGTGATTGCCGCCCTCAACCGGGCGATTGAGCTCAAGGCCCAGTACAACATTCGGGTGATCAACCTGTCACTCGGTCGCGCGATCAAAGAATCCGCCACCAAAGACCCGCTTTGCGCGGCAGTGAGACGCGCCTGGAAGGCGGGAATCGTGGTCGTGGTCGCGGCAGGCAACCAGGGCAGGAACAACTCCCTCAATACGAATGGTTACGGCACCATCGGATCGCCGGGCAACGATCCGTTCGTGATTACGGTCGGCGCCACGCGAGATATGGGCACCGCCTCCCGAACCGACGACCTCATGGCATCGTACAGTTCGAAAGGACCAACCGCGATCGACCGCTTCGTCAAGCCCGACCTGGTTGCTCCCGGCAATCGTGTCGTGTCTGGCGCCAACAGATTGCAGATAAACAGCACGTTCTTACCGAAACAGTTCCCAACGAACATGCCGTCCCTAGGCTCCTACCTATATAGCGCACCTCCAGGCGCTCCCGGAGACTACATTCGGTTGAGCGGCACCAGTATGGCGACTCCAATCGTAGCGGGCGCCGCCGCTCTCCTCGCTCAAAAACTCGGGCCGAATGTCTCTCCGGATCTGATTAAGGTTAGGCTGATGAAAACCGCTGTGAAGACAGGCTTCCCGCCGACGAGCACGTGGATCGATCCGGCAACGCAGAAGACGCAAGTGATCCAATATGACATCTTCACCATCGGGGCAGGCTACCTGGACATCATGGCCGCGCTGAACAATGCAGACCCGATCCCCTCCTTGAGCAAAACGCCGACCTACGCCAAGTCTCCGTACGTATCCTACCAGTGCCCAACCGGAACCGTTACCGGATGCGTGAATCTGGTCCACACGGCCAACTCCATCTTCGCCGCACAATCGGTCTGGGATGCGCCATCCGTCTGGGGAAACCGGGTTCTTCTGAATAGCAGCCTTCTCTGGGGCGATAGCGTAGTTTGGGGTGACTCGACGGCCGCCGGCTTCAGCCTCCTCTGGGGCGACAGCCTTCTGTGGGGAGATAGCCTCCTCTGGGGAGACCAGAGTCTTTTGCCCCTGAAAGTCCTCGGTAGCGGAGACGCTAACCCGTAAAGGCAGGCTCCTCCTGGCGGAAGAACCATCCCGGAAACGGCAAGCGGGCCGGTCGATCGACCGGCCCGCTTGCTTGCTCCAGTTTCCCAGTTGCGTTAGAACGTGAATCGGCCGGTAAACTGCACCTGCCGCGGCGTCCAGTAAGAACTCTGCCGCAACTGCACCCCGTCCGAAGCGTTCGGATTCAACAGACCCTGAATGTTGAACGCATTGAACGCATCCACGCTAAACCGCAGCCGGAACCGCTCCTTCATCGCGAACTCCTTGTAGAGCGACATATCCGCCTGGAAGTTCTTCGGCCCCTGCAGCACCATTGCGTTGTATGGCCGTACACCGGAAGGACCAGGGGAAAACGGCGTCGTCACCTGCTGCCCGTTCGCCAGCGTCATCACTACGTTGTTCGTGCCGAACTGGGTCTGCCCCGGCGTGTTATTGATCGGCGCGAGGTAAGGGACATAGTCGGTCGGCACACCCTGCACGCCGCGGCTCGCCGCGTTGATGACGGTCGGCGGCAGATAACCGTTGAACCACAGGTTACCCGGACGGCAAACGCCGCTGCGGCAATCGGTCACCGGTACCGCATCCTTGTACAGCTTAATCGGGCTCGTCGCCCCAAAGTTGCTGTTGCCCACCTGGAACGCCTGCGACCGCATCGTCCCGACAAACGCCACCTGATAGCCACCCACCAGGGCGTCAACGAATTTATTCGCATTCTTCAAGAGCCGCCGGCCTTTGCCAAACGGCACGTCCACCAGGCCGTTAAACGTCACGCGGTGCAGCGGAATGTCCGTATCCGCCCGGTAGTTCTGCCAGCGATTGAACGCCCGGCTCGGCTGAAACTGCGTCCCCACATCCATGCCCTGCGGAATCGATCCCGGGGCAAAAATCTCCGACGGATACAACAAGTTATCCCGGAAGGTGTTGCCACCTACGCGGAACGCCCGCGAATAGACGTAGAAGATCTGGTAACCAATCCCCCGGCGGTATGGCCGCTGATAGTTAAACTGCAGCGCACTGTCGTTTGAAAACCCGTACTTGGTCGACTGCGTAATGCCGCCCCACGTCCGGTTATCGTACGGCCGCGTCGCTACGCCCGCCAGCGGACCCGTCGGCACGGTCGTCCCCGTCTTCGCCTGCCAGACGTAGGTCGATGGCGCATCGTTGATCTGGTAGTTCTGATCCAGGTTCGTACCGTGCGTATACACGTAGGAAGCCCGGAACACGGAACCGTCCTTGAGCGGCTGCTCAATCGTGAAGTTCGCTTCCCGCACCCGCGCCGGCGGATAATCCGCGCTCATCACCGTACCCGGCCCGATGCCCGGCAGCAGCGCCGTCGTCGAGTCCGTATCGACCACGTTGGTGGAGTTCAATCCGGTAATCGTCCGCAGCGGATTCCGCAGCAGCGAGTTCGGCAGCCCGTCGGGGGACTGCGCCGCCGAGATGAAGCTGTAGGAGTAGCCCGCCGTGAACGGGTAGCTCGCCGTCAGGTAGCGAATCGAGTTCCGCACCGGCACCGGATAGATATACTCCCCGTAACCGCCGCGGATCACCGTACCGTTGCGGCCGAACGAGGGCGTATAAGCAAACCCGAGCCGCGGCAGCAGATTCAGATTGCTGCTGGCGTAGCCGCGCAACGGCATGCCGCCTTCCTGCAACGTCTCGAACTTCACGCCCAGGTTCCGCAGATTGGTCAGCAGCGGCTGCGTCGTCAAGCCGTTCTTGATGTAGTAATCGAGCGGCTGCGGCGTCGCCAGGGCCTTGTTCTTGATGTCGAAGGTGACCATGTACTCGTTGGCCGCGTGCGGCGCCGGACGCGCCTCCCACCGTAGGCCAAAGTTCAGCGTCAACCGCGAGGAGACCCGCCAGTTGTCCTGAATGTAGGAGTCGTACTCCATCAACGAACAGATGTTGAACGGAGCATTCCGCCGCTGGCTGTAGCTGGACGCCGCCCCCAGGAAGAAGTCCGCGTTCTGGTTGCCCGTGTTCGGCCGTACCCCGAAGTTGATGCCCGTCGTCGGGTCATAAATGCCGGTCGCCTGATTGGTGTAGGCGATCTGGTCGGGGCTGCGGTCGGACAGATAGGCAAACCGCTCGTGCCGGATGCGCAGGCCGAAGGCAAACTGGTGCTTACCCCAGATCTTGTTCATGTTCTCGTCGAGCGTAGAGACCCGCTGGCTCATGCCGTAGTACCACTGCGAGCCGCCGTAGGGCATAAAAAGGTTCGCACCGATATCCGGGAAACCTACGTTGCCCAGGTTGTTCGGCAACCCGAACTGCTTTTCAAAGTTCGCCATCGCCCGGTCCGGACCCTGCACGTACATCCGCTGCCACTGCATGCTCAGAATCGTTTCCGAAAACAGCGTCGGCGAAAACGTCTTCGAATAGCCGAGCGCCCCGCTGATCGTCTGCACGGGAATCGCCTGGTAGCCGGTAGAGCCTTCCTTCAACTCGGAGGTCTCGAGGTTGGCGGGTGACGCCGACGGATAGTTGCGCAGCGCCTGCTGCTGCTGCCGGATATCGGTAAAGCGGAAATAGACCCGGTTCTTTTCGTTGAAGACATGGTCGAGGCGAACCGTGTAGTTCGGCACCGTCTGCGTGGTCGGATTCTGCCCGGTGAGATTGAAGTTGATCATCGGGTTATCGGCCGAAGTCGGTAGCGGCGTCGCGGCCAGCAGCGTCTTGGCCAGCGGGCTGATGCGGTTGATCGGAATCTGGTTGTTCGAAAACGGCAGCCGCGAATACTGCATCGCCGCGCCCTGCGTCGTGTTCGGATCATAAAGCTGCTGCAGAATTCCCTGGTTGTTGATCAGTCCGCTGAAGTCGCCGCCGCGCATCGCTACGGTCGGCACGTACATCAGCTGCTGGCTGGCGCGCCGCAGCGAAAACCGCTCGTACGCAAAAAAGAAGAACGAACGGTTCCGCCCGTCATAAAGCTTCGGAATGTTGATCGGGCCGCCCACCGAACCGCCAAACTCGTTGCGGATCAACTTCGGCGCCACGAGGTTCGAGGGATCCTGCCGCGCCTTCGCAATGCCGAAATAGTTGTTCCGCGCCGTCTCAAACACCGATCCATGAATCTGGTTGGTCCCCGACTTGGTGGTCAGAATGACAGTGGCCGGCGTCGAAAACTGCGCGCTTGAATTCATCGTCTCAAAGCGCATCTCCTGCACCGAGTCCGGATCCGGCAGAATCGCCTGCGACGTATTCGACGGGCTGCCGAAGTTGCGGTTGGTCATCGGGGCGCCGTCCTGCGAATACTCCATCGCCTCGCCCATCAAACCGTTCGCCCGCGTGCCTCCGCCTTCGAGACCCGGCACCGTGTTCTGCGCCAGTCCCAACACGTTGCGCCCGTTCTGCGGCAGTTGCGCAATGCGCGCCGCGTCGAGCTGCGTGTTCACCGTGCCGCTATCGTAAGTGGCCAATTGGATAGTTTCCGCGTTGACGGTCACCTTTTCGGACACTTCGCCAACCGTAAGCTGGCGGTTAAAGACCAGCACCTGACCGTTCTGCAGAGTCAGGGCGCTTTCGAGCTTCTTCATACCCGGCGCGGATATCGTGAGCCGGTAGGAGCCCGCCAGCAAACCCTTCAACGCGAAGAAGCCGCCGTCATTGGTAGCAGTATCGACCGAGACGCCGGTCGCCGTATTCAGCGCCTGTACGGTGGCGCCGGGTATCGAAGCCGATGTCGCGTCCTGTATCGTTCCCTGAATCGTGCCGGCGCCACTTTGCGCCCACATAGGCCAAGGCGCGCACAGCGCCAAGGCTAAAACCACCTTTAACTTCCAATGCTCAGTCATCGGTCTTCCTCAAGCTGCAAAGATCATCCATCCCGGCCTGAACCCACCAGCAAACAGAGTCGTCGTAGGACCGCCTCCGTTACCATGGCCCCGCCAGGGAGCGGGATGTTCGCGCTAGTATACTTGACCGAAAGACCTCGCGGCAACCGGTGCCGGCCGCCGCGAGGCGAGCCCGGCGCCTAGCTGGCGGCTCGTTTCGTCATGGCCGCCTTCACCTTGGCCGCAAACGCGGCGGCCGCGGCCTTCTTGGCCTCATCCCCATCTTTCAATTGAAACTGGTGCCAGGCGATCACCTGGTCCGTTTCGACGTTACGCAGTTCCAGCCGGTGCGTCTCGCTGCGGCCGAACTTATGTTTATAAAGGATCTCGCCATAAGCCGAATGCAGCTTCTTGAGTTGCGCCTTCAACTCCGGCCGCTTCTCCTCTTCAATAAAGTCAAAGGGTAACTCGGCGTCCGTCAGTGCTTTTTCAACAAACGGCGTCAATCCCTCCATCCGGTCCACATAGATCGTCTTTCTCTTCTCCTGCGCGGACACGAGGCAGGCGGAAAGAGCGATCACCATTAGCCAGCGACGAACAAGGTCACTTCGCATTGGAATACTCCTTTTTAATTCCCGTCACAATGAAGAACGGTTAATCTCAACCTATCACCAAGTCACCCCGGAGGCAATCGGATGCGCCAGAGACCTACGGCACTCGCCGTGCCCGACTGGCTTATCAGGCGAGAATCTCGCTCACCACCCGCGCCGGATACTGATCCGTCAAACGCTCGGGAAGGCTGTGCCGCGTAAAGGCCAGGTCGCGGAAGCGCAGCCCCAGCAGATGCAGCATGGTGGCGTGAAAATCGTGTACGCTCACGCGGTTCTCAACGGCCTTATAGCCAATCTCGTCGGTAGAGCCGTGAATCGTCCCGCCCTTCACCCCGCCTCCCGCCATCCAAGTCGTAAATCCGCCCGGTCCGTGGTCGCGCCCGGCCGTGCCCCCGGCGCGAATCTGCGAGATCGGCATGCGGCCGAACTCTCCGCCCCAGAAGACGAGCGTCGAATCGAGCAACCCCCGCTGCTTCAAATCCCGCAGCAACGCCGCAATCGGCCGATCCGTCTTCGCGCAACAGTAACGCAGCGATTTTTCAAGGTCCGAGTGCGTATCCCAGATCTGGCCTTCAATGAAGATCTGCACAAAGCGGACACCGCGCTCGACCAGCCGCCGGGCCATCAAGCACCGCCGGCCGTAGGATTGCGTCGCCTCTTCATTCAACCCGTACATCTCGCGCGTCGCCTCGCTCTCCTGATTGAGGTCCAGCGCATCCGTCGCCGCCAGTTGCATCCGCGCCGCCAGCTCGTAGCTGGCAATCCGCGCGTCGAGTTCTCCCACGCCCGGCCGCCGGGCGCGATGCGCCTGGTCGAGCGCGCGCAGGACATCCCGCTGCGCCTCGACCAGCGGCGACGGCAGCTCCTCGGGCGGCTTCAGATTGAGCAGCGGCAGCCCCTCGGAGCGGAAGCGCGTGCCCTGATAGAGCGGCGGCAGCCAGCCCGCTTGCCAGTTCTGCGTCAGGTTGATCGGCAGGCCCTTGGGATCGTCGAGCACGACGTAGGCCGGCAGGTTCTGGTTCACCGAACCCAGTCCGTAGGTCACCCACGCCCCGAGCGACGGCCGCCCCGGCAGCGTGCGCCCGGAGTGCATCAGGTAAAGCGACGGTTCATGGTTGAAGTGCTCGCCGTACATCGACCGGATGAAGGCGATCTCGTCGACCACCGAACCGAGATGCGGCATCAGTTCGGTCATCTCCATGCCGCACTTTCCGTACCGTCGAAACGCGAACGGCGAGGGCATCATAACGCCGATCTGGTCGGCGAACTCGATCTGGTTGACGATGTCGCGGCTGGGGGCGGAGCCGGCGAACCTCTGGAGCGCGGGCTTGGGGTCGAACAGGTCCACCTGGCTCGGTCCGCCGTTCATGAACAGGTGGATGACGGCTTTCGCCTTCGGCGCGAAGTGAGGCTGTTTGGGGGAGAGATCATACTGGCCCGGCGCGGCGGCGCGGGCGAGGTCGGCGGTGGCGAGCGAGGCGAGGGCGGCGCCCTGCACGCCGTCGATCAAGCGGCTGAAGAAGTGGCGGCGGGAGGTGGCATCAGTCGACATAGAGAAACTCCGCCGAGCTTAGCAGGGCGTGGACGAAGTCGCCCAGGGCGTGCCAGCGCGCGGTGGCGGCGTGGGGCGGGGTGACTTTCTGGGCCGACAGATGGGCGAGCCACTCGCGTTCGAGCCGGGCGAGGGCGGCGGTGGCGCGGGCGGTCTCGGCGGCGTCCGGCGGGCGCGAGACGGTGCGCAGGTAGGCCTCCTCAATCTGGCGGGCGGGCCGGGCGGGAAACTCGTCGAGCAGCCGCCCGGCGAGGTAGCGGGCGTGTTCGATCACCACCGGGCTGTTCCGCATCTCAAGAGCCTGCGTCGAAACGGTCGACAGCGGGCGCTCCGAACAATTGGGCGACATGGGCGGCAGGTCGAACGCCTCGAGCAGGGTGACCGGCGTCGTGCGGCGCTGCAGCAGGTAGATCGAGCGCCGCCACTGATCCTTCGACGCCTTTTCGACGACCTCGCCGCCCGCGGTGCGCTCCACCGGCACCGGTGGGCCAAAACGCTCTGCCGACAGGCGGCCGGTGGCGAGCAGAATGGAGTCGTGCAACTGCTCGGCGTCCATGCGCCGGGGCGGCATGCGCGAGAGCAGCTTGTTCTCAGGATCGGCGGTGAGCGCGGCGGCGGAGGCGGCGGCGGATTGGCGGTAGGCGGCCGAGGTCATCATGAGCCGGTGCATGGCTTTGACGCTCCAGCCGCCGCGGACGAACTCGGTGGCGAGCCAGTCGAGGAGTTCGGGATGGGTGGGCGGGGAGCCGGTCCGGCCGAAATTGGAGAGCGTTTCGACGATGCCGCGGCCGAAATGGTGCCGCCACAGGCGGTTCACCATGACGCGAGCCGTCAGCGGATGCTCCGGCTGCGTGAGCCAGCGGGCCAGGGCAAGGCGCCGGCCGCTGGTACCGGCAAAGGGGGCGGCGGGCACATAGGGCCGGAGCGCCCCGCCGTGGAAGATCGACGGTACATTCGGTTCGACCCGTTCGCCGAGCTGCTGCGCTTCGCCTCGCTTGAGCAGGAACACCGGCGACGGCTCGCCGCCCATGTCGTAGAGCGCGCGTATGTCGGGCTTGGGCTTGAGCTTGGCCTTCTGGTCGGCGATCGCCTTGCGCAGCCTGTCGGCTTCGGGCTTGGCTTTGTCGTCTTCTTTAGGCAGGGCTTCGAGCCGCTTTTCGAGGCGCCTGATTTCGGCTTCGAGCGGGGCGTTGTGCCGGGCGGCTTCGTCGCGCTCGGCGGCGAGCGCGAAATCGAGGTTCCGCTCGGTGGGCTTCACCCAGTCATAGGGATCGAACGAGGTCTGCAGGATGGCGCTGAACCGGTAGTAGTCGCGCTGCGGAAGAGGATCGTACTTGTGGTTGTGGCAGCGGGCGCAGCCGATGGTCAGCCCCATCACGGTGGACCCGAGCACCTCGATTTCGTCCGCGATCACGTTCATGCGCTCGGCAACGGAGCCGTTGGCCGGCGAGTAGGTGCCGTCGGGGGCGAGGCGCAAAAAACCGGTCAATGCGATGCGATCGATATCGGCCTCGGTGGGGTTGGCGATGGCGCGATGGTCGGCCAGCTCATCGCCGGCCAGCTGCGCGGTGAGGAAGCGGTCGTAGGGTTCATCGCGTTCGATTGCGCGGATGACGGCGTCGCGGTAGCGCCACGCCTGCGGCCGCAGACGGTCTTCGTGAATGATGCCTTCGGAGTCGGCGTAGCCGGCCGAATCGAGCCAGATGCGCGCCCACCGTTCCGCGTAGGCGGGCGAAGCGAGGAGGCGGTCGACCAGCCGTTCGTAGGCGTCGGGGCGGGTATCGGCCTGGAATTCGCGGACCTGGCGTGGGGTGGGCAGCAGGCCCGTCAGGTCGACATAGGCGCGGCGCAGGAGCGTCATGCGGCTCGCCGGCGGAGCGAAACCGATCTGGTTTTGGCGCAGCCTGGCGAGCAGAAACGCGTCGATGGCGTTCCGGCCGCCCGCGCCGGGCAGGACCGGCGGCTCCGGTCGCCGCGGCGGCTGCAGCGACCACCATTCCCGCTGCTTGGCGCTGAACTTCTCTTCGACCGCGGGCCGCACCGGCGCCGGCGGCGCACCGGCGGCGATCCAGGCCCGCAGCGTGTCCACCTCCTCGCTCGCAGGAGGCCGCACAAAGGCTTCAAAGAGTTTCTTCGGCGGGGGCATCTCGCCGGCGGCAATCCGCTTCACGATCAGGCTCTCCTCTGGCTTGCCGGGGACCAGGGCCGGGCCCGACTTGCCGCCCTTCAGCCGGCTGGCCTGCGTGCGGAGATCAAGACCACCCTCCTGCACCCGCTTGCCGTGACAGGTGACGCAGCGCATCTGAAACAGCGGAATCACATCGGCTTCGGTGACGGCGGCCCGTTGTGGTTTCTCGGCATCGATCCAAGCGCGCAGCGTGGCAATATGTTCCGGCGCGAGCTTCCGCCCGGGAGGCATGGAGCCCCCGACGACCCGGGCCACCAGCAGGCTCGCCTCGGCCGACCCGGGCCGAAACGCCGCGCCGGTCTTACCGCCCTGCAGCGCCAGATCGGACGTGGACAGGTCGAGGCCGCCCTGGGCGGCGGCGCCGGTGTGGCACTGGAGACAGTTCTCGCGCAGGATAGAAGCCACCGGTTCCGGGTAGTTAGCGGCCATCAGGACGGAGGCAAGAGCCGGGGTAAGAAGCCAGGTTTTCATGTCCTACCGCGTTACTCTATCGCAGGTGGCGTGGCCGTGCCACCGCAGTGTTATATCATGGCGGCTCCCCGATTATATGAAGATCACACGCATTGAATCCTATGTCCTGCTCGACCCCGGTTACGACCGGGAGGCGTGTTCCTCGGCGCAGGATGACATTGTGGTGCTGGTGCACACCGACGAAGGAATTACCGGTGTTGGCGAGGTAGATACCAATCCCTGGGTCGCGCAGGCGATGATCCATGCCCGCGGGACGCATGTGCTGGGCCTGGGCCTTGAGGAGATGCTGATTGGCCAGGATCCGCTCGCGGCCGAAGCGCTCTGGGACAGGATGTACACCGGCAGTTTCATGACGGGCCGCCGGGGCCTCGGAATCTGCGCGATGGGTGCGCTCGATATGGCGCTGTGGGATATCAAAGGCAAGGCGTTGGGGCAGCCGTGCTGGAAGTTACTCGGCGGCGCGCGGAAGCCTTACATTACGCCCTACGCTTCGCTGCTGCCCACCGGGCGGACGGCAGCCGAGTACCGGGATTCGCTGGTGGCCAAGGCGCGCGAGGCGGTCCGTCTGGGCTTCGAGGCCGGCAAGATGGAGGTTTGCGTCAAGGGTCCCTACACGCACAATGGGCTCGACGAGCCGGACGGGACGATTGTCGAGATCGTGGCCGCGTGCCGGGAGGCGGTCGGGCCGAATTTCGTGATGATGGTGGACGTCTGCTACTGCTGGACGAACGCCAAGCAGGCGCTACGCGTGCTGGAGCAGTTGGCGCGCTATGACCTCTTCTTCGTCGAGACGCCGCTGCAGCTGGACGATCTGGACGGCTACGCGTTTCTGCAGGCGCACTCGCCCATCCGGATCGCGGCCGGCGAGTTGCAGAACGGGCGCTTTGAATTTCTCGATCTGATGGACCGCGGCAAGGTGGACGTGGCGCAGCCCGATGTGGGCCGGGTGGGCGGCCTGACCGAGGCGCGGCGAGTGTGCGATCTGGCGGCCGACCGCGGGCGTCTGATTGTGCCGCACTGCTGGAAGACCGGGATCGGGATTGCGGCGACGGCCCATCTGGCGGCGGCCACGGCCCACTGCCCCTACATTGAATTCCTCCCCGCGCCGCTGTCGGAGGCGCCGCTGCGGCGGGAGCTCGTCATCGAGGAGTTGCAGTTGACGGCCGGCGGGCAAGTGCCACTGCCGCAGCGGCCGGGACTGGGATTTGAGCTGAACTGGGACGCCATGCGGAAATACACCGTGGC
>JADCJL010000078.1 GCA_020247055.1 Acidobacteriaceae bacterium | reverse complement strand
TTGCCGAAGGTGCCGAGGGCGGGCCGGGCGAAAGCCGCCGGGTTGAACCAACGGAGAGTGCGGACGGCCGGGTTCTGCACGACGCCCGAGAACGGGTCGCCGACCAGATCGACGCGGTCGCGGCTGTCGCCGGTGCCGCTGACGTTGGTGCCGGCGAGGATATTGAGCGGGCTGCCGGTGTGGAAGGTGTTCAGCGAGTTGACGGTCCAGCCTTTGGTGAGGAGCGGGAGCGCCTTGCCGAAGGTGGGGATGTCGTAGGAGATGAAGCTGGTGACGATGTGGCGGACATCGAAGCTCGACGAGCCGCGTTCGTTGCGCAGATCGTTCGAGTTGGTCGGCAGGTTGTTGCGAACGTCCGAGCCGTTGTCGATGGCGTGGCCGTAGGTGTAGTTGAAGGTGGCCGTCATGCCTTTCCACATCGTCTGGCGCAGCGAACCCTGGAAGGAGTGGTAGTTGCTGACGGCGATGGAGTTGAGCTCGTTGATGGCGGCCAAGTCGGGGTACTGCGTGGCGAAGGGCCGGCGGAGTTGGGCGCCGGCGACGAGCCCGGGGGTGGGCGCGTTGATGTTGCGCAGGAAGCTGAGCTTGCGGCCGCCGCTGGCGACGTAGCCGCCCTGGAGGAGGGTGGACTTGGTCAGCTGGTGCTGCAGGTTGAGGTTATAGTTCAGCACGTAGGGGGTGCGGAAATCCTGGCTGATCGAGTAGGCGCCGAAGGGCGGCCGGGGCTGGGCGGTGCCGAAGATGGGCTGGTTGAGCACCAGGTCGACGCTCGACAGGGCGATGGAGTAGACCGGGGCCGGGCCGCCGGGATTGGCGTGGACGCCGGCCGAGCCGCCGTTGGGGGCGCCGGTGTTGGCGACGATGAAGTTCAGCGGCGGCACGTCGTAGAAGAGGCCGAAGCTGCCGCGGATGACGGTTTTGCCGCCCTTGATGGGGGTGTAGGCGAAGCCGAAGCGCGGAGCGAAATTGTTCAGGTCGCGGGGGTAGAGCGTTTCAAGGCCGGCGTTCGGGCCGACGAAGCCGCGGCCGGGCACGAAGGTGGAGATCGAATTCTTCACGTCGTGCAGCGGGCCGTGGTAGGTGAAGCGGACGCCGAAGTTCAGATTGAGCTGCGAGTTGACCTGGAAGTTGTCGTGCAGCCACCAGTCGAGCGAGTTCTGGTAGTAGTCGCGCTGGAGCTGGCCTCGGACGATCTGGGCGCCGTTGTTGCTCGAGGTGTAGCCGGCCAGGAAGTCGGCAAGGGCGCGCTGGTTGCCGTTGAGGGAGCTGTCAGAGGCCCAGGGGCCGCGGGCGCCGTCGAACAGGAAGCGGCCGCGCTTGTTGGTGTCGTAGAAGACATCGAGGCGGGCGCGACGGTACTCGCCGCCGATTTTGAACTGGTGGCGGCCGTAGGAGAGCGATAGGTTGTCGACGAGGTGGCCGGTGGTGTCGATGCGGCCGAGCGGCTGGGTGGCGCCGACGAGGGCGAAGCCGTTGATGGTGGTGGTGGGGGTGCCGAGGAGGCTGGCTTCGGTGACGCCGGTGTTGAGCCCGAGGGCGACGGGGTTGGCCGAGATATCGGAGTCGTTAAAGACCTGAAGGAAGAAGTTGACGCCGGCCGTGATCTGGTTCACCACGCGTGGTCCGAAGACGCTGCTCTGCACGATGGAGACGTTGTGCATGCGGCTGGGAGCCACCTGGAAGTACTCGCGGTAGGGCGAGCCGGCGTCGGCGGCCTGCTTGCCGGTGCCGCCGAAGTAGCGGCCGGCGATGGTGTGGTTGTCGTTAAACCGGTGGTCGATCTTGATGATGCCGTTGTAGGAGTCGTAATCGTTCTGGTCGGTCGACAGGAAGTTGTTCAGGCCGAACGGGGCCGATTTGCCGCGGGCGGGCCAGAAGGCGAGCGAATTGAGGCCGACCTGGCTGACGGGCACGCCGTAGCGGCCGAGGATGTTGCGGGCGTCGGCGACCCAGGCGTCGGAGGGGACCGTGGCGGCCAGTGAATTGGCGGCGATGGCTTTCTGGGCTTCGCCGGTGGCGAAAAAGAAGGTGCGGTTCCGGATGATGGGGCCGCCGACGGAGAAGCCGTACTGATTGGAGCGGACGACACGCGGCTTGGCGCCGGCGGCCTGCAGCGGGGAGGGTTCGGCGAGGGCTTCGTTCCGGTTGAAGTAGTAAAGCGACCCGTGGAGGTCGTTGGTGCCGGACTTGATCACGAGGTTTACCGAGGCGCCGCCGTTGCGGCCGGCTTCGGCGCTGGCGTTGGTCTGGACGGAGAACTGGTCGATGGCTTCGACCGGCAGCAGGGTGCCGGCGATGCCGGAGACGCCGCCCTGGTTGACGGCCGAGGTGTTGTGGAAGGCGTCGTTGTTGTCGGCGCCGTCAATCTGATAGTTGTTGCCGGAGGTCCGCATGCCGTTGACGGAACTCGTCGCTGGGGAGACGCCGGGGCTGAGCTTGAGCATCTGGCGGAAGTCGCGGCCGTTCATCGGGAGGTCGGCGACGAGTTTGGGTCCGACGACGCCGACGAGCGCCGAGGAGGTGGTTTCGAGGGTCACGGCCTGAGCGGAGACTTCGACGGTAGAGGCCTGCTGGGCGACGCCGAGGGCGATGACGACGTTGCTGGTTTTCGAGACGGCGACTTCGACGTTTTCATAGCGTTTGGTCTCAAAACCAGGCTGGGAGACGATGACGGTGAATTTGCCGACGGGCAGTTCGGCAAACAGGAACTCGCCGGATGAGGAGGCAACGGTGGAGCGGGTCAAGCCGGTCGCCGGGCTTTCGAGTTTGACGGTGGCGCTGGGAATGGCTGCGCCGGAGGCGTCCTGAACCACCCCGGCAATATTGCCGCGGAATGTCTGCGCCCAAAGGGCGGAAAAAGAGAACAGCAGGAGCGCGAGTGCTCGCATCGGGTAGACCTCTGAAAGGGATTAGGCCGCGGCGGGACGAGAGCCGCGATGCTTCCCGATCGAGGACAGGAGAGGGGGAAGCGACGGGGACCTCTATTGTACCACCGCCCGTCGGGTGGTGGTATGGCTAGAGGGTTTCGGCGGTGACCCGGGCGCGGAGATTGGCGACGCCGGCCGTATAGCGGGAGTCGGCCACGGAGAAGGCGAGGGCGTCTTCCATCCAGTCGTGCCAGACGCCGTCGGGGTCGTGCGAGGCGGCGGTGAGGGTGTACTCCTGCGGGCACAGCAGGCAAGGGAATTGGAAGGAGAGGCGGAGGGTCTGGCCGGCGGCGACGGGGCCGAGCGTGAGCTGCTCGAGTTCGGTGTTGGTGCCGTAGACCTCAAAGCCGATGCGGGTGCGGATCATGATGCCGATGACGGGTTGGTCGACGGGAGCGTGGAACCGGACGGTGACGCGGACGGTGGCCGCTTCGCCGGACTGGAGAACGATGGTGGGTTGGCCGGCGGCCCCGAGGGTTTCGAGGGCGACGATTTCGGCGCGGCCGTCGCCGCGGCGCAGGGAAGGGGCGAGGCGGGGAGGGACGGCCTCGCCCTCGGCGCGGAGGCGGGTGGCGAGATGGCGCTGGTAGCGGGGAAGGATTTCGCGGTGGTCACCGCGGGCATGGAGCCGGCCCTCGTGCAGCCACCAGACCTCGTCGGCGAGGGCGGCGATGAGGTCGGCTTCGTGGGAGGTGAACAGAACGGTCGAGCCGCTGCGCCGGAGGCGTTCGAGGGCGGCGGCGGCGTGGGCGCGGACGAGGGGGTCGCGGGCGGCGAGTGCGTGGTCGAGGGCGAGGACGGGGGTGGGGGCGAGGTCGAGAGGATCGGCGGGGCCGAGGTAGCGGGCGCCGGCCGGGGTGTCGACCGCGCCGGCGGTGGGCCGGGCCAGGCCGGCGGCGAGCCGGAGGAGTTCGCGCTGGCCGCTCGAGTCTTCCCCGATCACGGCAATGAGCGCGCCATCGGGGGCTGAGGCGGTAAGCTGGTCGAGAGGCGCGAGGGTGGCTTCGCGGAAATGAATGGCCATTTGGACTAGGATAGCGTTGCTGCTGGCGGCGGGTGTGGGCGCGTGGGGCGAGACGGTGCTGCACCGGCCGCTGCGGAACCCGGCTGTCGTGAGCGGCGTGTATGTGCTGGCGGACGATTTCGCGGGGGAGGCGGCGATTGTGCTCGACGGGGCGGTGAACGTGACCCTGCGGGATTTCGTCGTGAAGGGCAACCGGGCGCGGCTGGCGCAGCGGCAGGGTTTGCCGCCCTACGACCGGACGTTTGCCAGCTGGTTTGGGGCCGGGGGGGTGCTGGTGCGGGGCGGGGCGGGGGTGGTGATTGAGCGGGCGCGGTTTGAACAGATGGCCGGGTTTGCCGTGCTGGCGGCGCGGGTGCGCGGGGTGGTGGTGCGGGAGGTGACGGTGGTCGACAGTGGATCGCTGCAGGCGAACGGGCGGAACAACACGACGGGGGGCGTGCTGATCGAGGACGGGTCGGTGGACTGGGAGGTGAGCCGGTCGGTGTTCGAACGGGTGACTGGCAACGCGGTGTGGACGCACTCGCGCTACACGGCGCCGCGGAACGAGCGGGGGCGGGTGGCGGAGAACCGGTTCCGCGAGATTGGAAGGGACGCGGTGCAGGTGGGCCATGCGGTGGCGGTGACGGTGGAGGGCAATGAGGGGGAGCGGATCGGCTATCCGCGGGAGGTGGTGGATGTGGAGGGCGGGGGCACGCCGGTGGGGGTGGATACGGCGGGCAACGTGGAGGGCTCGCGGTATGTGCGCAACAGCTTTCGCGATGTGAACGGCAAGTGCATTGATTTGGACGGCTTCCACCATGGCGTGGTCGAGGGCAACCGCTGCCGGGAACTGGCGCATTTCGGCATTGTGATGAACAACACGAATCCGGATATGCAGAGCGTGGGGATCCGGATTACGGATAATTGGATAGAGGGCGCGCCGTGGGGCGGCATCTTTGTGATCGGCAGCGGGCATGTGATTGCGGGGAATGTGCTGCGGGGGCTGCAGCGGTCGCGCTGCAGCGAGGCCGGCCGGCCGGGCTGTGTGTTTCTGGCGGCGGAACCGGAGATGCTGCGGAGCGGGATTTATCTGGGCGAACGCGCGGAACGGCCGGCGGTGACGCGGGGCAACCGGATCGTCGACAATGAAATCTCCGGCTGGCGGATGGACCGCGCCTGCGTGGCGCACGGTCCGAACGTCCGGCTGCGGGAGAACACCTTGCGCGGCAACCGCTGCCGGCATGACCCGGGAACCTTATGAGCGAACAGATTGTCGAACAGATGCGCGCGGACTGGAACGCGCGGGCGGCCGAGGATGCCAACTACTACGTGGCCTTTGGGCGGCGCGACCAGGACGAAGAGGGGTTCGACGCCACGGGCGAGGAGATTGTGCACGGGCTGCGGTGGGAGATGCGGCGTTTGCCCGAGGGGAGCCCGCGGGCGCGGCGGGCGCTCGAGATCGGCTGCGGACCGGGGCGGCTGTTGAAGCCGATGAGCCAGTATTTTGGCGAGATTCATGGCGTTGATATCTCGGACCGGATGGTGGAGCGGGCGCGGGGGCGCCTGCGGGGGATTGCCCATGCGCACGCGCACGTGGCGCTCCATTCGAATCTGGAGATGTTTGCCGACGAGTCGTTTGACTTTGTCTACTCTTACGCGGTGTTTCAACACATTCCGAGCCGGGAGGTGGTGCTGGGCTACCTGCGGGAGGCGCGGCGGGTGCTCAAACCCGGCGGTCTGCTCCGCTGCCAGATCAACGGTCTGCCGGAGACGGCGGCACACTACGACACCTGGAGCGGGGTCCGCATCAGCGCCGCCGAACTGGAGGCCTTCTGCCGCGAGAATGATCTGCAGATGCTGGCGCTCGAAGGGGTATCGACGCAGTACATGTGGACGACGCTGCGGAAACAGCCGGCGGGCTGGGCCGCGGCGGTGAGGCGGCCGGAGGGGCCGATCGAAATCCGCCGGATCACCAACGCCGAGACGTCCGAGCCGCTTGCGCCGGCGCGCGGCCGCTATGCGGCGCTGGCGTTGTGGGTGGACCATCTGCCGCCGTGTTGCGACCTTCTGCACTTTGAGGTCACCGTGGGCGGGGTGCGGGGGCGATTGACCTACCTCGGGCCGCGGGAGCGCGATGGGTTGACGCAGGTCAACCTGCGGCTGCCGGAGGGGGTGGGGACCGGGCTGCAGCCGGTGCAGTTGGGTTGGCGGGGCGAGGCGTGGGGTGCGCCAGGGAAGGTGCGGATCATTCCGCCCCCCGCGCTGGTGCCGCGGCTGGTGGCGCTGAGCGATGGGGTGAATCTGGTGAGCGGCGCGCGCATTGAGACGCGGAGCGTGAAGTTGACGATCGAGGAGGTGACCCGGCCCGCGGAGCTGTCGGCCACCGTGGACGGGATGCCGGTGGAGGAACTGGAGTTTTTCTGCACCGATCCGCTGCCGCCCCGCTACGAGGTGAACTTCCGTCTGCCGGGTGCGATCGGGGTGGGCGGCCATGTGCTGCGTTTGCAGTTAGGCCGCCGGCTGATGGGTTCGGTTCCGCTGGAGGTGGTCGCGTAAGGGTTAGGCGAAGTAACCCTTGGCCAGTTCGGGTTTGGCGTCGATGGCTTGGCGCCAGTAGCTCTTGGCCTGTTCGGTACGGCCCTGGGCTTTGAGGGCGTGGCCCAGGTTGAGCAGGGCTTCCCCGAACGTGGGCCGTTCGGCCAGCGCTTCGTGATAGAGGCGGATGGCGTCGTCGAGCTGGCCGGACTTCTGGAGCAGCAGACCGGTGTTATAGAACAGCTCCGGCGACCGTTCGCCGAGGTCGATGAGGCGGGCCTGGTGGGCGAGGGCGCCGGTATAGTCCTGCCGTTCGACGGCCAGGGCCGCCAACCCGCGGAGGGCATCGACCGAGTCCGGCGTGACTTTCAGCAGGTGTTCAAACGTCTGGGTGGCGTCTTCGAGGCGCCCGGCCTTCCACTGCGCCAGGCCCAGGTTCACGAGGGCTTCCGACCAGTTCCGGTTTTTGCGCAGGGCCGCCTCGAAGGCTGCCACGCTGCCGTCGTACTCGGACCGTTCGAGGCGGAGATAGCCGAGCCGGAACCACGCTTCGTCCCAGTCGGGATGCGTGGCCACGAGGCGCTGGTAGATCGGCGCGGCCTGTTCCTTTTGCCCGCTCAGCTCGAGTACGGTGGCCAGGTTGAAGAGAACTTCGGGGGTGTCCGGGCTGATGAGCAGGGCTCTTTCGTAAGCGTCCTGCGCGCCTTTGCAGTCGTTCATCTCCTGCCGGACGATGCCGAGATTGAGAAACGCCTGCAGGGAGTCGGGGCGGAGGCGGATCGCCTCGGTGTAGCCGCGTACGGCGCTCTCGTAGTTCTTCATCTTCTGGCCGGCGACCCCGAAATTGAACCAGGTCTCAAAGTGTTCCGGATTGAGTTCGACCAGTTTCAGACAAAGCTTGGCGGCGGCTTCGTAGTCGCCCCGGTGGAAGGCCATGCTGGCCAGTCCTTCGAGCGCCGGCTGCGAATAGGGCCGGAAGGCCAGGAGTTGCTCTGCGAAGCGGCGGACGGCGTCGTCGTCCTTCCGGATCAGAGCGATGGCGATCAGGTTGGTGAGCACCTCCTCGGACCTGGGGTTGCGCCGGAGAGCCTCGTGGTAGAGCACGGCCGCCTCTTCGTAGCGCCACAACAGCTGCAGCGCGACGGCTTTGCCGAACAACGCGGTCTCGTCGTCGGGGTGCTGGCTGAGATAGCCTTCAAAGGCGGCGAGGGCGGGTTCGGGCCGCTCAAGGTGCAGCTGGCAGATGGCCCAGCCGAGTTTGGCCTCCTTGCGCTCCGGATCCAAGGCTTCGATCTCGCTAAACCGCTCGGCGGCCTGTTCCCAGCGGCCGAGCTTTTCAAGACACACCGCCAGATTATAAAGGGCCACCGGGTTGTACGTGCCGCTCTCGAACAGCCGCGTGTAGGACCACGCCGCCTGGTCGTACTGCCCCAATTCACACAGAAGATGGCCGCGGGCGGCAAGCAGTTCGGCATGATCGGGCGCCATCTGCAGGGCCGCTTCGAGTTCGTTCAAGGCCTCTCGGGTGTGGCCCTCTACATGGAGGCCGACGGCGCGGGCCAGCGCAGCTTCGGGACCCGGCACGTAGGAGGGGACGGGGCCGGCGCCGGTCGGCGGGTACGGCGACTGGGAAGAACGGTGATGGGTCATGAACCTGGAGTTCCTGATTTAGTGATCGGATGGGTGGCGAATAAAGAACAGAGCTTCCCGAAAAAATCTTGCTGGTGAGTCACTTCGAGCCGGTAAATCCGGGGCTGATCGCCCGGGGAAGCCAATAAACCCACCCCGCCCGCCGGATGGGTCTCCTCGAGGAAGACATCCACTACCCGGTCCTCAACCCACGTGCGGAAGAGATTCCCGCGGACCTCCATGCGGACTCGGACCGATTGCTCCGGAACCAGGGGAACATTGAGCGCGACCGTATGACGCCGGCTGACGCGTCCCTCCTTTACCGTCCAGCGCTCCAGTGTCGAACCCTGCCCGGTGCCCCGCCCGCCGCTTTGCAGGCGCATCCCGATGTAATTCCTGAGATCCGACGCCCGGACCACCCAAGTCAGCGAGCGGTGCTCCGGAGCGGCAACCAGCTGTAACTGATAGTCCTCCATCGGAATCGAAGGCGCAAAGATCGCCAACTGTCCCGGCCGCACGACCCCGTCCCGGTCAAAACGCCAGGATTTTGCCCAGGAGCCGCTTCCGGTCCACGCGCCGAGGCCGGAGCGGAAGGTCTC
>JADCJL010000077.1 GCA_020247055.1 Acidobacteriaceae bacterium | reverse complement strand
CCGTCCAGTCCGGTCATTGCCCGCTCTCGATGCCGAGATTCGCCTGCACCCAGCCGTTATCCATGGCCAGAATGCCGTAGTCCTTCCGCAGCGGATAGCCGGACCACTCCTCCGGCATCAGAATGCGGCGCGGATCCGGATGCCCCGCAAACTCGATCCCGAACATGTCCAACACTTCCCGCTCCAGCCAGTTCGCCCCCGTAAACACCTCCACCGCCGACGGCGGCTTCTCCCCCGCGCCCACCCCCGCCTTCAGCCGCACCCGCTCGTTCCGCCCGTAGCTGTACACCACGTAAACCAGCTCAAACCGGGGCGTCCGCTTCGGGTAGTCCACCGCCGTGATGTCCACCAGATAGTCAAACCCCGCCTCATCCCGCAGCACCCTCAGCGCGGGAACCATCGCCTCCAGCGTCAAAACCGCAAATGGCTGCTCCAGGTACGAACAGGTCTCCAGCACCAACGCGCCCAGCCGCTCCCGCAGCAGGTCCGGAATCGGACCCTCCCAGGGAACAGTTGCCATTACAGCCGGTGCCTTTGCGGGTTTTGGTTCTTCTGCCATCGAGTAGGGGACGGGAGCGGGACAACCCCCCGCCAGCGGTCAACCCTCTAGTGTAATCCCTATCAGGATAAGGAGGTTTCCCGATCAGCGTCAATAAACTGCAAGTGAATGGCAACTGACGGCATCCAAACGCCCTAGAAGTACTCCGAACGGAGCGCCTTCCTCCCGCCCAGCGCCCCGTTCAAGAACCGGATCACCGGGTACATCGCCTCAAACCGCCGCGCAATCTCTTTGACAAAACCCGGACGCAGCGCCAGGGCAGGATCAAGACCGGTGTCCCAATACAGCCACTGTTTCTTCCGCAGCCAGAACTCCGCCGGATGCTCCTTGGCAAACCCCTTCGGCGTCCGCGTCAACGCCTCCCCCTTCACCTCCCCGGCCACCCGCTGCCGCCGCTTGTCCCCCACCAGCGCCGCCCACTCCTCCCATCCCTCGGCAATCCGGTTCCGGATCGCCAGCATCTGCTCCGGCCGCGGCATATAAATCCCCCCGGCAATCTCAATTTCCCCCGGCGAAACCGACACGTAGTACCCCGCCAGCGACTCCTTCTCGGCCGCCGAAGCGTGAAACCCCGCCGCCGCGTTCGTCTTGTACGGATGCTTCTCTTTGCTGAAGCGCACGTCCCGGTAGATCCGGTAGATCGCCCGCTTCGGCTCAGTGATGTACTCCGGCGCAAACCGCGCAAATTCAGCGTTCAGCGCCTCCACCAGCTCCCCGAGCGGCGCCTTCACCGTCGCCTCGTAGATCTCCTTCCGCGGCTGAAACCACTCCCGCCGGTTGTTCTCCTTGAGCTCCCGCAGAAACTCATAACCAGCCTCCGGAAACCCGCCAAACGCTGTCGCCATGTCTTTCTAGAGTAAGCCGAACTGACATGCCCCCTCCCCGTCCGCGATAATCGGAGCAATGACTGCCGCCCTCGCCGCGCTCGCCCCACTCGAGACCATTCCCGGTCTCGCCGTGCGCCCCGGCGCCCTCCTCCGCGACTACACCCGCTTCCGCCTCGGCGGCCCCTGCCACGCTCTCCTCATCGCCTCCACCGAGGCCGCCTACCGCGCCGCCCACGAACTCCTCCTCGCCTCCGGCCTCCCCTGGACCACCATCGGCGGCGGCACCAACCTCATCGTCAGCGACGCCGGCTACCCCGGCCTCGTCCTCCAATACGCCGCCGCCGGGCTCTCCGTCGACGGCGCCCGCGTCCGGGTCGAAGCCGGCGCCGACCTCAACGACCTCGTCGACTTCGCGAACACCCACGGCCTGGCCGGCCTCGAATCGATGGCCGGCATCCCCGGCTGGGTAGGCGCCGCCATCTACGGCAACGCCGGCGCCTACGGCCAGTCCATCGCCGAACGCATCCATCAGGTTCGCTTCGTCGACGGCCCCCACATCGTCACCTTCACCCGCGAACAATGCGAGTTCCGCTACCGCGAAAGCATCTTCAAACGCCACAAGCGCTGGCAGATCCTCTCGGCCGAACTCACCCTCACCCCCGGCGACCCCGCCGCCCTCGCCGCCCGTTCGGCCGAAATCCGCGCCACCCGCGACGCCAAGTTCCCCCCCACCATGCAGTGCGCCGGGTCCATCTTCAAAAACCTCCTGCTGCGCGAACTCCCCCCCGAAACCGCCGCCCACGTGCCGGCCAACGTCATCCGCGAAGGCAAAATCCCTGCCGGCTGGTTCCTCGAACAGGTAGGCGCCAAGGGGCTCGCCGCCGGTAACATCCGCGTCGCCGACTACCACGCCAACCTCGTCTACAACACGGGCGGCGGCACGGCAGCCGATTTAGTCGCCCTGCTCGGCGAGTTAAAGCGGCGCGTCCAGGACCGCTTCGGCCTCACCATCGAAGAAGAGGTGCAGTTTCTTCCCTGACCAATCGAACTCGTGACAAACTGAAGAACATGCTTACTCTCGGATTTGTCTCGGCCATCCTGCCTGACCTCTCGCTCGCCGAAGTACTGAGTTTCGCCTCCAAAAACGGCTTCTCCGCCGTCGAGGTCATGTGCTGGCCCCAGGGCAAAGCGGAACGCCGCTACGCCGGCGTCACCCACATCGACGTCGCGGGCTTCACCGCCGACGACGCCAAGCGCATCCACGACCTCACCGCCCAGTTCGGCGTCGCCATCAGCGGCCTTGGCTACTATCCCAACCCCCTCGCCGCCGACCCCGAAGAAGCCAAGCTCTACACCAACCACATCAAAGCCGTCATCAAAGCCGCCCGCCTGCTCAACGTCGGCGTCATGAACACCTTCGTCGGCCGCGACCACACTAAGTCCGTCGATGACAACTGGCCCCGCTTCCTCAAAACCTGGAAGCCGCTCATCAAATACGCCGAAGACCAGGGCGTCAAGGTCGGCATCGAAAACTGCCCCATGTCGTTCACCAAGGACGAATGGCCCGGCGGCAAAAATCTGATGACCTCCCCCGCCATCTGGCGCCGCGCCTTCAACGATATCCCCAGTGATCACTTCGGCCTCAACTTCGACCCCTCCCACTTCATCCTCCAGCACATGGACTACCTCCAGGCCATGCGCGAGTTCGCCCCCAAACTCGTCCACATGCACGCCAAAGACGCCCGCATCGACGTCGAAAAACTCAACCAGGTCGGCGTCTTCGCCCACCCCAATCTCTTCCACACCCCCAAGCTCCCCGGCCTCGGCGACGTCAACTGGGGTAAGTTTTTCAGCGTGCTCACCGAAACCGGCTACCGCGGCGCCGTCTGCATCGAAGTCGAAGACCGCGCCTACGAAGGCTCCCTCGAACTCCGCCAAGCCTCCCTCGTGCAAAGCGGCCGCTATCTCAAAAACTTCCTCCCCTAACTGCGTCGGGTAACCCCACGCCCTTGCGCGGGCCCGTATACTACGGTAGTTTATCCGTGCCCGCTTCGTATCTCTCGAACCGTCGTGACTGACCTGCTCATCGTTCGCTTTGTCTTCATCGCTGCTCTAACCACCGCGGCCTATCTCCTCCAACCAGCGGCCCTCGCCCCCTGGTCGGCCGCCGCCGCCGGAGCCCTCGCCGGCGGCCTCATCGTCGTCTTCGAACTCCGCATCCGCCAACTCCCCCTCCCCCGCCTCCTCGGCGCCGCCATCGGCAGCATCCTGGCCATCCTCGGCGCCTATCTCATGACCCTCGTCCTCGCCCAGGCCTTCCCCGCCAACCGCGATACCATCCCGTTTCTCGAGGTCATGCTGCTGCTCTGGATGACCTACTGCGGCATCGTCGTCGGCGCCCACCAGGGCGGCAATCTCAACTGGGGCGCCTGCAGCACCCTCCTCGGCGGCCCGCCGCCCGCCGCCAAAGACGATCGCAAAATCCTCGACACCAGCGTCATCATCGACGGCCGCATCGCCGACATCGCCGAAACCGGCTTCCTCGAAGGAACCCTCATCATCCCCGCCTTCGTCCTCCGCGAACTGCAGATGATCGCCGACTCGGCCGACTCCAACAAACGCAACCGCGGCCGCCGCGGACTCGACGTCCTCAGCCGCATCCAGAAAAGCCCTGACCTCCACATTCAGGTCACCGAAGAAGACTTCCCCCACATCCGCGAAGTGGATATGAAGCTGCTCGAACTCGCCAAACACCTCCACGGCAAAGTGGTCACCAACGACTTCAACCTCAACAAAGTCGCCCAGATCCACGGCGTCGCCGTCCTCAACATCAACGAACTGGCTAACTCCCTCCGCCCCGTCGTCCTCCCCGGCGAGGTCATGAAGGTCTTCATCCTCAAAGAGGGCAAAGAACAGAATCAGGGCATCGCCTATCTCGACGACGGCACCATGGTCGTCGTCGACAACGCCCGAAAGATGATCTCCAAGACCATCGAGATCTCCGTCACCAGCGTCCTCCAAACCACCGCCGGTAAGATGATCTTCGGCCGCTTCGACGAGCGCATCCATTCCGCCGAAAAGGTGCAGGCCGCGTTACACTAAAGATCCCTGACCATGAAAGTAGCAGTTATCCTTCCGGCGGCCGGCCTCGGCACCCGCATGATGAAGTCGCAGCCGGACACGGTCCACAGTCGGAAACAGTTCCTCGTGCTCGAAGGATCCCCCATCCTCATGCACACGGTCCGCAAGTTCGCCCAAAGCCCCGTCGTCTCCGAGATCGTCGTCGCCCTCCGCGGCGACGACATCGCCCGCTTCCAGGCCCTCATCGACCAGGAGACCCTCGCCAAACCCGTCCGCCTCGTCGTCGGCGGCGACTCCCGCCAGGAGTCCGTGGAACACGCCCTCGCCACCCTCGACGAGTCCGTCGAACTCGTCGCCGTCCACGACGCCGTCCGCCCCTTCGTCAGCCTCGAACAGATCGCCGCCGTCATCGCCGAAGCCGCCGCCTGCGGCGCCGCCATCCTCGGCGTCGTCCCCGTCGATACCGTCAAACGCGTCTCCCGCCACCGCATCGAAACCACCATCCCCCGCGATCGCCTCGTCCTCGCCCAAACCCCCCAGGTCTTCCGCCTTCCCCTCCTCCGCCGCGCCTTCGCCCAGGCCGCCGCCGACAACTTCACCGGCACCGACGAAGCCTCCCTCGTCGAGCGCCTCGAAAACGTCGACGTCCACGTCGTCCCCGGCAGCGACCGCAACATCAAAATCACCAAACCCACCGACCTCGAACTCGCCCAGGCCTTCCTCGCCGAAGAGGCCGCCAAGAAACCGGCATGACCGAATACCGCACCGGCCTCGGCTGGGATAACCACCGCTTGGCGCCCGGCCGCGTGCTCATCCTCGCCGGCGTCGTCATCCCCCACGAAACCGGCTTTGAAGCCCACTCCGACGGCGATATCCTCCTCCACGCCGTTACCGACGCCCTCCTCGGCGCCGTCGCCCTCGGCGACATCGGCATGCACTTCCCCGATACCGACCCCGCCTGGAAAGGCGCCTCCTCGGACCGCTTCGTCCGCCACGCCCTCACCCTCGTCCGCCAACAGGGCTACCGCCTCTCGAACGTCGATTCCACCGTCATCCTCGAACGGCCCAAACTCAAGGACTTCCGCCCCACCATCCGCGCCTGCCTCGCCGCCCTCGTCGAACTCCCCCTCGACCGCGTCAACGTGAAGTTCAAAACCTCCGAGAAAGTCGGGCCCGTCGGCGAGCAGCGCTCGGCCGAAGCCCAAGCGATTGTCACTATCTTGCGCGATAATAGCGAATAGAGAGGTGGTTTGTGAGGCTCGTCCTTCCGCTATTCGTGTTTGCTTTGAGCGCTTGGGGACAGGTGACGTACACGCGGGATATCTCGCGCGTATTTCAAAACAAGTGCCAGCAGTGCCACCGCGAAGGCGACATCGGCCCCTTCGCGCTCGACTCCTACGAAGCCGCCATGACCTGGGGCGAAGACATTCAGCGCGCCATTGAAGAGCGCCGCATGCCCCCGTGGAAGCCGGTCGATGGCCACGGCGAGTTCCAGCACAACTTCGGCCTGTCCGACGAAGAGCGGACCATGATCCTCAACTGGTACCGCGGCGGCGCCCCCGAAGGCGACCCCCGCGACCTGCCCGAACCCCTGCCCGCCACCGGCGAGTTCCGCCTCGGCGATCCGGACGTGGTAGTCACCATGCCGCAAAGCTACACGCTCAAGCGCCGCGGCGACACCTACCGCTGCTTTGTCATCCCCACCGACTTCGGCGCCGACCGCTATATCGACGCCTTCCAGGTCGTCCCCGGCAACCGCCAGGTGGTCCACCACGTCATCCTCTATCTCGACACCTCCGGCAAAGCCCGGCAGATGGACGGCAAAGACGGCGAACCCGGCTATGACTGCTTTGGCGGCCCTGGCGATGGCATCCCGCTGTCCCTCTCGAGCATGGCTGGCGGCTGGGTCCCCGGCATGTTCCCCAACCGCCTCCCCGCCGGAGTCGGCACGCTACTACCCAAGAACGTCGACATCATCATGCAGGTGCACTACTACCCCGGCGGCCGCACCAACCAGGAGGACCAAACCCGCGTCGGCCTCTACTTCGCCCAGGGCGAGGTGAACAAGCGTCTCGTCTACCTTCCGGTCGTCAACACCAACTTCAAAATCCCCCCTGGCGCTAAGAATCACAACGTCACCGCTACCTTCCCCATCCCCCCGCTGTTCGACGCCACCGCCTATCTCATCTCCCCCCACATGCACCTGCTCGGCACGCAGTTCAAACTCGAACGCATCCGGCCCAACGGCCGCGCCGAATCGCTCATCTACATCGATAACTGGGACTTCAACTGGCAGGGCTTCTATCAGTACCAGGAGCCCGTTCGGCTCACCGCCTTCGACCGTCTCCGCGCCACCTGTACCTTTGACAACTCGGCCGACAACCCGCGCAACCCGAGCAATCCGCTGAAGACGGTAGGCTGGGGCGAAGGCACCGAAGACGAAATGTGCCTCGGCTTCCTCGGCGTCACCTTCGACCGCGAAAATCTGATTCCGTTCAACCAGCCCCTCTAACACCCCTATGGCTGCCCCCCTCCGGCCGCCCGGACCCGCCGCCGGCTTCTTCTCCGGCGGCCTCGTCCGCTTTCGCCGCGATCCGCTCACTTATCTCGAACAGGTGCAGGCCGACTACGGCTCCTTCGCCTACTTCCAGGCCGGCCACCAGCACATCTATTACGTCAACGAACCGGAACTGATCCGCGAAGTCCTCGTCACCCGCAGCGGCCTGTTCACCAAAAGCCGCATCCTCCAGCGCGCCAAATCCCTACTCGGCGAAGGCCTCCTGACCAACGAAGGCACGAGCCACCTCCGTCAGCGCCGCATGGTCCAACCGGCCTTCTACCGCGACCATCTGGTCACCTACGGCGCGCAGATGGTCGCCCTCGCCGACAAGGCCTGCCACCGTTGGCGCAACGAAGCCAAACTCGACATCGACCAGGAGATGATGCGGCTCACCCTCGCCATCGTCGGCCAGACCCTTTTCAGCGCCGACGTCGAGGACGAAGCCCCCCAGGTGGGCGAAGCGATGAACGCCCTCATCGCCATCATGCCCCTCCTCATGCTCCCCGGCTCCCAGTTCATCGAGTACGTCCCGCTCCCCGTCACCCGCCGCTATCTGAAGGCCGCCAAGCTCGTCGAAGCCACCATCTTCCGCATCATGAACGAGCGCCGCACCTCCGCCGCCAACCCGGACGACCTGCTCTCCATGCTGATGAACGCCCGCGACCCCGAGGGCGACGACCACGCCATGTCCGACAAGCAGGTCCGCGACGAAGCCCTCACGCTCTTCCTCGCCGGCCACGAAACCACCGCCACCGCCCTCGCCTGGACCTGGTACCTCCTCGCCCAGCACCCCGACGCCGAAGCCGCCCTCCACGCCGAACTCGCCCATGTCCTCGACGGCCGCCTCCCCACCTTCGACGACCTACCCCGCCTCCGCTACACCCAGCAGATCTTCGCCGAATCCATGCGCCTCTACCCGCCCGCCTGGGCCATCGGCCGCATGGCCCGCGAACCCCTCGAACTCGCCGGCTACACCCTACCCGCCAAGTCCATCGTGCTCCTCAGTCCGTACCTGATGCACCGCAACCCCCGCTTCTGGCCGGACCCGGACCGCTTCGACCCCGCCCGCTGGGCCGATGGCGACTTCTACAAACGCGACTTCACCTACTTCCCCTTCGGCGGCGGCCCCCGCATCTGCGTCGGCGAACGCTTCGCCTGGATGGAAGGCGTCCTGCTGCTGGCCGTCATCGCCCAGCGCTGGCGCTTCCGCCTCGAACCCGGTCACCGCGTCGAGCGCAAGGCGTTGATCACCCTGCGCGCGAAAAACGGCATTAAGGTCATCGCCCAGGCGCGCTGAAGCTGCGCTGGCGCGCCGGCAGGAACTCGTCGCCTTCGCGCCACGTGGTCACCGCGGCCGAGTTGGCAATCGTCAGCCCGATCGTCCAGCCAAAACGGCCCATCTGCTCCATGCCCGCAAAGTCCCACGTGTCTTTGTACTCATCCGACGGCTGATGGTAGTTCTTCGCGTTGTACTCGTAGACGATGTTATCGCCGAACGTCTCGTCCTTGCCCCAGTATTCGGTCCCCATGTTGACCGAAAACGCCGGCACCCCGGCGCGCGCAAAGGCGAAGTGGTCCGAGCGGTAGTAGTGGCCCTGCTCCGGATGCGGGTCGGGCTTGATCTTCAGCCGGAAGCGCCGGGCGGTGGCCTCGACCGTCGGATAGACGCTCGTCCGCTCCGCGCCGATCACGACGACATCTTTCACCGCCCCAAACGGATAAAAGGAATCGTAGTTGATGTTCAGCATCGTCAAACCCGCCGGAATCACCGGCCGCGCCGCGTAGAACTCGGCCCCCCGCAGCCCGCTCTCCTCGGCCGTCACGGCAATAAAAATCGCCGACCGCTTCGGCCGCCGCTCGAGCGCCGCCCACGCCCGCGCCGCTTCGAGCAGAATGCCGCAGCCGGTGGCGTTGTCCACGGCGCCGTTATAGATCGCATCGCTCCCCTTCTCCGCGCCCACCCCCAGATGATCCCAGTGGGCACTGAAGACGACAGCCTGCTGCCGCAACTCCGGGTCGCTGCCGCGCACGATCCCCGCCACGTTCGCCGCCCGGATGGCGCGCATCTTCGTCGGAATCGCCCCGCTCACCGTCAGGTTCAGCGGCGCCGCCCGAAAGCCCCGCGTGTTCGCCTGCGCCAGCATCTCGTCCAGGTTCCTCCCCAGCGCCTTCTCCGCCGCCCCCCGCGTCACCCATCCCGCAAACGCCAGCGCCGGCGCCCCCGCCTCCAGCTTTACCTGCGGGTCTTCCTTGCCCCACGAACTGCGCACCACCTCCCAGCCGTAACCGGCCGTCGGCGTCGTATGCAGAATCACACAGCCCACCGCTCCCCGCCGCGCCGCCTCCTCGTACTTGTAAGTCCATCGCCCGTAGTATGTCAGCGCCTTGCCGCCAAAAAACTTCGGATCGTCACTCGGCGGCTCGTTCGTGAAGAGCACCACCACCTTACCCTTCACGTCGGTCCCGGCGTAGTCGTCCCAGCCAAACTCCGGCGCCGTAATCCCGTGCCCCACAAACACCGCCTCGGCGCCAAACTCGGCCAGGCTCTTCTGCTGCAGCGTGTTGCCCACGAAGTCCACGCCCCAGGTCAGCGGCATCGTCCCCAGCGCCAGCTTCGCCGTGGGCTGCGGCTCCACCCCCACCAGATCCACCCGCTGAAAAAACGTACCGTTGTCTCCCGCCGGCTCCAAACCCGCCAGCGCCATCTGCGAAGCCAGGTAAGCCGTCGCCAGCTCCCCGCCCCGCGTTCCCACTCCCCGCCCCTCCAGCAGGTCGCTGGCCAGAAACTTCACATGTTCCCGAATCCGCCCGCCCGTAATCTCCGTCTGCGCCCCCAGGGACGCCGCCAGCAAACCAACCCAAAGGAGCTTCATGTCTCTACCAGTGTATGCCCGCACAGAATTACCCCATTTCCGATAGACAATGCGACCATCCTACTGCTACCCTGAAGTTTTTATGGAGTCCCGCGTTCTCAGTCATCTCCGCGCCCTCGAGGCCGAGAGCATCCATATCTTACGGGAAGTCGTCGCCGAGTTTTCGAACCCCGTCATGCTCTACAGCGTCGGCAAGGACAGCTCCGTCATGATGCGCCTCGCCCAGAAGGCGTTTCATCCGGCCCGCATCCCCTTCCCTGTTCTGCACGTCGACACCGGCTACAAGTTCAAGGAGATGTACGAGTTCCGCGACAACCTCGCCAAAGAGCTCGGCCTCAACCTGATCGTCTACGCCAATCAGGCCGCCCTCGACGCCGGCGCCAACCCCTTCACCCTCGGCACCCAGAAGTGCTGCGCCCAGTTGAAGACCCGCGCCCTGCTCGACGCCCTCGCCGCCGGCGGTTACGACGCGGCCTTCGGCGGCGCCCGCCGCGACGAAGAAAAATCCCGCGCCAAAGAGCGCATCTACAGCTTCCGCGACAAGTTCGGCCAGTGGGACCCCAAAAATCAGCGCCCCGAACTCTGGAACGTCTACAACGCCAAAATCGAAAAGGGCGAAACCATTCGCGTCTTTCCGCTCTCGAACTGGACCGAGCTCGACATCTGGCGTTACATCGAGCTCGAAAAGATTCCGATTGTGCCGCTTTATTTCGCAAAGGAGCGCGAGATGCTCGTCCGCGGAAACAGCATCATTCCGCTCGAGCATAACTACCCCATACAAATCGGCGAAAAGCCCGAAATGGTGAAGGTGCGCATGCGCTCCCTCGGCTGCACCTACTGCACCGGCGCCATCCGTTCCGAGGCCGAAACCCTGCCCCAACTCATGGAAGAACTCGTGCAATTCAAGCGCTCCGAGCGCGAAAACCGCATCATCGACCACGATACCGAAGGCTCGATGGAGATCAAGAAGCGCGAGGGGTATTTCTAAACATGAGCGTCGAAAGCCAACTCCTTCGATTTACGACTGCCGGCAGCGTCGACGACGGCAAGTCCACTTTGATTGGCCGCCTGCTCTATGAAGCCAAGGGCGTCTACGAAGATCAACTCGCCAGCGTCCGCAACTCCAGCGTCAACCGCTCCACCGGCCCCATCGACTTCTCCCTGCTCACCGACGGCCTCCGCGCCGAACGCGAACAGGGCATCACCATCGACGTCGCCTACCGCTACGCCGCCACCCCCCGGCGCAAGTTCATCATCGCCGATACCCCCGGCCACGAACAGTACACGCGGAACATGGCGACCGGCGCCTCCACCGCCGACCTCGCCATCGTCCTCATCGACGCCCGCAAAGGCGTCCTCGTCCAGTCCCGCCGCCACGCCTTCATCACCGCCCTGCTCGGCATCCGCTACGTCGCCGTTGCCGTCAACAAGATGGACCTCGTCGATTTCCGCGAAGACGTCTTCCGGCGGATTGAAACCGAGTTTCTCGCCTATGCCAACAGCGTCGGCCTGAAGAACGTCGCCTTCTTCCCCATCAGCGCCCTCGAAGGCGACAACATCACCGAAAAGAGCGCCCGGACGCCCTGGTACCAGGGCACGCCCCTGCTCGAGCACCTCGAAACCGTTGACCTCGGCGAGGGTCACAACTTCACCGACCTGCGCTTCCCCGTGCAGTACGTCAACCGGCCGACCCTCGACTTCCGCGGCTATACCGGCCAGTTGGCCAGCGGCATCCTCCGCCCCGGCCAGACCGTCATGACCCTCCCCTCCGGCCGCATCACCAAAGTGAAGTCGCTGCCGAGCTTCGACGGCGATCTCGCCGAAGCCTATCCGCCGATGTCGGTCACCGTCTGCCTCGAAGACGAGGTCGATATCAGCCGCGGCGACATGCTCGTCGACCCCGCCCGCGTCCCCCACGTCTCCCGCCGCTTCGCCGCCAAGCTCGTCTGGATGCACGAAACCCCGGGCGAAGCCGGCCGGGACTATCTGCTCAAACACACCACGCAAACCGTCCGCGCGCAGATTGCCCGTATCCGCCATCGCATCGATATCAATACCCTCGCCGAACAGCCCGCTAATAAGCTCGAGTTGAACGAGATCGCCTCGATTCAGATCGAGACCCGCCGCCCCCTGTTCTTCGATGCCTACGCGCAGAACCGCACCACCGGCGCCTTCATCCTCATCGACGCCATCACCAACGCCACCGTCGCCGCCGGCATGATTGAGGAGTCCACCGCCGATTCGCTCGAACCCCTCCAGCTCGGCAGCCTCGAGTTTAGCGGTGAAACCGAAGCCACGGTCACCCCCGCCGAACGCTACAAGCGCGCCGGCCACTACCCGGCCACCGTCTGGCTCACCGCCCGGCAGGAGCTTGCCGGCATGCTCGAACGCAAGCTGTTCGATCTCGGCTGTTCGGTCCACGTCCTCGCCGACGACCGCGAAAGCCACCTGTTGCCGGAGCTGGCGCGCGTGCTCAACAGCGCCGGCCTCATCGCCATCTGCTCGATCGCCTCGCCGGACCAGACCGAAGCCCGGCGCGCCCAGCAGCTCGCCGGCGACACCCGCTTCCTGCTCGTCGATCCCCAGCAGCTCCCCGTCAAGGACGAAGAGGCTAGCGAAGTGCTGATGAAGATGCTCGAAGACCGCGGCGTGCTGCGGCGCAAAGAGCGCTTCGAGGTCGGCGAAGGGATCTAGACCCGGAAGTGATCGGGCCGCCACGTCTTGATGGCGGCCTTGATCTGCTTCTGCGTCCAGTTCCCGGCCAGCGACTTCCGCGCCAGTTCCGCCACTTCCCCATCGCCGGCAAAGCGCAGGCCGATCAACTGGCTCTCGTTAAGCCGGGCGATCTCCTCCGGCGCCAGTTGCCCCTGCAGGCGGAGGCGCTCTTCGAGCCGGATCAGCCGGTCCTGCACCTTGAGCGAATACAGCCGCACCTTGAAGGCCAGCAGAAACAACGCGATGGCCAAAACGACGGCGACCACGGTCGTATAGGCCGGGTAGACCCAGGCGTGCCGGACGGCGAGTATCACGTTGATGAGCAGGATGGGAGAGATCACGAAGTGGAACAGCGGATCCCACTTGGTGTGACTCTTGAAGCTTTGAGCGGCCATAGGGCCAGTATAGGCTAGCGACTCTTGCGGTCGAAGCGGATCTTGTAGTTCTTCTCCATTCCCGGCAGGCCGAGTTGCTTTTTGTTTAATCTCTGGAATTCTCCTGATGCGAACTGCAACAGAGCCCGGGCGTACCGCCAGACCACCGCGAAGATCCGCCGCGCGGCGGGATGATTAAGCCAGTTCGCGGGCCAGCACCGCTTCCCGCGTCCAGCGGCTAATCCCCGTCATCGCGCCAGGAAACGGTCGCGCGAAGCCGAGGGTGGCCGACCAAACGCCGGAGGCGGGCAATCTTCTCGCACTTGTCCAGCCGACGGCGCATCGCGCGGAGTTCCCGGCCGGTAGGCTTGGCGCCCTGCGACAGCGCCGGCGCCGACCGCCGAAAACACGTGGGCGAGGTTCGTCATGCCAACGAAGCCTGTCGTGATCTTCCGCGAACGGCGCCCACCGGCCGCCGCCAACGATGCAGATGTAACCGGTTTATGGAATTCTAAAAGAGCCGTCCCCCCTTGGCACGGCAAGCCCTATGTCCCTGCCCAGCTTGGCGTCAGCAATCTCGGAGCATCCTCGTTGAGCCGCCTGGTAGCCTGGCTCGACCGCCTGGGCCTTGAAACCCTCGGCTCCCACCTGTGGCGCCGCCTCCTGTTTCGCTGTCTCGCCTGCGGCGCTGCCCTTCACCGCACGCCCACGGTTCTCCACTGCTCCTGCGGCGGCGCCTACCCCGTCATCGCCGGCGTCCCCATGCTCCTGCCCTTTCAATCCACCCCGGCCGCGACGCCCCTCACCGACGCCGAACAAGCCGCCGTGGTCGCCTCCTTCGGCCTCCCCGACCATCCCGCCACCCGCGCCCGCTTCGCCGCCATCTTCGCACAGACCTATCAGTTCAAAGAGTCCTTCCTCGAAGCCGAAAACAACTACCTGCTCCAGCGCCTGAACATCGACCGCCAGGCCCGCCCCACCGTCGAAACGCTCGCCGCCCCCGGCCACGACGAACCCGCCTTTGCCGTCGTGCGTCACTACGTCCCCGCAACCCTCGCCCGCGGCGCGGCCACCAGCCACAACGTCCGCATCCGTAACACCGGCCCCGAACCGCTCCTCCGCCACGCCCGCGGCGGCTGGAGCCTGGCCTTCAGTTGGGACCACGAACCGGCAGCGGCCGCCACGCCGCTGCCGGTCACCCTACTGCCCGGCCGCGAACTCACCCTCCCCGCGCGCCTCGCCGCGCCGGCCACCGCGGGCCCCGCCGAACTCCGCGTCCTGCTGCTGCACCCCAGCGGCCGCCGGCTCGCGGCGCCCGAGCGGCTCCCCGTCACCATCGTGGAACGCGTCTCCCGCCCCTATCGCCCGCTCGCCCCCCCGCGCGGCCCGCTCGTGCCCGACTACGACGAAGACCACCGCATCGGCATCCGCCTCGTCGAACGCGCCATCCAACTCGCCCGCGCCCGGCGCGGCCTCGAAATCGCCAGCTCCTCCTCGCCGGCGACCTGCAACTTCGGCTGCCTCACCGTAAACATCGACATCGACGCGCAGACCATGCAGGCGGCCCATCTCGTCTTCGGCGAGCGCGGCTACACCAACGTGATCTTTGCCTGCTGCGACGCGGCGCACTTGCCCTTTGCCCCCGCCACCTTCGACTTCGTCGCCACCTTCGCCGCCCTGCACCACTTCGCCGACCCGGTCAGCGTCCTCCGTGAAGCCGCCCGCGTCGTCCGGCCGGGCGGCTTCATCGCGGTAATGTGCGAACCCACCGGCCACGAACTCGCCGAGCCCCGCGCCAACATTCTTGAGGTGCTGGAGCACGGGGTCAACGAACAGATCTTCTCACTCGACGAGTATGCCGCCATGTTCCACGCCGCCGGCCTCCGGCCCGCTTCGGCCCAACTCGACGACGACTCGCTGAAAGTGATCCTCCGCCGCTAAGCCAGCAGCGGCCGGATCACCTGCCCGCCCACCTGGCTCAACTGCTTCTCCCGCCCGGCGTGCAGATACCGCAGCCGCGCATCGTCGAGGCCAAGCAAATGCAGCAGCGTCACGTGGAAGTCCCGCAGCGGATGCACCGTCTCCACCGCCATGCCGCCCACCTCGTCCGTGGCGCCCACAATCGCACCGGCCTTCACGCCGCCCCCGGCCAGCCATACCGTCATCGCGTTGGCGTTATGATCCCGGCCCCAGGCCGTACTGCCGCGCCGTATCCCGTTGTCCGGACTCCGGCCGAACTCGCCCGCCCAGACAACCAGCGTATCCTCGAGCAGACCGGTGCGTTTCAGATCTTTAAGCAGGGCGCTCACAGGCTTATCGATGGCACGCAGCCGGGAGCCGTGGGCCTTGTCGATGTAGTCGTGCGAGTCCCAACCCATGGCGATGACCTGCACGAAGCGGACGCCTTTTTCGACGAGGCGGCGGGCGAGCAGACAGCGGCGGCCGAGGGCGTCGGCGTCTTTGTCGGGGCCGCCAATGCCATACATCGCGCGGGTGGCCGGCGACTCTTTTTCAAGGTCCACCACCCCGGGCATCTCGGCCTGCATGCGGAAGGCGAGTTCGTAGCTTTCCAGGCGCGCATCGAGTTCGGCATGGTCCGGGCGACGGGCGCGATGGAAGCCGTTGAGCTCCTTCCAGAAGCCGAGATTGGCCGCCTGGCGCGACGCCGTCATGCCGGGCGGCGGGGCCATGTCGAGAATCGGCGCGCCCTCCGGCCGCAGCGGCGTGCCCTGATAGTAGGCGGGGAGAAAGCCGTTCGACCAGTTGGCCGCCCCGCCCTGCGGATAGGCGACATCCGGCAGGACGAGAAAGGAAGGCAGATTCTGATTGACGGTACCCAAACCATAAGACGCCCACGCGCCCAGCGCCGGATCCCCGCCGAACTGATTGCCGGTGTTGAGGTGGTAAAGCGCTGTCGGATGGTTGACGCTGTCGCCTTTGAGGCCGCGGTAGAAGCAGCAATCGTCGACTACGTCACTGAAGCTTTCAAGGAGCGAATTGATTTCGATGCCCATTTTGCCGGCGCGGCGGAAGGTGAAGGGGCTTTTGACGTAGTAGCGCTCGCCGGTGTTCATGTTGGCTTCGAACTTGTTGCGCTCCTTAGCAAAGCGCGTCATGTGCAACTGGTCGAGCTTCGGTTTGGGGTCGAACGTATCGATGTGGCTGGGGCCGCCCTCCATGAGCAGGAAGATGCAGTGCTTGGCTTTAGCGGGATGGTGCGGCGCCTTCGGCGTCAGCGGCCCGGCGCTGGCCTGTTCGGCCATGAGCGCGCTCAGCGCCACGGTGCCGAGGCCCATGCCGCCGCCGAAAAGCAGTTGGCGGCGCGAGAGGTTAGTAGACATAGACGAACTCGTTGGCGTTGAGGAGCATCAGGGTGACGTCGGAGAGAGCCCGCGTGGCCGGGCCGACCTCGGACGAATGCAGATTGGCTTCGTAAGGCGCCGGGTCGGGCGCCTGGACGAACTCCGAGGTCTGGCCCGTCAGTTCGCTCGTGATTTTGTGGATGAGCGGCCGCGGCCGCGGTTTAGCGGGCGGTGGATTGGTTTGGTGATAGGCGAGCATCCGCTGGAAGTGACGCGTGGCGGCCGCCAGTTGGGCGGGTTGGGCCGGGCGGCTAAAGGCGAGTTGAAAGGCGCGTTCGAGACGCGCGCGGAGCGTCGGCGCCTCTTTTTCAAGACGGGCGGCCATGGCGAGGGCCAGGTCGTTCGAGAACTGGCTATTGAGCAGGCCGAAGGCTTGGGTGGGCACGGTGGAGGCTTCGCGGCGCTCGCAGGCCAGATCAAGCGTCGGGCCGTTGAAGACTTCGACCAGCGGATCCGGCAGACTGCGTTGCTGGAAGGTGTAGATGGTCCGGCGATTGCGCTGGCGGCGGAGGGGCGAGGGGGCGTAGGGCGGCGCGAGGGAGCCCATGCGGTGCTGCGGCTGGCGGGCGACGTCTTCATTGATCTGCGGGAAGACGCCGGGGCCGCCGGCTTCGAGGTTCAGCTCGCCGCTGACGGCCAGCAGGCTGTCGCGCAGCTCTTCGGCGGCGAGGCGGCGGGGTTGAAAATTCGTGCTCTGGTAGGCGGCCGATTGGAGAATGAGCCGGTGGATGGCTTTGAGCCGCCAGCCGTGGTGGACGAGAGCGCCGGCGAGCCAATCGAGCAGGGCGGGATGGGTGGGCTTCTTCCCCATTTTGCCGAAGTTGCTGGGATCTCCGGCGATCCCTTCACCGAAGTGGGCCTGCCAGAGGCGGTTGACGATGACGCGGGCGGTGAGCGGGTTTTGGGCGTTGGAGATCCAGTTGGCGAAGGCGGCGCGGCGGCCGGCCACACGATCGGGGATCCCTGCCGCCGGATACCCGCCAACGCGCTCAAGCACCGAAAGCACCCCCGGCGTGACGGCCTCGGCGGGCGACTGGATGTTACCGCCCGGCAGAATGTGAACGGGCGCGGGGCGATAGCTGGCCAGCGGCGGATACTTCAGCGTGGGACCGCCGTCGGTCTGGCCGTCGAGGGGGCCGCTCGATACGGCGAAAGCGAGGGGCTCGAAGCGGTTGAGCGACTCCTGGTAAAGCTGCGAGTGCTTCCGGTACAGTTTGAACTCCTCGTGCTCTTCCGAGTCGGGGTGGTTCTGGCGGAACTCCTTCATGCGGGCGAGGGTGCGATCGGAGAGCGCCTGCAGGTGGGCGGCGCCGGCGGCGAGGCCGGTGGTGTTCTCCGTGGGGAGGAACGGGAGCTTCGGCCGGGCGAATTCGGTGGAGGCGAAGACGGCCTGGACGCGGTAGTAATCTTTGGTGGGAATGGGGTCGAACTTATGGTCGTGGCACTTGGCGCAGCCGAGGGTAAGGCCGAGGAAGGTGCTGACGGTGTGGTGGGCGACGTCGTCAAGGAAGAGTTGGCGGGTGACGGCTTCAACGGACATGGCGGTGTGCTCCCACGGGCCCGCGCGGAGAAAGCCGGTGGCGATGCGGGCCTCCGGGTTGCCGGGGTAGAGTTCGTCGCCGGCGACCTGTTCGCGGATGAACTGGTCGTAGGGCTTGTCCTGATTGAGGCTGCGGATGACGTAGTCGCGATAGCGCCAGGCGTTGGGGCGCTCGAAGTCGTTCGAGTAGCCGCTCGTGTCGGCGTAGCGGACGACGTCGAGCCAGTGGCGGCCGTAGCGTTCGCCGTAGCGGGGAGAGGCCAGGAGACGGTCGATGAGTTTGTTCCAGGCCTGGGGCGATTTGTCGGCGAGGAAAGTGTTGACCTCCTCGGGGGTGGGCGGCAGGCCGGTAAGGTCGAAGGTGACGCGGCGGATGAGGGTGCGGCGGTCGGCCCGCGGGGCGGGCGATGGCAGGAAGGAGTCGATGGTTTTGCCGGGATCAAACGGACGGACGGGCCGGAAGGCCCAGAGGTCTTCCTCTTTGTAAGTCCACTTGGCTTCGGCAGCGCGGGCGGGCCAGGGCGCGCCGGCGGCGATCCATGCGCGGAAGGCGGCGATCGTCTCAGGAGGCAGCTTCTGTTGGGGACCGCCGGGGGGCATCTGAAGACCGTTGCGACCCTCGAGGACGTGGAGTAGCAGGCTCTGGTCCGGCTGGCCGGGCAGGAGCGCGGGGCCGCGGGCGCCGCCCTGGAGCAGGGCCGCGCGGGAGCTGACAGCAAGCTTCGAGAGCGCCTGGACGGCGCCGTGGCAACCTTGGCAGTCGCGGGTGAGAACCGGTTCGATTCGCTCGCGAAACAGTTCCTCGCCGGTGAGGGCGAACACGGAGCGGATAAGACAGAAAAGCGGTAGAAGGCGATGCACGGCGATACCCCGGAACAGGTGCCTTCTACTCTACCAACTGTTGGTAAGGCGGGGTAAGAATGGTCGGGCCGCCGGGATTTGAACCCGGGACCTCTTGCACCCCAAGCAAGCGCGCTAGCCAGGCTGCGCTACGGCCCGAATCTCTTCAGTATAGCGCATGGGCGGGGCGATGGCGGGCGAAAAATGCACTTGTCACGTTTTCGGCTCAATTGTATCTCTCCGAATGACGTGAGACGAATCCTGTTTTCCTTTCTCCATTGCGCCCTGTGGCTGCCGCCCTCTCCGCTGGCGGCCGAAACGTTGACGCTGCCCGAGGCCGTGGCCCAAGCCCTCGCCCGGCACCCCTCCATCGAAGCGGCCAAGGCCCAAACCGGCGTCGCCGTCGCGCGGACCGCGCAAGCCCGCTCCGGATATCTGCCGAAGGTGAACTACGCCGAGTCGTTCCAAAGCTCGAACAATCCGGTGTTTGCCTTCTCGACGCTGCTGACCCAACGGCGCTTCTCGGCCGCCAACTTCGCCATCGATGCGCTGAACCACCCCGGCTTTGTCAATAACTTTCAGTCGTCGGTGAGTGTCGACCAGGTGCTCTACGACTTTGGCGGGGTCCGAGCCGGGGTGAATTCAGCGCAACTCGGCGAAAAGCTCTCGGCCGAGCAGGAACGGTTTGCCCGCCTGCAACTGATTGCCAAAGTGGCGCGAACCTACCACACCGTCACGCTGGCCGAACAGTTTGTCAAGGCGGCGCAGCAGGCGGTGCAGTCTGCCGCAGCCGACCTCGCCCGGGCCGAGGCTGTGCGCGCCGCCGGTCTGTCAACCGACGCGGATGTGCTCTCAATCCGCGTTCACCTGGCCGCGATGCGCGAACAGCAGATTCAACGGCAGTCCGGCGTCGAGATCGCCCGCGCGGCGCTCAACGAGGCGCTGGGCCAGCCACTCGATACCGTCGTCGCCCTCGCTACTCCGCTGACGGCGGCCGCGGCGGCGCCGGCGGTGAGTTCGGCTGGGGAGCGGCCCGAACTACGGCAGGCGGCGCTGGCGCGGGAGTTGGCCGAGTCGCAGGCCACCGGAGCGCGCAGCGCTCTCTACCCGCAACTGACCGGCCGGGCGGCGTGGGAAGCCAACCGCGGCCGCTTCGTCAATCAGGGCGGCGCAAACTGGTACTTCGGCGTCGGGGTGCGATGGAACCTGTTCAACGGATTCGCCGACCGCGCGCGCCTCGAAGAATCGGCGCAGACGGTGGCCAAATCGAAGGCCAACGAGCGGGAGACGCTGGCCGGGGTGAACCTGGAACTGCGGCAGGCGCAGGCGAGCCTGACCGCGGCGCGGCAGCGGATCGAAGTCGCCACGGCTACCGTGGCGCAGGCCGAGGAGAGTCTGCGGATCACGAAGAACCGCTACGAGGCAGGCCTTACGACCGTGACCGACCTGCTGCGCACCGAGACCGCGCTGCTCGACGCCACCACGCGGCGCATCGCCGCGACTTATGACCATCGCCTGGCAGCCATTTCGTTGGAGTTGGCGGCGGGCACCCTTTCTGGAGATTCGAATGTCCTTCAATAGATTTGCGCTGTTCGCCGTGATTCTGGTGGCGCTAAGCGGCTGCGGCGGCAAGCACGCTCCGGAGACGACGAAAACCGCCCCGGCGGCGAAGCTGCCCGTGACAGTAACCCCGCTGACGATGTCCGAGTGGCCCGACGGCTTTGAGGCCGTTGGCACCGTGGCGGCGCGGACTGTCACCACCGTGGCCGGCCGCGTGATGGGTACGGTGATGGAAGTTCGCGTACGAGCGGGCGACCGCGTGGCGGCGGGGCAGACGCTCGTGACGGTGGATGCGCGCGATCTCGAGGCCGCGCAGCGGCAGGCGCAGGCGGGCCTCGACGAGGCCAAGGGCGCCATTCCGGATGCCGAGAGCGCGATTGCCGCGGCGCAGGCGCAGCTTGATCTCGCGCGGTCGACACTGCGGCGAATGAAAGAGCTGTATGAAAAACGTTCGCTTTCGGCGCAGGAGTTTGATGAGTTCAACGCCCGCGTGAAGGTGCAGGAGGCGGCCGTGGCGATGGCGCGGGCGCGGCGGCGGCAGATCGACGACAAGATCCGGCAAGCCGAGCAGGCCGTGCAGCAATCCCAGATCGCCCGGGGCTATGCCGAGATCAAGGCGCCCTTTGCCGGGCTTGTCCTCGCCCGTCGCGTCGAACCCGGCGCCCTATCCGCTCCGGGGGTTCCGCTGGTCGACGTGGAGCAGACGGGCAACTACAGGCTGGAGGCCATCGTCGAGGAGAGCCGCCTCGGGGCCGTGAAGCAGGGAGCGATGACCACGGTGACCGTCGATGCCATTGCAACGCCGTTCACCGGTCGCGTTGTCGAGATCGCTCCGGCGGTCGACCCCGGTTCGCGGGCATTTGTGGCGCGGATCGACCTGCCGGCCAATCCCGCGCTGCGCGGCGGCCTGTTCGGGCGGGCGCGGTTTTCCACGGGTACGCGGCAGGTGCTGGCCGTGCCGCGGGCAGCCGTGGAAACGCAGGGACAACTGCAATCGGTGATGGTGGAAGAGGGCGGTGTGGCGCGCGCGCGGCTCGTGAGTTTGGGCGCGGCGCGGGAGGACACCGTCGAGGTCCTCTCCGGTCTGCGCGCCGGCGACCGGCTGATTCTGCCGCGGCCGGCCGGCCTCATTGATGGTGCGCCGGTGGAGGTGCGTCCGTGAGCGGCATCGCCGGACGGATCGCCGGAGCGTTTATCGACTCCAAGCTGACGCCGCTGTTTATCGGGGCCTCGCTGCTGGCCGGGTTGTTCTCCATTGTGAGCCTGCCGCGGGAGGAGGAGCCGCAGATCATCGTGCCGATGATCGATGTGTTTGTCGCCATGCCCGGCGCGGGCGTAGCCGAGGTGGAGGAGCGGGTGACGCGCCCGATGGAAAAACTCCTGTGGGAGATTCCGGGCGTCGAGTACATCTATTCGACGTCTTCGGCGGGCGGGGCGATGGCGATTGTTCGATTTAAGGTGGGGGAGGATGAAGAAAAGAGCATCGTCAAGTTAAATCAAAAGCTGTTTGCGAATTTCGACATCATTCCGCCGGGGGCTTCGGCGCCGCTTGTCAAGCCGCGGTCGATTGACGATGTTCCGATTTTGGCGTTGACGTTTCACAGCAAGCGGTTCAATGATCTGGAACTGCGGCGGGTGGCGGCGCAGGTGACTGATGTGGTGAAGCAGGCTCCGGCGGTGAGCGGGGTGACGCTGATTGGCGGACAGCGGCGGACCCTGCGGGTGACGGTGGATCCGGCGCGGCTGGCAGCGTACAACCTGACTCCGATTGACATCTGGCAACGGCTGGGCGCGGCGAATGTGCGGCTCGACGCCGGACGGTTCACGCAGGGTGACCGCGAACAGTTGCTTGAAACGGGAACGTTGCTGCGGACGGCGCAGGATGTGGCGAATGTCGTGGTGGCGGCGCCGGGCAAGCCGGTCTACGTGCGCGATGTGGCGCGGGTGGAAGACACGGGTGAAGAGCCGGGGCAGTACGTGCAATTTGGCGCGGGGGGCGCGTTTTCGCCAGCGGTAACGCTGACGGTAGCCAAGCGGAAGGGCGCGAACGCAATCGACGTCGCCGATGGGGTGATGGAGCGCGTGAACGGCTTACGGGGCGGGGTGATTCCTTCGGAAGTGACGGTGAGCGTGACGCGGAATTATGGGGAGACGGCGGCGGAGAAGTCGAATGAGTTGTTGTTTCACATGGCGATTGCGGTGATTTCCGTGAGCGTGTTGATTGCGATCACGCTGGGTTTTCGCGAGTCGTTAATTGTGTTCACGGCGATACCGGTGACGCTGGCGCTGACGTTGACGGTGTTTTACCTCTACGGGTACACGTTGAACCGGATCACGTTGTTTGCCTTGATCTTTTCGATTGGGATTCTGGTGGACGATGCGATTGTGATTGTCGAGAACATTGTGCGGCACCGGCGGATGGCGGCGAATCAGACGCGGCCGCTGGTGCAGGTGGCGGTGGAGGCGGTGGATGAGGTGGGTAATCCGACGATTCTGGCGACGCTGGCCGTGATTGCGGCGATTCTGCCGATGGCGTTTGTTAGCGGGCTGATGGGTCCGTACATGCGGCCGATTCCGATTGGGGCGACGGCGGCGATGGCATTTTCGCTGCTGGTGGCGTTTCTGGTGACGCCGTGGGCGGCGGCGCGGCTGCTGGGCAATCCCGCGGGGCACGCGGCGGAGGAGCGCGAAGACCTGGTGACGCGGTGGTACCGGCGGGTGATGCGTCCGCTGCTGGAGCGGCCATTGCTGCGCTCGGGCTTCCTCGGCGCCGTGGTGGTGCTGCTGTTGGTTTCCTGCGGCCTCGTCTATACCCAGTTTGTGAAGGTGAAGATGCTGCCGTTTGACAACAAGAGCGAGTTTCAGGTGATCATCGACATGCCGGAGGGGACGTCGCTTGAAGAGACGGCGCGGGTGACGCGGGTGCTGGCGGCGGCGGCGATGGAGCAGCCCGAGGTGGTGGACGTGCAGACGTACGCGGGCACGGCATCGCCGTTCAACTTCAACGGCCTGGTGCGGCACTACTATTTGCGGCGCGGGGCGAACGTGGCCGATATTCAGGTGAATCTGCTCGGCAAAGAGCACCGGGAGCTGGCGAGCCACGAGATTGCCAAGCAGATCCGGCGGCGGCTGACGCCGCTCGGGCGAGCCAACCGGGCGAATATCAAAGTGGCGGAGGTGCCGCCGGGTCCGCCGGTGCTGCAGACGATGGTGGCGGAGATCTACGGGCCAACCGAAGAGGGGCGGCAGCGGATTGCCGGGCAGGTGAAGCAGTTGATGGAGGGCCTCGACGGGGTGGTGGACGTGGACTGGTACGTCGAAGATCCGCAGCCGCGGCATCAGGTGGTGGTGGATGCGGAGAAGGCGGCGCTGCACGGGGTGACGACGGCGGAGATTGCGCGGACGCTGCGCATGGCCGGGGCGGGCGAAGCGGCGGGGTTGTTGCACGACGAGGCGGCGAAGGAGGACGTGCCGGTGGAGGTGCGTTTGCCGCGCGAGGTGCGGAGTGATCTCGAGCGGATGCAGGAGTTGAAGATCCGGGGCCGGAGCGGAAGTGCGGTGACGTTGCGGGAACTGGTGAAGGTGCAGACGACCGTGACGGAGCGGAGCCGGTACCACAAGAACCTGATGCCGGTGACGTACGTGACGGCGGACGTGGCGGGGGCGATGGAGAGTCCGGTGTACGCGATTCTGGCGTTGGGGCCGAAGATTGAAGGGCTGCGGCTTCCGGAGGGTTACGGGCTGGAGCAGTTCACGGCGGCGCAGCCGGCGACGGAGTCGAAGTATGCGTTGAAGTGGGACGGCGAGTGGCACATCACTTACGAGGTTTTTCGGGATCTGGGCATAGCGTTCGCGGCGGTTCTGATTCTGATCTACATCCTGGTGGTGGGGTGGTTTCAGTCGCTGATCACGCCGCTGGTGATTATGGCGGCGATACCGTTTTCGCTCGTGGGGATTCTGCCGGCACACGGGATGCTGGGGGCGTTTTTCAGCGCGACGTCGATGATCGGGTTTATCGCGGGGGCGGGGATTGTGGTGCGGAACTCGATTATTCTGGTGGACTTTGTCGAGCTGCGGCGGCAGGAGGGGATGGCGCTGGCGGATGCGGTGGTGGACGCGGGCGCGGTGCGTTTCCGACCGATGATGTTGACGGCGGCGGCCGTCGTGGCGGGTTCGAGCGTGATTCTGTTCGACCCGATTTTTCAGGGGCTTGCCATTGCGTTGATGGCCGGCGAGATTGCTTCGCTGGCGCTATCGCGGATGACGGTTCCCATACTTTACTACCTGATCCAGAGACGAGAGAGGAGCTAGCGATGACGGTTGAACGGTACTTACGGATGATTGCGGGGGCGCTGATTTTAGTCAGCCTCGGATTGAGCCATTATGTGGACCCCCGGTGGATCTACTTCACGATTTTCATTGGGCTGAACCTGTTGCAGTCCGCGTTTACGGACTGGTGCCCGATGATGACGATCCTGAAGAAGCTGGGGGCGAGATCAGCTTAGCCGGCCCATGCGTCCGGCGCGGTAGTCGGCCATGGCCTCGCGGATTTCGTCCATGGTGTTCATGACGAAGGGTCCGTAGCTGGCGACCGGTTCGTTGATGGGCTCGCCGCCGAGGAGGAGCAGGAGGGAGTCGGCGGCGGCGGTGAGTTCGACGGATTGGCCCGCGGGGCTGAGGAGGGCGATACGGGCTTCGCCGCGGAGGGGTTCGCCCTGGACGGTGACGTCGCCGCGGAGGAGGACGAGGCCGGAGTTGTGGCCTTCGGGTAGCGAGAGGGTGGCGCGGCTGCCGGCGGCGAGGCGGAGATCGATGAGCGTGACGGGGGTAAAGGTTTGGGCGGGGCCGCGGGCGCCGGCGAGCTCTCCGGCGATGACGCGGGCGACGGCACCGGGGGCGAGTTCGACGGAGGGGATTTGCGCGCTGGTGATGGGCTGGTAGCGGGGCGGCGCTTTCTTGGCGGCGGCGGGGAGGTTGACCCAGAGTTGGGCGAGTTCGAAGGTGCCGCCGGCGGCGGTGAAGTCGCGGCCGTGCTTCTCTTCGTGGACGATGCCGGAGGCGGCGGTCATCCACTGGACGTCGCCGGGGTGGATGGTGCCGCTGTTGCCGGCGGAGTCGCGGTGGTCGACCGAGCCCTGGTAGGCGATGGTGACGGTTTCAAAGCCACGGTGGGGATGCTGGTCGACGCCGCGGGGCTGGTGGGACGGCGGGAAGTGGGTGGGGCCGGCGTAGTCGAGCATGAGGAAGGGGTTGACCTCGGCGGAGACGCCGTTGGACGGGAAGAGATTGCGGACGGGGAAACCGTCGCCGACCCAATGTTGGGAGCCGAAGGGGTGTTGCGCGAGGACCGTTTTGTATGTCATGGCTTTGATTCCTGCCTCATCAGATGATGCCGGCCTTGCTTTCGATCCAGGCGCAGGACTAAGCTGGGGGCGACAGCAGTTCGGGGTAGTCTTTGGCGGCTTGCCAGACGGCGAGGCCGAGGGCCATGACGAAGTCGTCGTGCTCCTGCTGGTCGCCGGAGGGCTGGAACTGGATCAGTTCGCGCTCCATGTCCGGGAAGCCGGGGGCCGCCGATTCGAGCTGGATGCGGCCGAGTTCGAACACCATCTTGAGGCTATTGACCAGGTCCGGGCGGGGCAAGCTGAGGTAGCCATCCTTGAGCTGCCGGGCGACGTGGCCGCCGGTCAACAGGACCGGTTGGACGCGGGCCTTGGGCTGGCTCTGGCGGATCAGTTCGACCACCGTGTGGCCGATGCCGGTCGAGTCGATGAGCAGATGGTCGACCCGGGAGGGCTCGCCCAGGCTGGGCGCGAAGCGCTGGAGGGTCTGGCGCACCAGTTGGGGTATGCGGGTGGTTTCCGTGTCGAGGGCCAGGCGCGTGGCGTAACGCAGGACCAGGGTGGGGATTTCAGCCACCTTCTGGGTGATGTTGTTTTTGGCGCCGTAGGCCCAGCGAAGCTCGACGACGGCGATGGCGGTATGGTCCTGGCGCTTGCCGATGTCGAGGCCGAGGTAGATGCGGGTCTTTTCGCGGAGCCGGAAGTGGATTTCGGGTAGAGCGGCGACGGTGGCCTCTTTGACCTGGGAGCGGGTGAGCAGTTGCAGGCCGGCGGCGATGAACTGGCAGAGGTACTCCTGGGCGACGTAGAGATCGCCGTAGGTTCGCCGTTCGGCGGCGAGGAACTCCGGGGTGAGCCGGGGGCATTCGGTGGCGGAGATGGAGTGCCGTTCCCAGGCTTGGTCCTGGTTGTGCCAAAGTTCGGCGAAGTGGCCGACGGGTCCGGCGGGAGTAGAGATGACCCAGAGGGCACCGCCGCCGACGGCGAGAATGGGGGCGAGGGCCTGAAAGGATTCGGGCTGGACATAGGCGGCTTCATCGACGATGACGAGGCGGGCCTGTGAGTAGCCGCGCAGGGAGACGGGCACGGCGGGCCGGGCGATGAGCCGGGAGCCGTTGGGCAGGAGCAGCGATTGGTCATTGATACCGTCGCCGCGGATGCGGAGGCCGAGGTCGGCGGCGAAGCTGACGGCTTTGGCGAGGATTTCGCCGGCTTGGGAGCCGACGGGGCTGATCATGAGGATGAGGCTATTGCGATGGCGGAGCGCCAGATAGAGGGCGCGCAGGGCCGCGATGGTGCTTTTGCCGACCTGACGGGCGGACAGCAGGATGAGCCGGGGGGCGTTACTGCGGAGGATGGACTCCTGTTTGGGATCGGGTTCGAAGCCGAGGGCTTGTTTGGCCCAGGCTACGGGGTCGTCCGGCAGCGTGAGAGACTCCGGCGATTCTGTGGCCGAAGGTTGCCCGGGTGGTCTCTGCGGGAGCGCTCGCCATCGATTTTGCGGCTGTGCCACGGTTAAGCCGCCTTGGGAACCGGGGTTCGGCCGAAGCGCTCGAGCAGATCGCCGAGGTCGTAGCCCGGGGCCAGCCGTTCCATTAAGTCTTTATCCCGCAGGAAGATAAGAGCATACTCAGGGAGAACGAAGTTGGGTTCCTTTTTGGCCCGGTCGGCCAGGGCGAGGACCTCCCGGGTGACTTCGGGATCCGGGTCTTCCAGTTTGATCTGGCTTGAATCGGCGGTGATATCGACCGGCTCCGGCGGCTGCATGGGGGTATGCTTGCGCAGGTCGATCAGCGTTTTGTGCAGGCCGCGGAAGGTGGCCAGGTAATGACGCTGGCCGCGGATGACGAACTGCTGGACCTCTTTTTCGATCGTCGCCCGCTTGTGCGATTGGAAGAAGCATTCGGACAGACCGAGCGCGGGAAATTCGCGGAGGACGGTATCGACTTCGCGCTGCATGGCTTCCGCCTGAAAGCTGCTGAGGCGATCGTGCTGAAACAGGGCGACGGCCATGCGCCGGACGAGGCTTTGTTCAAACTCGGACTGCGGCTTGAGATGACGCATTTGCGCCTGGAAGGCGCGCAGATAGGCGGACCGATCGTCCGTAGAGAGCAGGAAAAAGAAGGGTGGCAGATCTTCTTT
>JADCJL010000076.1 GCA_020247055.1 Acidobacteriaceae bacterium | reverse complement strand
AGGCGCAACAATCTAATCTTGTCGTCCGCGCTCCAATGCCGTCTTTCTTTCTTCAAGGTCTCGCTCCAAAGACCTCTTCGGCCGCGTTTCGCCCAGTTTTAACCGAGTCCTCCGCTTTCAACCGAGGCAGAACACTCGAAGAAGCGTCGGCCTTCGATTTTGTTCGGAAAACGTTAACGGCCTCGGCGTACAGCCTGCGCTGCAAATCCGAAATCGGAAGGGCCATGCAATCGGGAACCGTGAGTTTGCGAGGTAGGTCCTTGGCGACATCCGACTTTAGCCGACGAAGTGTTTGGAGTTCGATTAGCGATCGCAGTTCGGCGATGCGTTCATAATCTTCCTCGCTGGAGACCTCGATCGGCCGCCGGTAGTGTTGGCCGAAATCCCTCAGTGAGCCTAGTAGGCCGGGTTGCAGGTAATCGAAGAGGCACCAGAGATCCGTCAGTGAATTCTCGACGGGCGTACCAGTGCACGCAATTTTGAATCGGGCGTTCTGCTTTTTGGCGGCCCGGGTCACGAGGGCGTTTGGGTTCTTAATCTTTTGCGATTCGTCACACACCATTACTGACCAATGTTGACGGGCAAGGGAGAACTCAAGATCTCGCAGGGTTTCATAGGTTGTCAATACAAGCTGCGCTTTGCCTAACCAGTTGGGTAAAAGGAGTTTGGTAAGGCCGTGGCTGGTCAGTTCTGCATTCACGGCCTGGCGGGGGACACGCTTTGTTGTCAACTGCTGTCCGTACAGCGTGAGGATTTCTAAGCTACCTGGATTGAAGAACTTTTCGATCTCCTCCTTCCAGTTTTGCAAAAGGGAGACGGGAGCCACGACCAAGCAGGGATCCGCGCAAGGTTCGGATTCCAGAACCCAAGCGATAAAAGTCAACACTTGGAGAGTTTTGCCGAGTCCCATATCGTCGGCCAGAAGAGCTCCGCGACGGTTCTTGGGAGATAGGCGCCAAAGCTGTTGTAGCCAAGCGACACCGGTTAACTGATGTTCTTTCAGCGCAACGGACTTTCGCAAGGACGTCGGCAGTTGGACAGTTGCACCAGCGCCTAGACTTTCATTGCCGGCGGGTTCGATGTAGTCGACACCCTGGATGTTGGCCTTTACTACTAGTCCTTTGCGCTCAATGTGACGCACTATTCTGGCGCCAGCCTCAATCGGGGGGCGGCCGGCCTTCACCTTGGCGAATGCTTGCTTAAGGGAATCGATTGCTGCCAGTGCGTCCGCGACAGAGATCGGGGTCGGAAGGCCCGGAAATGTGAAGGTCATCAGTCCGTCCGCAGCAGCGAGCGCGGCTCTTGCAGCAAGGGAGTCAAGTTGTTCGTGTGATAGGGAAACCGGAATTAATCTGCCACTCGGATCCGGATATGTGATGCCCATCAGTACATTGTGGGGCACCCATCCATCCCCTTCGGAGCTCTGGGCTATGAAAGGGGAGTGATATGGCTTTTCGATGCCAAAGCCATCTATTCTCTCTGAGTAGCGTGAGAGAGTGAAAAAGTCGGAGATCAAATCCGGTCGGATTCCAGATAGTTCCCTGAGTGCCGAATCGAGAAGGTTGGCCTGATCGACGGTATCACCCAGGATCTCGAGGTCGTATCGCCCCCAATGACATATCTGCAGATTATTCGCGATACTGCAATTTAGCTTCTCTAGGAAGCGACCGAGAATCTGCGGCGATTGAAATACGACGGTGTCTGACCAAATTTCATTATCGACTGATTCTTCGACGAGTAGGCCATACTCTTCGATCTGGCTATCTGTATCTCTTCTAACAAATGCTGTAAATCTGCAAAACGAGATGCCAGCATCAATTCGCGCAGACTCAAACTGATCAGGGTCAATTACAGATGCGGCATCTGATCCAAGAGTTGCGAAAGGGTTGCGGACGAAGGCCTCGGCGCGTTCGCCAGAAACGTGTCGTTTGGGCATTGTGCGAATTTCCCGAAGAATAGTGCGTACTTCGGGAGACGGAATGACCTGGATCATGCCGGCGCCATCAGGTATGTCGTACCGCTCTGGGACAATTTTTAAGCGGTCAAAGATCTCAAGCCAGCGTGGCGGCGCATCATCAAATGTTGGAATCACTTCAACCGAGGAGTGGTCACCATTCCTGTGCCGTTTTAGCGTTATTCTTATTTTCTTCGGCGTGAGTACAATTGTTTTCTTCAAGAAGTCGTTTAGGTCGGCGGCGCCCAGCGCGCAGTCCCTGATAGCACCCCATGCCCGCCGATTGTCATCCGCGCCTCGCGACTCGGAAGGAATTGATTTAAGAGCCTTGATGGCTTCTAGGGTCCGCCAGATCTTTTCAGGAAGAATGCATTCCCTGCTACCAGTGCGGAACAGTGCGCCCACAATTTCGGCATTTCCTCTCAGACGTGTGCCCGCCTGATCGGTCCAGCTTGTAATCACCACGGAGAATGTCGGATCGAGGAGAGTTCCCCGACTTTCGAGAGTGGGACGCCAATTTTCTATTGGAGCCACCGCTAGTAGGTGAAGGCTTCTTTTGTGATCTTCTGATGCAGAGAGGCGATAATAACTAGGCCAGGGTAGAAGAAAGTCGTGGCTGTGCGGTTCGACGTAGCCGTCATCTTGCAGTTGCTGGAGAAATAGTTCCCGTTCGTTTAAGGGGTCTGACGGATTCTGTGTTCCCTGCTCGCGTGCGCCGAGCAGAATACCTCTTGCGATGTATTGTGCTCGGCTTACTGCGGGCGGCGCCTCGCCGTTGAATCGAGAAGGAAAGGTCATCTATTACTCTTATACCATCGCCCATATCTATCCAGCCGAAAGCCTTGTTGCTTCAGCCACCTTCGAGCGTGCTCCGGCAAGTCCTTGTCTGCTCGACGCGGCTGCACCCACAGGGCGCCCCCCTTTAGTCGATTGTCTGTGACTTGGGCGTGCCATTCATCCGCGAACAAATGTACGTGGTTCACTGTTGCGGGATCCTTTATCTTTTGGGTCGATGGCCGATTAGGCGCAGCGGGTGCAGTGTTCGGCGGCTGTGCAGTTTTGGTACCGACTAACGCCGCGAGCTCGGTATCAAACTTCTCTTCCCAGCGCTGTACTTTCTTGTCGATATGTAATAAGCGTCCCCAATCGTCCTTTGTTTTGGTTAGCAGGTCTCTGGACACTTGTTGTGCGCTCAGATTTCCTCTCAGAATAGTATTTAATTCTTGGGGCAACTCTTTTGGGGAAAATACAAAGCACGCGTTACCAATTTCCCCGAACTCGACTGCATAGAACCCATTTATGCGCATAATAAAAGCGTTGTTGTTGGCCGTTGTGTCGACTAGATCTAGTAATCGTCCACTTGCCCGGGTTTTAAACTCCGCAAAAATGGTGTCGCGGCGGTACCACGTTTTGGGACCCAAAGCAAACCACATGTCTTCAATTTGTGGTTCCAGCCGCAGCCAATAGTTTAGTCGTCGTTGATCGCCGGTCCCGTCAAGACTTAGCAATTCGAAAAAATCTGAAATCAGACGTCGCTTCAGCCAACCGGAGACCATTTGACGCGCTGCTGAATCGGGTTGCTTATTTGAATCCAGCACGTGAGTATCCCAATTTGTCTTTTTCAGCCAAGGGTTACCTACTTCGGTCACGGCGGCGTCCCGGAGAAGTTGGTTTTCCGAGTGATCGGAGTCTCTCGCGTAGCGGGAGACAATGGTCGCAACACATCGAATTGTGATCTGGGGAACTGCTTGTTTGCCGCTGGAAAGCGCCAAAAGGCGGGGTATTTGAGCCCGAAACTCTTCCCGTCGTTCTTTACAGGCTGCTTCGATCGTGCCAAGGATGGCCTCTTCGTGGAGCCATGAGTCCTTCGGGATTGCAAGGGTGTCGACGGCATCTATCAAGGGAGCGTCGTCGTACTTGAGGAGGGCGGTACCGATGGTTCTGCATGGGGACGTAGTGAGTAGTTCTCTATGGCGCAACAAGCCATGGAACCAATCGGGGTGGGCTTTCTGGTCGGACTCGAATCGATCTCTCTGCCGTTTCAGCCATTGGCGTAGTGTGTTCCACCCTTCTAATGCGGCAATCGATAGATCCGGGGCGTATTTGGGGAATTTCCAATAGGCAGATAGAAGTGCCTGAAACAAGCGGATTCTGCGAACTCGATCAGATTCGGCTTCAACTTGTCGAAGGATGACCGCAACAAGCTCAGGGTTTTCTGCGATCATCCAGCGTCCATGGATTATCGTAGTGAGACCCAAACAAATGTATTTTAATTCCCGACGTCCAGCTACGGTAGATGATTTGCGAAAAGCAATTAAGGTGTCGTTGATCGTACGTGGGTTTGCTGCGACAGCGGCGCTGTCGTGAATGCGAGCAATTTCTCTTCGCGCATTGGCCACGGGAGTACTGTCGCTCCAGTAGCCGGGAGGAAGCCGAGAAGCATATGAAACGAACAAAGACTGTAAAGCGTTTTGGAGTGCAGAGAGGGGCTGGATTAGCTTCGGTCGTTTGGGCATCCGTTGTAGTCGTCTTTGGGAAGTGGCATTTGTTCTATCGGGTCCCTTAACCCACGGAACTCCAGCTTGAGTTCCACCCGCTGCATTTTGCTTGCTTCCTCCCGCCTGGTATTGAAGGAGGACCCACCCGGAAAGAAATAGCTGCGGACAAGGGAGCGTTCCTTTTGTGAAAGGTTGTCGGGAGCGTTTGGGTTGAGTAAAACGCATAGAATGCGTTGCGAACGCCGATAACTTAGGTTCAGGTTGTGTAGATACGTTCCAGAATCACTCGCAAACCCCTCAACAACCACACGTTTGAGCCAACGCTCACAGGCCGGCTCCTGGGCTACTTGGAGGATTCTCCTCGCTAGTCGGCGTAGTCTCGTCTCCTGATCTGCCGACCCTAGGGTGTCTTTATCCCAGTCGAAAAGAAATTGTTCCTCGCGGAACCTGATTACGTGATCGCGAAGATCAAAATCTGCCTGTTGTTTTAGTCCTCGCCGAAGCCCTGCCTCGCATGCGTCGATGCCTCTAGACATCTCTCTTGTGTCTCGGTACTGGTCGGCTATTTCCTTGGAGACGGCTATCAATGCGACAGACATTGCAACTAAGAAGAGCACCATCAGAGAGGTCATGAGATCAGCATAAGAGATCCAGAAGGGTTTTTCTGCCTCGTCTGCCTTGCGACGAGGGCGCGTTGTCATCATTCCAAACACAGGTCTATTTCCTTACAGGGATATCGTCGATGGTATCGCCGAGATTCTTGATCGCTCCGGACAGAAGTAACACTGCACTGGATAACTCAGCTTGCCACGCTCGATTTCCCTCCCGTAATGATCGAGCCATAGCATCAGCAAACGATTCATGCGCTTTTATCAACACGTCGCTTACATGCTTGAGATAATCGTCGGCCTGGATCTTGGCCTGCGCGAGGGTGCTTGCTGCTTTCTCTAGGCGGCCCACGAGCTCCGTGGTCATCGTAGCATCCCGTTTTGCGGTTTGCACTATTGTTCGCAATTCCGCTAGTGTGTTTGCGACGGCATCTGCTGTGCTTTCGAAGGCTTGCGATGCGGAATTGACCTGCTGGCTGACGTTTAGAAGGTCAATCGCGGCCGATTTGAGGGTGTTTGTTGATTGATTAGCGGTAGCCATCGTGGCCGCGACAGTCGTGCTTGATTTCGCAAAGTCACTGGATGCGAGGTAAATCATGTCGGCACCGTCGTTCATTCTGGTGATCGCATTTGTAGTCACTTGTGTTAAGTCAGCTATGGCTGTGTTAAGGCTGATCATGGTACTCGCTGTGGTATTGAGGAGGTCAGTGAGAGTACTTGACAACGCGGTAATTACAGCAGTGGACTCTGTGTGGAGTGCTGTCTCGCGCTCCTTGTGGGAATCAAGTGTGCTGCTGCTTTGTTGTTTGAGTGAGTCTATTGCAGTGGTTACGGTTTTCGAAAACGATTCCAAGGAAGTGTTCCACTGTTTTGAGATGTCGGTCTGCTGAAGTGATGTTTTGGTGGCAATGTCGGCTATGAAAGCTTTCATGAGGCCGTTCATTGTGTCTTGTCGTGTTTCTAGTTCGTCGATTATGTCCGTTAGCTTCGACCCCATGCCTGTTACGGCATCAGTACCAGCCACCTTTAAAGTCTGTTGTGCGTTTTTGAATTCGGTCGCCGCGTTTGTTATTGCCTCGTTAGTGGAGGAGAGGATCTTTTGAAGGGCCCCTAACTGAGGGCCGAGCATGTTCTCCATAGAGCTTTTGAACTCAGGAAGGGTGGCCTTCAGCAGGTTGTCGACGGCTGCAGCCTGGCTGGTTGTGACATTGTTGACGGCTTGGGTCATGGTGGTGAGAGGCTCACGAAGGGTGTCGGAAATGGTCTTGCCGAGGCGGTCGGATAGTTGGCCAGTATGAAGTAGCTGGGCCTCCATTTGTTTATTAGCTAAAGACGTCAAGAGTTCTTTAAGGTCTGCAACGAGAGAGTCCTTGATCTGCGCTGCTTGTGTTGCTGATGTTTCAGCTGCCTGTGTTAGGCGCTCTAAATACTCTTGACTAGAGCCGGGTTCGAAGAAGAGACTCAGGCGTTTTTGGATTGCTTCTACGCTGGCGTAGGCCTTCGTGATCATCCATTTTTCAAATAATGTTGCAAGCATCGCGAGAGTAATCGCAGTTGCTGATACGATGAATGCATGGCCGACCTCTAGCAGAAGCTGTTGAAGTTTTGTCTGCGCCTGGCCGAAATCCTGGCCGTTGAATGATTGGAGTCCTGGGATTAGTCCTGCGAAGGTACCAATAATTCCAAGACCAGTCAAGATGCCTGGGAGGTGTTTAAAAAAGTCTGCATTCAGGGGTGTGTCAACGATGAGCTGCTCCGCAAAAAAAGTGGCCGGTATGGTGGTGGAGCGCCAGCGTACGATTTTATGAAACCCGCTTTCGTCATCAATTCGTTCCGGATGGAGCGTCGCTCGGTATTCGTGCCACTGATGCTCAAGATTGGGGCTCTCGGCGAAGATTTCATCGAGTAGCCGTAACTCCACAATCGGTGTTGCGGTAGTTTGTCGGAGGTGATCTAAGCGGTTTATTGTTCGCAGCAATTGTTTTGAGAGGTTGCGCCATGGCAAGTAAAAGAAGTTGACAAAATAGAGTGTTAGTCCAATCAGGCATGTCAGAACGACGAGTTGGAGAAATGTTGTCATGGCTTGTTAATTATATAAGTGGAAAGATCTGGGTGACACAAATAGGTGTGCCAATGGCCAGACTTGGCCGGGGTTGTTGTGATGATGTTACGCAGGAACATCTGAGATCAGCTGGCACTGGTGGAAAATGGGTCTGTTGGAAGGAGGTCGGTCGTATGGGGGCTGGTTCAATCGTCACGAAGTAGGCTGGATTTGGGAACCGTACAGCCCGGACTGTGATGCTGCGAGCCGCCAGGTCTAGGTATGTTGGCGCTGCAGTAGTCGCACAAAAAGAAGGGTACTGTGACGCGGCGAGCGAGGATGGTGACATGTCGCTGTTCCGGAGAGCCGTCAAGTAGTATACAACGGGAAGAGATTAGAGGTTACGAGGTGGTTGTATCGTTGTACCGTGCGCCAGATAGGCGCGTTGTGTCTGCTTTGTGAAGCGGCTGAAACGTTTCTCCTGTGATGGTTTCGATCGGCGCGGAACGGACCCCGGGAGTCGTAGCGGGGGCGCTCAGTCTTGCTGTCTCTGGAGGTCGGTTCACCCTGAGAGAAGCCCTGTGGGGCTTTGGAGTGTACCACCGCGTTGGGGCTCGAAGGCTTTGGAAGTGCGGTAGGGGAATGGTCGTTGGAGATTGATGGCTGTAGGGAAGGTGCGAGGATGTGTAAGGTCCAGGCGATAGGGGCTACACACGATAGAGGCTGCACCTTGACAGCCCGTGGCAAAAGTGTTCATTTTCCGGAATCCCGTCTCAAGCTGCCAGAAGCAGTGCCCAATGTCTCATAAACGGCTTTTTCGGACCAAGTGCATCTCTCAGGCCGTAGTCGAGGCATCTGTGCGTGAAACATGCCACCAAAGTGTGGTGCCAAGCGCAGATGTCGCTGATAACCAGGTTCTTCCGCCCCTGGACCCCCGGGGGCGCTCCGACCTGGAACAGGCCCCGCAATACCAGACCCTGATATAACGTATTGGCGTGAATCAGAATCCGCCTCCGGATGTTATCCCGCCCTCGTAAGTGGTCCGCCGCATCGCCCCGTCTCATACAGGTGCGCAAACGACCGCTCAATGTACTCGCCCTGCCGCCGGTTCCCACAAACGGCCTTCTTCTTCGTCGCCGTCCCCGCTCTGGCTCGGGAATGTAGCTGCGCACCCCGATCTCACCCAGCTTCCGCAGCACCGCATGGCTGTGATAACCCTTGTCCGCCACCACCTCGTGCGGACCCACCGCGTTCACCCGCTTGCCCTCCGCCTCGTTTTTCACGGCCGCCGCCGTCTCGGCGATCCATTTGCCAGCCTCGGCCACCGTCTCCCTCATCGTCGTCGTGTCGCCCAAGTCGGCCCCCTGCAGCGTCAACGCCACAATGGCTCCTGTCTCCAAATCCACCGCGTGTTCGGCCGTGTGGGCTATGTGCGCGGAGCCGTCCTTCATTTTTGCAATCCGCGCATCCGGGTCGTGCGTGTGCTCCCAGTCCTCATTCGACATGCGCTTGTTCTGCTTCCGGTCCAACGGGGACAGCTGCTCGCGCGCTGGCGTTTTGATGCGCGACTCTTTGGCCAATCCCGTTAGGAACTGCTGGTAGTTGTTGCCGGTGTCCCGGCGAACGATGTTGCGCATGGCCGCGTTGGCTTCGAGGGTCGTGGCGACCACGCCGATGGTCTTGCCCTTCAACAATCCCCGCGCAGCAATCACGCGCAGAACAAACCCGAAGACCTGCTCATGCGTTTCGACGTCGATCATCCGGCGCGTGCGCGAGAGGGTGGAATGATCGGGGCTGCGTTCGTCGAGTCCGATTCCCAGAATGTGGCCGGTGCCGAGCGAATCGGAGGCCCGCCAAGCGATACCACGTTCGGAATCGATGCCCTCGAAATAGCCGACGAGGAGGGCGCGGAAGTAGAGGCCCGGGGTGAGGCTGGGCCGGCCCCTTTTCTTGGCGTAGAAGTGTTTGCAGGCGGCTGCGGCGAACTCGTCGAACTCTTCGGCGTCGAGCAGTTCATTGAGCCGGGTGTAGAAGGGGTGAGCGGCCGAGGCCGGCAACTCCTGTTTGGCGATCCACAATGTCTCCTGGCGGATCCGTTGCTTGCGTGTTGCCAACGCCATACCCGATTTTACGAGGAGAGATTTTCAGCATCAATTGATTTTGGCAGCGCGAGCCAACATCAACCACGGACTGTGGAGGGTGGTTGTTGTACGCCTTAAGCGTTCCGTTCGATCTGCAAGGCGGATTGGATTGTGTTACTGTATGGTGGCAGCGTGTGGTGATGGCAGTTTCGATGCGAGGGCCGGGAGGCCGAGTGTCTACAACGCCGGTGGTGTAACGGCGACCTGTGGTTGCGCTCTCGGTGGTTGCGTTGAATCTGTTGGAGATGTGTTTGTGGCAATACTTCACTTTTGGCGAAGCAATCCTGAGATTGTCCTAGGTCAGACGATACAGCAGATTGTCTCGAATGCGGGCGATGGAAACCTGCGCGATGGGAGCCCGGCCTCATTTGAATTCCGAGAATTCCTGGCTTTGGTGCCATCACAATCGCTGTTTACGTACGCGCGCCAGTGCCTTGAAACGCCATTCCAGAAGAGTGGATCGGTCTTGCAGGATGTGGTTAACGAGCTTGGGCGCCGTCTCGACTTTGAAGTGGAGAATGGTCTATACCAAGGGCGTAAGAATGCAATAGGATTCGATGGGATCTGGCGGTTTAACGGCGAGTCTGAGCTAGTTGTGGAGGTAAAGAGCACGGATGCATATACGTTTCCGCTCGAAAAGACAAGTGAGTACCGAGAGGAGCTGATTGCCCAGGCTCCGAATCCGATAAGTCGCGATTCTTCGATTCTGATTGTTGTCGGTCGGGAGGACACGGGAGCTTTGGAGGCCCAGGTGCGTGGTTCCCGTTTTGCGTGGGACATTCGCTTGATTAGTATTGATAGCCTGATCAAACTTGTTCAGATCCGAGCGAAATCGGATGATATGGCGACGGTGCGTCAGATCCATCAAGTTCTTCGTCCGTTCGAGTATACAAAGGTCGATAGGATCATTGAGATACTATTCACGACGGCGGCAGATGTCGAGAGTCAGCAAGAGGAATCTCAATTTGAACCTGCAGGTTCTGTAGCCGCAGCTGAGGGGATCGTCGCTCAGGCTCAGGAGAAGACTGCTCGAGCGGTTATTGAAGATATGAAGGATCTTGCCATCAGGGGCTTTTCGAGTTTTAAGGGCACCGAGCTTATCCGTCGCGGCCGGAGCTATTTTTGGAGTGCCGATAAGGTCCTTCGCGCCTGTTGTACCGTATCGAAGCGCTATAATAACGACTATCAGCCCTACTGGTTTGCCTATCATCCGAAGTGGGATGAGTTCCTCCTCGAGGGTGACGGCTACCTGATCCTTGCTTGTATGGGCTTGGAATCGGCGTTTGCAATACCTCAGAGGTGGCTTGCGGAGAACGCCGCCAATTTTAATGCTACGGAACGCGAGGAGTCACGGTTGTATTGGCACATCCCCCTTACAACACTTGATGGTGGTAAGCTGGCGATCAATCTTAGCAAAGTTGGCCGCAAGTACCCACTCGAACCGCACCGATTTCTCTTGGCGGTGCCCTCGTAATGTGTTGAGGGCGATGCTTTAGAAGACTAATCGGGATTACATGCGAGCGATGGACGATCGATAGCCTTCTGGGTAGCAGGCTCGCACGACAAGTTCGGGTATGATGGAAAATCGTGGAGCCTTCGTGTCACGGTGGGCGAGCGAAGGAATTCTATGCCATGTATATTCTGCGAATTTTGTCTCTGGCGATGACCGTCATCATGGTACCGGTCATGTTGTTTTCGAGTCTTGTTTGGCTGCATCCTTTTCGAATTGGTCCGAGACTGATTATGGTATCGATTGGTGTCGCCGTCACGTGTGTATATCAGTGGTTCGATGCAGTAGAAGAGCGGGCGAAGAAAAAGGCCCGCAGCAACACGGATGGTTTGACGGCCGTGCTCGAGGAGATGCGAACCAGGCAGATAGACTCAAGCCAGACGGATTGAGTGCGGTTGGCCGAGCGTGGCAAGTCCGGGAACATTCCGAGGTAGTGTTTCGAAGCCTTGGGGCTGCCTTGTAGACAGGAATCGACGGCCGTAAGGCTAGGGTGGCGTCCGTCGTTTCTAAAAGGTGAAGCGGAAGCCGAATTGGACTAGGCGGGGGATGCCGGGGAGGAGGCCGCGGCTGCGGTCTACTATGGTCAGGCGGTCGGTTAGGTTCTTTGTCGTGGCGAAGAGGGTGGTTTTGTCGCCTACCGGCACGTTCAGGGAGGCGTTCCAGAGAGCGTTGCCCGGGATTAGGCCGCGCTGGCCGTCGGGGGTTCCTCCTACGGTGTTCAGGTCGTCGGCGAATTGCTTTCCGGTGTAGACGTTCTCTACCACTACGTTCACGCCCTTGGCGTGGGTGTAGGTCAGGCTCGCCGACAATAAGTTCTCGGGGGCGTAGGGGAGGCGGTTGCCGGTGATTTTGACATTCGTGAAGCCGGGGACGTTGCTGAAACGGTCGGTGGCGAAGCGGGCTACAGGTAAGGATGTCCAGGCGGCCCTGAGCGCCACCTGGTGGCGGCGGGGGAGGAGGCGGTTCATTTGCCAGGTGCCGGCTAGCTCCGTTCCCTGGTGGAGCGTCGCTCCGGCGTTGGTGAGAGTGGCTCCGATGCCGCCGGCGACGCTCGCCGGGATGATCTGGTTTTCGAAGTTCATCCGGAAGAAGGTCGCTTCCGCTCTCAAGTCTCCCGGCAGGTTCAGGCGGGCGCCGGCCTCATAGTTCCAACTCAGTTCGGCGGCGAGATCGACGGAGGCTCCGGTGTTGTTGTTGATAATGTCTTCAACGCGGGGCGGGGCGAAGCCGCGGTGGAGGCCGGTGAAGAGCGTGAGGCGGTTGGCTACGGTGTAGGCGGCTCCTAGGCCGGGGATCCATTGGTTCAGGCGGACCTGGCCCCTGGCTCCATTGAGATAGTTCACGCGGCGGAAATCGACGGACTCGAAACGCAGGCCGGGGGTGATGACCAGGTTGCCGAAAGTGAAACGGTTTTGCAGGAAGAAGGAGGTGGCACTGGCGGTGCGGTCGTTGTCTTCGACGAGGACGCCGTCGCGCGAAGTGGGGAGCGGGCCGTTTTTTTGGTAGCGCTCCTGGCGTTCGGCGTGGTAGCGGACGCCGGCGTCGAGTTCGTTCGCAGCGGGGCCGACGTTGTAAGTCATTTTCATCTTCGGCTCAATGCCCCAGGTGTGGTAGTAGCGGAGTCGGCCCTCGTTGCCGCAGGTCGTGAGCAGATTGGCCATGCCGCCGCAGGCGGGGTCCGCCGCGTCGTTGGGGCGCTGGGCCGAGTTGCTCGATTGACGCCACCAGTCGCGGAGGAAGGCCGAGGCGTAGGCGTTGGTGTTCAGCACCAGATGGTCGGCAAGGGCCAGGGTGTGGGTGAGGGCGCCGGCGTACCGCCGGACGTCAAAGTAGTCGTTGCGGAAGGGATTGGAGCGGGGGGCGGACTGGAACTCGGAGTCGCGGAGGCCGGAGTAGGTGAGGTTCGAGTCTTCGGTGTAGGCGTTGAAACGGAGGCCGAGGGTCTGCCGCGGGGTGAGGGTGGTGAGCGTTTTGGCGTTGAGGTCCGTGACGCCGTGACGGGTGTTGTCGCGGAGACCTTCGCCCTGCTTGCGGAGCAGGTCGAGGAGCCAGCCGGTGGACTTGTACCTGGATCCGTAACGGGCGTGGGCGTTGGCGTAGTCGCGGTTGCCGCCGGTGAGGAGCAGCGAGCCGGAACGGCGGTCCGGGACCGGGGGGGTGAGGTAGTTGATCACGCCGCCGATGGTCATGGGGCCGAAGAGGATCTGCTCGCCGCCCTTGAGGACTTCAACGGAGTCGAAGCGGTCGATGGGCGGGTGGTAGTAAGAGGCGTTGTCGCCGTAGGGGGCGTAGGAGAGGGGGAGACCGTCTTCAAGGAGGAGGAGCTTGGTGGACCGGGTGGGGGAGAGGCCGCGGATGCCGACGTTGGGGCGGAGGCCGAAGGCGTCTTCGGCGCGGGCGTGGACGCCGGGGACCTTGCGGAGGGCTTCTTCCGTGGTCATGACGTTGCTCTGGCGGAGGAGTTCGGCCGAGAGGAGGTCGGCCGAGCCGGGGAGGCGCTGCAGGTCCGCGCCGGAGGAGAGGATGCGGCCGGCCGAGACCCGGAGCGTTTCGGCGAGCGGGGCGATGGCCAGGGTGAGATCCAGTTGCAACGGAGTTTCGCCGAGGGAGAGCGTACGGCGCAGCGGGGTGAAGCCGGGGGCCGTGGCTTCGAGACGGTAGGCGCCGGGGGCGAGCCGCAGCGTGAAGCGGCCGGCCGGGCCGGCGAGGACGGCAGTTTCCGGGCCGCCGGACTGGGGGAGAGCGGCGAGGCGGGCGCCGGGGAGCGCGGCGCCCGAGGCGTCCGCGAGCTGGCCGGTGACCGGGGTGAGAACCGCAGCGGGCTGGGCGGGGAGAAGGACGGCAACGGCCAGAACCACAAGAGGCAGTTGCAAATAGTTTGCAGGCACGAGTTCAGCGTAGCATAAGGCGACCAAAATGGTCCAGTTTGGAGGGGGGAGGAAATTCGATATAGTCGGGGGGATGAAAAACGGAATGCAGGTGATGGTGCGCTGGGCGCTGGTGGGGATGGGGAGCTGGGTGGCGGGGTGGGGGTTGACGCCGCCGGAGCAGGAGTTGAAGGACGGGGCGGGGCGGACGGTGATCCGGTATGCGGTGGCGGCGCCGGCGGGGTTGGCGCCGGCGGGGACGGGGGATCCGCGGCGGCAGGTGGGGTTGTTTTTGTGTTTCCCGGAGCATGACCGGCCGACGGGGGATGAGATGTTGCCGGTGCGGGCGGCGTTGGAGCGGTTGGGGTTGGCGGAGCAGTTTGTGGTGGTGGGGGCGCATCCGCAGGAGCGGAAGTTTGGGGTGGCGGACCATGAGCCGGTAAAGCGGTTGCTCGAGTGGGCGAAGAAGACGTACCCGATTAATCCGCGGCGGGTGTATTTGTACGGGAAGGGCGAGGGGGGGAAGATTGCGGGGCAGATGGCGATGTCGTTTCCGGATTTGTACGCGGCGTCGATTTCCTACAGCTGGACGTGGTGGCTGATGCCGTCGCACGTGCAGCCGTTTGACGCGGAGCGGGAGGGGCCGGGGATTTACATGGTGCTGGGGCTGCGGGATTTGGCGCATCATTTAACGAACGTGCGGGACGGGTACAGCCGGGTGCAGGCGAAGGGGTATCCGGTGATTTACCGGGAGGTACCGGATTTGGGGGAGCGGACGTATCATCCGGTGACGAATGATGACGCGGTGGGGTGGGCGGTGGCGCAGCGGAATAAGCGGCTGCCGTTGTCGGCGGGGGAGCGGGCGTTGTTAGAGAAGGGGACGGGGGCGGGGTTGGCGTTGGTGGGGGGAGCGGCGGCGGGGGCGGTGGTGAAGCGGCGGTTGACGCCGGAGGCGGTGCGGGTGTGCGGGCAGACGAACTGCGGGGAGGAGGCGTTGGCGGCGATTGGGAGTTTGCCGGCGACGCCGGAGACGGTGCGGGTGTTGGCGGTGAATGCGAACTGGCGGAGCCAGGCGGCGCAGGCGGCGTTGATCCGGATGGCGCGGGGGGCGGGGCCGTACCGGGAGCTGGCGGTGGACGGGTTGATTACGGCGATGCGGCTGCAGATTCCGGGGGTGCAGCAGGATGCGGCGGTGTTTGCGGCGTTGGTGGGGCTGTTGCAGGATCCGGACGAGGAGTTGCGGACGATGGTGAATAACGCGCTGGCGACGATGCGGGACCGGGATTTTCGGGGGGATTTGGGGCGGAAGCAGAACCGGGAGCCGGAGGGGGGATGGGAGCGGTGGTTAGCGGAGATGACGGCGAAGGCGGCGGGGTACGGGCCGTTGGGGAGTTTTGCGGAGACGCGGGCGGCGGCGGAGGGGGGCGATGTGGGGGCGGCGGCGCGGTTGGGGATGTTGTATGTGGTGGGGAACGGGACGGAGCAGAACTTTGGGGAGGCGGAGCGTTGGCTGAAGAAGGCGGCGGAGGGGGGGCACCGGATGGCGGCGCGGAACTTATCGATGCTGTACACGGGGGCTCCGGGGATGGGGGGGAAGCCGGAGCTGGCGAAGAGGTGGCGGGCGTTTGCGGATGGGGGGGAGTAGGGGCGTGGGGGGTTAGGAGTAGAGTTCGGAGATTTCGCGGAAGTTGATGGTTTTGGCGCCGGCGGCGGGGTCGATGTAGAGGAAGTCGCGGCCGGAGGGGGTGTTGGTGAGGCGTTTGGCGTGGTCGATGCCGAGGGCGCTGTAGATGGTGGCGCAGACGTCTTCGGGGTAGACGGGGCGGCGGGGGGCCCAGCCGAAGTCGGTGATGCGGGCGGCGGTGGGGTCGGTGGCGCCGAGGAGGCGGCCGCCTTTGACGCCGGCGCCGGCGAAGAGGACGAACATGGTGTCGGCGTAGTGTTCGCGTCCGGCGAGGGGGGTGAGGTCGCCGGGGGTGCGACCGAATTCGCCGGAGACGACGAGGAGGGTGGAGGAGAGGAGGTTGAGGCGGCGGAGGTCGAGGAGGAGGGCGGAGAGGGCGGCGTCGAAGTCGGCGCAGGTTTTGTAGAGGCCGCCTTTGCCGTCTTTGCCGTAGATGTTGCCGTGGTGGTCCCAGCCGGGTTGGGTGACGAGGAGGAAGCGGGCGCCGGCGTCGGCGGCGACCATGTTGCGGGCGATGAGGCAGGCGTCGCCGAAGGGGGAGGCGCCGTAGGCGGCGCGTTCTTCGGGGGAGGTTTGGAGGACGGAGGAGATGGCGGGGTTGATCATCATTTTGTGGACGGCGCGGCCGAAGCTGTGGAACTGGCGCATGCCTTCCGGGGAGAGGTCGTTGAGGGAGTGGCGGGAGGTGTCCATGCGGTTGAGGAGTTCCCAGCGGCGGTCGAAGCGGGGGCGGTCTTTGGGGTCGAGGAGGAAGGGGAGGTTGCGGTCTTTGAGGTCGAGGGTGAGGGGGGAGGCGTCGGCGGGGAGGCAACCTTCACCCTGGAGGGGGCCGTACATGGTGGAGGGTTCGT